>JBKQRT010000171.1:0-4552 GCA_052143895.1 Acidimicrobiales bacterium | reverse complement strand
CTTGATCCGGGCCGGCCTGTATCAAGCGACACGAGACTTCGATGGAGCCCTGGCCGGCGCCGAGTCCTTGGCCACCGACGCCGCACTGCTCGGCACGCCTCGCTATGAGATTCAGGCCCGCCTGGTGGCCGCCATGTCCGCCCACCAGATCGGCGCCGCTCCTGACCACGAGATGGTTGCTGGGCTTCTGACTCGTCTCGATCAGGTGGCCGGCCTCGAGGGGTGGTGGATCACCGCCGAGGTGGCTCGGGTGTTCGGAGTTCACGAGTGGGAGGAGCTGGCCGGCCGTCGGGTGCGCTCCCTGCGCCAACAAGCAGGTGACCACGCAGAGGCGTTGGATCATGCGGCAAGCCACTACCTCGGCTGAGCTGGGACACGGGCGGTCAGCTGGATCACCGAGGGCCGCCACTCTGCCAGGTGCGGGGCGACAGCGATGCACAACTGCCGAACGAGTTCTGAGTCGGCGGGCTCGCCCAGCCGAGCCACCCAGGGGGCGATCTGGGGCATCGCCAACCGGTACGCCACGACGGCGCGGGGATCGTGAAGACCCAGATCTTCGGCGACCACCGTGGCATGGACGTCGACCAGGCCCGCCTGCTCGGCGGCGTCCCTAAGAGAGCGAGGATCACCGGAGATGGGCTCCACCTCGGCCTTCATCGTTTCGTACCATGCGGGCGGCTGCCACCCCCATGAGCTGAGCACCTCGGTGATAGCTGCCTTGACCGGGTCCAACCGCTCCGACGCCCAGGTGGAAGCGACGACTACCCCGCCGGCCCGGACGACGCGAGCCATCTCGGTCAGTGCCACTGCGGGTGCGAGGTGATTGAGCAGGAATCCAGCTACTACTGCATCGAAAGCGCCGTCCCGGACCGGCAGTGCCAGTGCGTCGGCCACGATCGCCATCCATCCATGTTCGTACCCGTGGACAACCATGCCAAAGGAGCAGTCGGCGACCACCACACGCGCGCCATTGGCGGTCACGGCCTGTGCCACCGCGCCCGTGCCACTCCCGAGGTCGAGGACCAGCTTCCCGGCCATGGCCACCGGTGACGCCTGCACCAGGGACAGGGCAAGCGGTTCGTACACGAGACCCGCGGCAGTACCCCAATCGGCGGCCAGGCCGTCGTAGGGTCGGGCTACAGCCACGTGGCGCCTGCTGCCGCCCACGCCTCCCACCAGGCCAACTCCGGGCCCGGGCCGCCGAGCGCTTTTTCCCAACCGAACTGAACCATGGTCCCGAGCATCTCGAGGGCGACCGCCCGATCCCACCACCCGCCGGTGTCGATCCCGTGGCCTTCGAGGGCTGCTCGATATGTCGAGATGGCCTTGTCCTTCGTCTCGGGGAGCAGGTCGGAGTTGAGCGCCAGATACCACGACAGATCTGCGATGGGCGACGCCTCGCCCGAAACCTCCCCGAAGTCAAGCAGGACGGTGCGCCCGTCGGCGTGGCTTCCGATGTTTGCTGCCTTCCAGTCCCCGTGCACCAACGTGTGGGGCACCTTCTCCAGGGCGGCGACGAGGGGGCTCACATTGTCGAGCAGAGGCATCACCAATTCGGCGACGCCAGGCGACACGGCGGGCAATCGACTCCAGCCATCCGCCATCACTTTGGGCACGACAACGGCGGAGCCGAGTGCGGCCTCGGCCTCGGCCACCGCCGGGGAGAAGATGAGGTAGCGGGTGGCCAGCGGGGTCAAACCCATATCGTCGTGCCAGCCCCAGAAGGTGGCGTGCGTGGCGGCCATGTTGCCCAGGAAGCGGCTGTGTACCTCCATCGAGAACGGCTCGCCGGGGGTGAGCAGTTGGTTGGTGACATCCCGGAGGAGAATCATGCCCACGGTGCCGTCGAAGGCGGCCGCGACCACGGCCGGGTCGACGACGTCGGGTAGGCGCTCCAAGAGCCCGTGCTCCCAGAGCCGAACGTAGCGCACGCCCGGATCGCCGGTGGCCCGCAGCAGCCAATCGTCCCGGGGATCCTGGTACTTCAGGACGTAGCGCTCGCTAGCGATGACGATACGCTCGAAGCGGGCGCCCGACTTAGTGTCCTCCGGCTCCCATCGCTCCCGGCTCTCGGCTGCATCGAGCAGGTCACGCAGCACGGGGTGAGTTTCAGGACGGGTCACTGTTCACTCCGGCCATCTCGGCGAGCAGCATTGCCGACCACCGTCCTCCGCACCACACCTGGTCCCTTGTGATGCGGCCCTCTGTGACTTCGAGAACATGGGCTTGGTGCACCGCGTGGGGAACGCCGCCCTGTTCCCAACAGAGCGTGAACTCCACCAGCTCTCCGGTAGGCAACGGCGTCCGCTTCAGTTCCTCGAAGGCCCCGGTGTCGGCGTACCAACGGGACAACTCGGCTTTGACCGCCGAGCTGCCCTGAACTTGGTAGCGCCAGCTGGGCACGGTGGCGTCGAGGGTCACCTCGGGGCCCAGAGCGTCGCAGTTGGTCATGGCTGCTCCTTCGATCGCCGCAAGGTATCGATCGACGGGCCCGTTCTGCTCCCGGTCGGACATGGTGACCTCCTCGTGATGGGTTCTCGATCACCTTGCCACGGATACATTTCCACCGGCTTGCCGCGGTTGCGGCAAGCGGGTGGCAAGCCTCCGGGGCGATGATCGCCAGTGCCGTCGGCGCGAGGCCGGTGGTGGATCACCAAGGGAGACGGATCATGGCAAAAGCTGAGCTCAAGAACTTCGCAACACCCGACGAGACTCGAACGTTCGAGAACGGACGCGTCGATCTCCTGTCGATGGGTGGGAGCGAAATCGGTCGCCTCACCCTCCAGCCCGGATGGCGCTGGTCCGAGCATGTGAAGCCGATCGCCGGCACCGACCTGTGCGAAGCGCCACACTTCCAGTATCAGGTGAGCGGCGTTCTGCATATCGCAATGGCCGACGGCACGGAATTCGACAGCAGAGCCGGAGACGTTTCCGCCCTCCCACAGGGCCATGACGCGTGGGTGGTGGGTGCCGAGCCGGTCGTGCTGGTTGATTGGTGGGGAGCGTCCAACTACGCGAAGGATTGACTGGGCGGGTGGTCCGGTCGCCACGGCGAAGTGGCGGCGTTGTGGCCGGATTCCTCGGGAGCCATTCGGCAGCGCTTCACCAGCACGACCCAGCAAGTGCTCTCTCTTGCCACGCCGTATTCGAGCGTCGAGTGCGAACTTTCGCGACCGCACATGGCCGATGCAGTCTTCTCCAACGGCAACGCCAAGAGTCAGGACTGGGCTCGCGGTCAGAGATTGGTCGTCGAGGCGTGGGCCATCCTCCACCGCCATCCCTTCGGTCCGGAGGTTCCTCAGCATTCATCTCTGAAGGGGCGCAGTTCGTCAATAGGTGTCGAAGGCTCCATTGGCGGTTTCTGGTGCGGAGATGACGGTGGGGTCTCGATCGACGGGCGCGCCAAAGTGGTCGGGGAAGCGAGAACCCAGGAGGGCGGTCAAGGCCGGCCACGGGCCGCCCGCAGGGGAAGCCTTGAGGGCCCGGTCAGTTGTTCGCGTCACATCATGGAAGGCGAAGCCCGTGAGGGCTTCGTGGTCGTCCCCTGTGCTGCCGGGTCGGGGATGCGTTTCGGTCCGTCTCCAGAGCCAGCAAGTGCTGGCGGGCAACCCGAAGTCCGGGGTGCTGTTCAGTTACCCCATGTCTCGTGGAAGCGGTCAAAGAGCGAGAAATAGCAGGTCAGCGGCCACTTTGGCACAGGGCGACGCCCGTCTTCCTCAGCATTCAGTTGACCCATGTCTCCTGAGCGGGGTACGAAACATGGGTTCAGACCGTGAACCCACAGCTCAGAGTGCTGATTGGCCAGATTTGTGCGCTCCACTGAGGCAGTCACCCGCCGGTGCAGTGAGGACGACCCAGGTGCTCGCGATCGTTAGCGAGCCGCAATTTCAGCCCGAGATTCTGCGACGCATAACCGGCAGGGTTCAGTCAGGCCTCTGCTGCGGTATCTCTCTCGTCAAGCGTCTCCGTCTACTCATGACGGGCTCACCTATTGATCCGGCAATCAGAGGGCGTCGGGACTGCATCCGCCCTGGCGGCATCAACGGACGCGATGCTTTGGGCATTGAGGTCAACCGCCGATCTGCTCGACACCCGATCGAGAGATGGTGAATCCCATACCTCCGGTGATGGTGCAGGTCATGCCGGTGATCGCTGACACGCAGAGGAATGGGCCGACACCCGTCGCGGCACCGTAGGCCAGGGTAGGCACATTGAAACCGGGATTGCCGAGGCTGCATTTGGACCCCGAACACGTCGTCACCGTGCCACTCACCGTCATGTCAGCCGTCTGGGGGGGCGAGAAGGTCGCGCAGTGGACCTCCGGATTACTGATGTCCGTGCCGTAATAGATCCCGCACACGATGTTGCCAGTCGGTGATTGGACCGCTCCGCCAGTAGCTGTCTGCATGGGAGATGCGACGATTACAGTCGCCGTTCCCGTGACGTCCTCCCGCGCACAGGCCGGCGGAGGTCCGATGACGTCTACTGCGTCACTGAACTCATAGGTTCCAGGGGCCGCGTAGGAGTGGGT
Source organism: Acidimicrobiales bacterium (assembly GCA_052143895.1). Lineage (GTDB taxonomy): Bacteria > Actinomycetota > Acidimicrobiia > Acidimicrobiales > RAAP-2 > Bog-756. The sequence continues at coordinate 21 of JBKQRT010000171.1, read as the reverse complement.
GTACGTTCCGGTGCGATCAGC
>JBKQRT010000170.1:0-4825 GCA_052143895.1 Acidimicrobiales bacterium | reverse complement strand
CCGTGGGCTGACCCGGCTTGGTCGATGCGGCTCCGGCAACGGCCGGCGCGGCAGCGACGGATGCGAGCAGTGCAACCGACCCGACGGCGGCCGCAACGGGGAGCGGCCACCGCCTCGACCGCGATTTCCTGGTGGATGACATTGCTGCCTCACTTTCGTCACTGACTCGACTTCCCCAACGCGGTCGCGCCTCAAGTCGAAAGTATCTTCTCAAGATCCAGCCTCGAAGTCCAATGTCAATATTCCCTATTTCGGACCGTGCCCATTGAATGTGACACACTCGCTACAGCATCGGGCCGTTTGTTCAACAACACGTCACATGCCGTTCACTCAGTACCGTTGCGAGGGCAGACCCGAGCGGGAGGAGCGTTTATACCTCTGCACAGGGCTATTGCGAAATGACACAATCTCATCGACCTCATCGACTGAATTAGGTTTCGCTCTCCGCGACTCCTGCGTCGCTCTCCGCGACAAATCGGCGCCACGCTCCGTCCCGGAATTTTGGCCCCCGGCGCGCCTGCGGATCGCCCCGTCCGAGCAGGCACCACCGGTGTTGCGCCGATGATCAGCCGCCGGATCGCCGATCAGCCGCCGGAGACATCCTGGATCTTCTGCTTCCCGGCGGTTACGAACGGCATCATGGCGCGGAGCTCGGCCCCGACCTTCTCGATGGGATGGTCGAGACCCGCCTGGCGAAGGGCGGCGAAGTTCGGTCGGCCGGCGGCGTTCTCCGCCACCCACTCCTTGGCGAAGGTGCCGTCTTGGATCTCGCCGAGGATCCGGCCCATCTCGTCTCGCACCGCCTGGTTGATGACCCGCGGACCGCGGGTCAGATCGCCGTACTCGGCGGTGTCCGAGATCGAGAAGCGCATGCCGCTGATCCCCTGCTCGTACATCAGGTCGACGATGAGCTTGAGCTCGTGGAGGCACTCGAAGTAGGCGGACTCGGGCTGGTACCCGGCGGCCACCAGGGTCTCGTAGCCGGCCTGCACCAGGGCGGTCATGCCGCCGCAGAGCACCACCTGCTCGCCGAACAGGTCGGTCTCGGTCTCCTCGGCAAAGGTGGTGTCGAGCACGCCGGCCCGGGTGGCGCCGATGGCGTGGGCGTAGGACAACGCCAGGTCGTGGGCCTTGCCCGACGGGTCGGCGGACACGGCCACCAGCGACGGCACGCCACCACCCTCGGTGTAGGTCCGCCGCACCAGGTGCCCGGGCCCCTTGGGCGCGACCATGGCCACGTCGACGTCGGCCGGCGGGGCGATCAGCCCGAAGCGGATGTTGAAGCCGTGGGCGAAGAAGAGGGCGTCGCCCGCCTCGAGGTGCGGGGCGATCTCCGCTTCGTAGACCGCGGCCTGCTCGGTGTCCGGCAGGAGGATCATGATGACGTCGGCATCGGCCGCGGCCTCGGCCACCGATCGCACGCTGAGTCCCGCCTCTTCGGCCTTCTGCTTCGACGCCGAGCCCGCTCGCAGGCCGACCCGGACGTCGACACCGCTCTCGGACAGGTTCAGCGCATGGGCATGGCCCTGGGATCCGTAGCCGACGACCGCCACCTTGCGGTTCCCGATGAGGCTCGGGTCGGCGTCCTTCTCGTAGTACAGCGTGGCCATCGTGTTCAACCTGCCTTCTCTGTGGTGTGTACCGCTGTGGCGTGTGCGAACGGGGAACCGGCCGACGGTTTCGGGGAGCGTGCCCCGGACCGGTCAAGCATAGGCAGCGCCACCCGGCCGGTCCGCTGCATTTCGACGATCCCGTAGCTGCGGATCAGGTCCTCGAAGTCGTCCAGCTTGGTCGGGGCACCGGCCAGCATCACCGTGAGGCGGTCGGGACCCACGTCGACGATCTTGCCCTCGAACACGCCCACCAGCTGGATGACCTGCCCGCGGGTGTCGGGGCCCGCCTCCACGGTGGCCAGGAACAGCTCCCGCTCGCGGGCCACGGCCGGGTGGAGCTCGGTGATCGAGACCACGGGGATGAGCTTGTCCAGCTGCTTCATGATCTGCTCGAGGGGCGCCGACTCCACGTCCACCACGATGGTGATCCGGCTGAAGCGCTCGTCGTCGGACGGCGCCACGGCCAGGCTGAAGATGTTGTAGCCGCGCCGGGAGAACAGCCCGGCCACACGGGCCAGCACGCCCGACTTGTTCTCCACCACGACGGTGAGCGTGTGGTGCCGCTTGTCGGTGCCGTAGACGCTCATCGTTCCTCGTCCCCGAGGAGCGAGGGGTCGACGATGATGTCGTCGTTGGAGGCACCGGCGGCCACCATCGGGAACACTTTCTCGAAGGCGTCGGTCCGGAAGTCGATGACCACCGGGCGGTCGTCCACGTCGTTGGCCTTGTCGATGGCCGAGGCCACCTCCTCGGTCGAGTCGACCCGGATCCCCACGCATCCCATCGCCTCGGCCCATCCCACGTAGTCGGGAAGGTCGGGCGACAGGTACACCTCCGAGTACCGCTCCTCGTAGAACATCTCCTGCCACTGGCGCACCATGCCCAGATAGGCGTTGTTGAGGATGGCGATCTTGACCGGGATGCGCTCGGAGCTGGCCGTCACGAGCTCCTGGGCCGTCATCTGGAAGCACCCGTCGCCGTCCACCGCCCACACCATCCGGTCCGGGCGGCCCACCTTGGCGCCGATGGCGGCCGGGACGGCGAAGCCCATCGTGCCCAGGCCGCCCGAGTTCACCCACGTGTAAGGGTGGTCGAACTGCCACCACTGGGAGGCGAACATCTGGTGCTGGCCCACGCCCGAGGCGACGATGGTGTCCTCCGGCGTGGCGTCGCGGAGCGTCTCCAGGACGAACTGGGGCTTGAGCGCCCCGGAGCCGGGCTGCTGGTCGTAGACCAGCGGGAACCGCCGCTGCCACTCGCTCAGCTGGGCCCGCCACGGGACGAGCCGCTGGCGGGTGAACGAGGCCGCCGGCGACCCGACCACGGCCGGCGCGCCGGCCACGGCGTCGCTCGGCGCGCCACCGGAGCCACCCCGGGTGGCGTCCGAGTGGGGCAGCCCGAGGGCGTCCAACGCCCCCAGCAGCTCGTCGATGACCAGCCGGCAGTCGCCGGCGATGGCCACGTCGGCACGGCGCACCTTGTCGAGCTCGGCCGGGTCGATGTCGACGTGGATCACCTTGGCCTCCGGTGCGAACGAGTCGACCCGACCGGTCACCCGGTCGTCGAACCGGCTGCCGAGGGCGATCAACAGGTCGGACCGCTGCAGGGCGGTGACCGCGGTGTAGTTGCCGTGCATGCCGGGCATGCCCAGGCACAGCGGGTGCGAGTCCGGGAACGATCCCCGCGCCATGAGCGTGGTCACCACCGGGATGCCGGTCCGCTCGGCCAGCTCCCGCAGGCCGTCGGCGGCGCGGGCCTTCAGGATCCCGCCCCCGGCGTAGATCACCGGTCGTTCGGCGGCGAGCAGGAGCTCGGCGGCGGCGAGCACCTGGGCGGGATCACCCTCGGTCACCGGGCGGTAGCCGGGCAGGTCGAGGTCGGACGGCTCGGGCCAGTACCACGTCATCGTCTTGTTGGCGATGTCCTTGGGCACGTCGATGAGGACCGGTCCCGGCCGGCCGGTGGTGGCCACGTGGAAGGCCTCGGACACCACCCGGGGGATGTCGTTGACGTCGGTGATCAACCAGTTGTGCTTGGTGATCCCCATGGTGATGCCGGTGATGTCGCTCTCCTGGAAGGCATCGGTGCCGATGGCGGTGGTGGCCACCTGGCCGGTCACCACCACCAGGGGGATCGAGTCCATGTAGGCGTCGGCCAACGGGGTCACGATGTTGGTGGCACCCGGCCCGCTGGTCACCATGGCCACCCCGGGACGACCGGTGACCTGCGCGTAGCCCTCGGCCATGTGGCCGGCTCCCTGCTCGTGGCGGACCAGGATGTGGCGGATCGACGAGTCGATGATCGGGTCGTACACCGGAAGGATGGCGCCGCCGGGGAGGCCGAACATGACCTCCACCTGCTGCATCTCCAGGCTCTTGATCAGTGCTTGTGCTCCAGTGAGTTCCATCGGGTGCTCCCTTGTGGCGATGGTCGGTGGTCGATGGTCGATGGTCTGCTTCCCGAGCCGTGGCGGGACATGAAAACGACCTCCCGTCTGGGAGGTCGGAAAGCGCACACGGCGAGAGAGCGTCGCGTGCGCTACGAAACGAGTACCAGGGTGATGGTGGATGACGGGTGGAGGCGCATGGTGACGACATTGTTGCACGCCCGGAGTGGTCCCGACAAGTGCGCGGCGCCCCTCCGATCCGGCGGGCCGGGGCGGCATGGCCCGCCGGTGCCTACGGGGCCTTCCAGGTCCGGACCCGGTGCCCCCCGTCCGCCACCACGAAGTAGCCGACCTCGGTGACGTCCACCTTGAACAGGTGGAAGTCGCGGTCGGGTCGCCAGCCGATCCGCGCCTCGAGGGCGCGACCGTACCGCTCCCGCTCGTCGACGGACCCGATCGGCACGGCCCGCCCATACACCTTGACGTCGCCTTCGGTGCCCGCCCTGTCGCTCACCGTGCTGTGCACGACGCACCGCGGGTCGGCCAGCAGGTCGAGCGCCTTCTTCGACCGCCACATCATCCCGAGCTCGAGCTGTCCGTCGACGAAGAGCGGCTCGACCGGGCTGATCCGTGGCCACCCGTTCCGGCGCAGCGTGCCGACCAGCACCAGCCCCTCGTCGTCGATGCGCCTCGTGGCGATGGCCGCCAGCTCGGGATTGGCCGCCTCGAACGCCGACCAGGACACCACCGGTCCCGGGCCTCAGGGCTCGGTGACCGCGCCCCGCTCGGCGCCGGTCACCAGTCGGGCGAATTTGGCCAGGGCGCC
>JBKQRT010000169.1:0-37820 GCA_052143895.1 Acidimicrobiales bacterium | reverse complement strand
CTGCTTCGTGCCTTCCCCGACGCCCAGTTCGTGTACGTGGTGAGAGACCCTCGCGGGTCGATCGCATCGATCTATCGGGGCTGGACGGAGGAGTCGCGGTTCCAACGGTTCGAGCTGCCTCCGGGGTTCACCATCAAGGGTTATCCGGGCACGCACTGGTGCTTCGGGCTCCCTCCCGGGTGGGAGGGGCTGGACGGATCCACGGTCATGGAGATCTGCGCCCATCAGTGGCGTCTGTACAACGAGTACTGCGGGCGCGACCTCCCGACCGACCCCGGGCGGGTATTCCGGATCCGCTACGAGGAAGTGGCCGCCGACCCCGGCCCGGTGCTCGCCGAACTGGCCAGGTGGGCCGAACTCGATCCCGTCCCGCTCGAGCGCTACAGCCGGAAGCTGCCGGTGGTGAACACCTGGACCAGGCCGAGTGCCGACAAGTGGCGAAAGGTCGAACGCGAGATCTCCGAGGTGCTCCCCCTGGTCGCCGATGAGTCCCAGCGGCTCGGCTATCCGGCCGCCTGACCCGGCGGCGGCAGGAGCGATGGCCACGTCGACCAGGGTGCTGTTCATCGGTGGCGAGGGGCGGTCCGGATCGACGGTGCTGGAGCGCCTCATCGCCGCGCAGCCGGGGACCTGCGCCGTCGGCGAGCTGAAGAACCTCTTCGAACGGGGAGTGGCGGCAGGGGAGCTGTGCGGGTGCGGCCGCAGCGTCCGCGACTGCGAGCTCTGGTCGGAGGTGGGCCGGCGCCTGGTCGGGGGGTGGGACACCCCTGCCGGGCGCGAGCTCGTGTCCTTCTTCACCCGGGTCAACCACCGGATGCAATTGCCGGTGATCCTCGCCGGTCGCGGTGCCCTTGTGGCGCGGGCCCGATCGGTGTTGGCCGACCTGTACCCGATCATCGCCGAACTGTCGGGCTCGTCGGTCATCGTCGACTCCTCCAAGCACCCCTCGTGGGCCTACCTGTTGGCCGGGACCGAGGGCATCGACCTGCGCGTGGTGCACCTCGTTCGTCATCCGTCGGCCGTGGTCCACTCGTGGAGCAGCCCGGTCCGGCGCCCGCACTCGGGCACCGGACCGGGGGACCCGGTCATGGCCGCCCATGCACCGGTCGAGGTGTGCATCCGATGGGATGTCTTCAACCATCTGTTCCGCCACCTGGCCCGGCGGGGGGTTCCCACGACGGTCATCCGGTACGAGGACTACGTCGAAGATATCGACGGGACGCTGCAGACCTGCATGGCGCTGAGCGGACTGACCTTCCGCCCGCCGTCGGGCATGGCCAGCGGGCACGGGATCGCCGGCAACCCGTCGAGATTCGCCGCCGAAGGCGCCCAGATCGTCAGGGACGACCGGTGGCTCACCCAGATGAGCGCGTCCAGGCACCTGCTGGTGTCGGGCCTCACCTGGCCGACGAGGCGGATCTACGGCTACCGGCATGACCGCTCGGCGCCGGTCGGGCCGTACCCGAGGCGTGCACGGGCGACAGCCCTTCCCCGGTCCCGGGCGTGAGCCGTCAGACCGCCTGGAGCTCTCGCAGCGTCGCATAGGCCACGACGACCGCGACCGCGATCCCCGCACCTCTGAGGGCGAGCCACGGACCGTGGACCGGGATCCGGCTGGAGAGCAGGACGACGGTCTCCGCCAGCAGGAGCGACCCCCAGAGCCGGATGGTGGGACGGGCCAGCGGGAGCAACAGCCGGCTCAGCGCGGCCATGCCGGCAGCCAACAAGGTGTAGCTGATGGTCGTGGCCAGGGCTGATCCGTTGATACCCAGGTGGGGCACCAGCATGAGGTTCAGCGCCACGTTGACGCCGGCGGCGACGACGGTGACCAGTGCCACGACGGCCGATCGGCCTTCAGAGAGGATCAATCTCGAATGCACGAACGCCGTGCAGACCGGGATCGTCGACGCGACGACCAGCACGATGACGGGGAGCAGCTGCTCGGTCCGGAAGCTCCGGGGCGCCCAGATCCGGAGCAGGATCGGGCCAGCCAGGGCGATGCCGATGGTGATGGGGACGAGGAGTCGGTAGAGACCGTCACGACTGGCGGCCAGTACCTCGGCTCTGGCGTGACGGTCGCGTATGGCGAAGATGCGGGGGAGCCAGGCGAGGTTGAGGAAGGTGAGCAGGCTGACCCCGACAGCACCGAGCGTGTAGGCGACCTGGTACCGGCCGGTCGGTCCCGGACCGAGGTCGCGCAGGATGATGAACCGGTCCGAGGCCGACAGCACGAAGGTCGAGAGCTGGAGCGGGACGATGGGGAGGGAGAACCTCAGCGTGGCTCCGACCGTCCGGACGTCCCACAGGCCGCGCCAGTGGGGGGTGATGGTCGCCAGGGACAGCAGGACCGCCACGGCTTGGGTGAGAAGGGCGCACCACAGGACGTCGGTCGCCAGGTGATGGTGGAGGTACGCGGCCAGCGTTCCGATCCCGATGCCGACGATGGCTTGCAGCAGGCACACGACCGTGAACACGAGCAGGCGTTCGTGGCACCGGAGGATGGCCAGGCAGATCCACGTCATGGCGAACAGCCCCGACCAGACGACCGTCAGCCGGGTCGACAGCGGGAAGTGACCGAATCCGAGGACTGGGCTCCACCGAGGGCCGGTCAGGTAGACCAGGGCGGTGACCAGCGAGACGAGCGCCAGGGCCGCGGCCAGCAGGTTGCGGGTCTTGCGGTCGCCGTCGGCCTGGCTGTAGAGGCGCTGGATGCCGATGTTGAGGCCCAGATTGGCCGTGTAGTACAGCACGTAGAGGAGCGCCAGGTCGGCGGCGAAGATGCCGTACTGATGGAGCCCCAGGACCCGGGTCATGACGGGCGTGACGATGACCCCGGACAGCAGTTGCAGCGACGAGGCCACCATGTAGAGCGAGTCCCGCCGGAACATCGCCCCGACCACGGCCCCGACCCCGGAACCCTGGTCGGCGTCCACGTCCTGGCCGGCCTGCACGGCAGCGCCCGTTCCGCCGCCATCCGCCGCTGGCGGCGGATCGATCTGGGGCGTGTCCCGGGGGCGGATGTGTTCCATCACCCTACGAGCATGCCGCCTGGCGTGTGTTGCGTGGGTGGAACCGCGTAGGGCACCGCTCCATTGCGCTCATCCCCTCCGATCCTGCTGACGAGGGCCCGGTGGCCGCCGGGCCGGTCCCGGGGGCCCCGGTGTCGCCGTTCCGGGCCCGGATCGGAGCAGGGACCTGTGGACGCCGAGGGCGGCGCTGACGCCCGTTTCTAGTGCGTGACTCCGCTCGGCGTCCAGCGCCCGGCGTCACACCGGCTCGGGCGGACGACCGGTCGCGTGCCCGTCGGAGCTGCGCTCGTCGCCCGGCGGTAGAATGACTCCCATGTCGACCCCCTCGAGCCAGCCAGGCGTGCCGTCAACCGATCGCCCGACCGGCACCTTCACCGTCAAGCGCGGCCTGGCCGAGATGCTCCGGGGTGGTGTGATCATGGACGTCGTCGACGCCGAGCAGGCCAAGGTGGCCGAGGACGCCGGGGCGGTGGCCGTCATGGCCCTCGAGAGGGTCCCAGCCGACATCCGCCGCGACGGTGGTGTGGCCCGGATGAGCGATCCGGCGCTCATCGAGGGCATCAAGGCGACGGTGACGATCCCGGTGATGGCCAAGGCCCGCATCGGCCACTTCGCCGAGGCCCAGGTCCTGACGTCCCTCGGTGTGGACTACATCGACGAGAGCGAAGTGCTCACCCCGGCGGACGAGGCCTACCACATCGACAAGTGGGCCTTCGAGGTCCCGTTCGTCTGCGGCGCCACCAACCTGGGTGAGGCGCTCCGGCGCATCTCCGAGGGCGCGGCCTTGATCCGGTCGAAGGGGGAGGCCGGCACCGGAAACATCGTCGAGGCGGTTCGCCACCTGCGCTCCATCCTGGGTGACATCCGCCGGGTGACCGAGGCGGACTCGGCCGAGCGTTACGGGTGGGCGAAGGACCTGGCCGCCCCCATCGGACTGGTCCAGGAGATCGCCTCGACCGGGCGCCTCCCGGTGCCGCTCTTCTGCGCCGGCGGGATCGCCACACCGGCCGATGCGTCCCTCGTCATGCAGCTCGGGGCCGAGGCGGTCTTCGTCGGGTCCGGGATCTTCAAGAGCGGGAACCCGTCGCGGATGGCACGGGCCATCGTCGAGGCCACGGCCCACTTCCGGGACGCCGACCTGGTGGCGAAGGTCTCCACGGGGCTCGGCGAGGCCATGGCCGGGCAGGAGATCGGCACGCTCGGGGTCCATCTGGCCGAGCGTGGCTGGTGACCTGGGCGCCGCTGTGCGGCGCCTGGGCGAGCGGCCGTGACCGTCGGGGTGCTCGACCTCCAGGGTGACGTGCGCGAGCACGCCGCCGCCCTGGAGGCGCTGGGCGAGACGGTGCGCCCGGTGCGCAGCCCCGACGACCTGGCCGGACTCCGGGGTCTCGTGCTTCCCGGCGGAGAGTCCACCACGCTGTCGCTCCTGCTCGAGTCGTCCGGGCTCTTCGATCCGCTGCGCGAGGCGCTGCTCGGCGGACTGCCGGTGCTCGGCACGTGCGCCGGGATGATCCTGCTGGCCGGGACCGTGCTCGACGGGCGTCCCGACCAGCGCCGCTTCGGCATGATCGACCTGGATATCCGCCGCAACGGCTACGGACGGCAGGTGGCCTCGTTCGAGTGCGACGTGGAGGTCCCGGTCCTCGGCGAGGAGCCCCTTCACGCCGTCTTCATCCGGGCACCGGTGGTGGAACGTTCCGGGCCGCGGGTGGAGGTGCTGGCCGTGCTGCCGGGTCCGGGAGACGGGACGGGACGAGACCGCCCGGTGATCTGCCGCCAGGGCCCGGTGCTCACGACCTCGTTCCACCCCGAGCTGACCGGCGACCGTCGGCTGCACCAGCTGTTCGTGGAGATGACCAAAGAGGAGATGCGCTAGCCGATGTCGGGACACTCCAAGTGGGCCACCACCAAGTACCGGAAGGGAGCACAGGACTCCGCCCGGGCCAAGGTGTTCGCCAAGATCATCCGACAGGTGGAGGTCGCCGCCCGCGAGGGCGGTAGCGACATGTCGGCCAACGCCAGCCTCCGCACGATGTACGCCAAGGCCCGGGACGCGTCGGTGCCGATCGATACCATCGAGCGGGCCATCAAGCGGGGCTCGGGCGAGCTCGAAGGGGTGCGGTACGAGTCCATCTCCTACGAGGGCTACGCCCCCGACGGGGTGGCCGTCATCGTCGAGTGCCTCTCGGACAACCGCAACCGGACCGGCGCGGAGATCCGCAACGTCTTCAACAAGAGCGGCGGCACCATGGCCGAGCCGGGCGCGGTCAGCTGGCAGTTCGAGCGCAAGGGCGTCATCGCCGTCCCGAGGTCCTTCGACGAGGAACGGGTGCTCGAGGTGGCGATGGAGGCCGGTGCCGAGGATCTGGCCGACGAGGGCGAGCGCTGGCTCGTCACCAGCGCGCCGAGCGACCTCATGACCGTGCGCGCCGCGCTCGAGGAGGCGGGGCTCGAGCCGGGCTCGTCAGAGCTCTCCATGGTCCCGACCACCACCGTCGAGGTCACCTCGGAGTCGGAGGCGAAGAAGGTGCTCCGGCTCATCGAGGCGCTCGACGACCACGACGACGTCCAGAACGTGTACGCCAATTTCGACATCCCCGACGCGGTGATGGCCGCCTACGAAGGGTGAGGTTCCCCGGGCGCCGGTGCACGCCGGGGGTCACCCACTGCGTCCGACGGGCGGGCTAGCATCGAACGCATGTTCGTCCTGGGGATCGACCCCGGTCTCTCCCGCTGCGGGTACGGCGTCGTGACCCGGGGGACCGACGGCCTGCGGGCGGTGGCCGGCGGCGTCGTCTCGACCGCCCCGTCCGTCCAGCTCCCGCAGCGCCTCCGGATCCTGTCCGAGGAGCTGCGCACGCTGGTGGGGGAGTACCGCCCGGCGGCCGTCGTCGTCGAGCGGGTGTTCTTCCAGGTCAACGCCCGGACGGCCATGGCCACCGGTATGGCCGCCGGCGTGGCGCTGGTAGCGGCGGCCGAGTCCGGCTGCCAGGTGGCCCAGTACACCTCGAACGAGGTCAAGCAGGCCCTCGTCGGCTACGGGGGCGCCACCAAGGAGCAGGTCCAGCGCATGGTGGCTTCGGTGCTCGGGCTGCCGGAACCCCCGCAGCCGGCAGACGTGGCCGATGCCCTGGCCCTCGCCGCTTGTCACCTGGCCACCCAGCCGCTCCGGCGGGCGGTGGACGCGGCCAACGGGGCGGCGACGTGATCGGGTCGCTCCGCGGGACGCTGGTCGACCGGCCCGCGCCGGGCGAGGTCATCGTCGAGGTGGGGGGCGTGGGCTACCGGGTGGCGGTGCCGACCACCTTGTTGGCCGCGCTCGGCCCGGGCGGCAGCGAGGTCTTCCTCCACGTCCACACCCACGTGCGCGAGGACGCCATCGTGCTGTTCGGCTTCGCCCACGCCGACGAGCGCCGGTGCTTCGAGGCCCTGCTCGGGGCGCACGGAGTGGGGCCTTCGTTGGCCCTGGCCATCCTCTCGTCCCTGTCGCCCGCCGCCCTCTCCACCGCGGTGCTCGAGGACGACGTGGACACCCTCTGCCTGGTGCCCGGCGTCGGCAAGAAGACGGCTGCCCGGCTCCTGCTCGAGCTCAAGGCGCGTCTCGACCTGCCCAGCCTGGGCGGTGCGCGACCGGCCGGCGACGACTCCTCCCCGCGGGCGGAGGCACGGGCCGCCCTGGTCGAGCTCGGGTACGCCCCCGACGAGATCCGGGGCGTGCTCGAGGTCGTGGACGACGATGGCACGGTGGAAGAGCTGGTGCGGTCGGCACTGCGCGAACTGGCGCGGAACCGGTGAGTCCCGAGGCGCGTCGCGAGGTGGTGGCCGGCCGCACGACGGCCGGGGTGGTGCCCGATCCGGCCGGGGACCCGCCGGGCCCGGCCCGGCCCGTCGACCCTGCCGCCGCCCCGGCCGAGGAGGCCGAGGAGGCCGGCCTGCGGCCCCGGACCCTCGGCGAGTTCGTCGGCCAACCCCAGCTGACCGAGCACCTGCAGATCGTCATCCAGGCGGCGATCAAGCGGCACCAGCCGGTCGACCACCTGCTCTTTGCCGGGCCGCCCGGTCTCGGCAAGACGTCGCTGGCGGGCATCGTGGCGGCCGAGATGGGGGTCGGCCTGCGGATCACCGCAGGGCCCGTCCTGGTGCGTGCCGGCGACCTCGCCGCCCTACTCACCGACTTGCAGGAGGGGGACGTCCTCTTCATCGACGAGGTCCACCGCCTCCCGCGGGCGGTGGAGGAGATCCTCTATCCGGCGATGGAGGACTTCAAGCTGGACATCCTCATCGGCAAGGGCCCGATGGCACGGAGCATCCGCCTCGACCTGCCCCGGTTCACCCTGGTGGGGGCCACCACCCGGACGGGCCTGGTGGCGGGCCCGCTGCGCGACCGGTTCGGGTTCGTCGGCCGCCTGGACCACTACGACGTCGCGGAGCTCGAAGCCATCGTGACCCGCAGCGCCGGCATCCTCGGTGTCCCGACCGATGCCGACGGGGCCCGCCGCATCGCCGAGCGGTCACGGGGCACCCCGCGGATCGCCAACCGCCTGCTCCGGCGGGTGCGGGACTACGTCGAGGTGCGGGCCGACGGAACGATCACCTCGGCTGCCGCCGTCACCGGGCTCGAGGTCTTCGGTGTCGACGAGCTGGGCCTCGACAAGGTCGACCGCTCGATCCTGGACGTCCTCTGCCGTCGGTTCGCCGGCCGACCGGTGGGACTCACCACCCTGGCCCAGTGCATCGGCGAGGAGCCGGACACCATCGAGGACGCCTACGAGCCCTACCTGCTCCAGCAGGGGCTGCTCCTGCGCACCACCCGTGGCCGGGTCGCCGGCACCCGGGCCTGGGCGCACCTGGGGCTGACCCCGGTCGAGTCCACACTGCTCTGACTGCTCTGACGACGGCGGGCCCGAGCCGGCAGGCTCGACGACGTCTGCCACCATGGAGCGATGCCGGCGTGCACTCCGAACCAGATGGTGCCCGCCGCGCAACCGGCCGCCCCCATGGCCGCCTACGACTACGGCCTGCCCGAGGAGGCGATCGCCCAGCTCCCCGTCGAGCCGAGGAGCGCGGCCCGCCTGCTGGTCGCGCCGGGCGTCGACGCCAACGCCGGGGTCGTCCACGCCACCATGGCCGACCTTGCCAGCTTGGTCCACCCCGGCGACGTGCTGGTGGTCAATGACACCCAAGTCCTGGCGGCCCGGCTCCCCCTGGTGAAGGCCACCGGCGGCGCCGCCGAGGTCCTCCTGGTCGAACCGGTGCCGGGTGATCCGCAGGGGTGGGAAGCGATGGTGCGGCCCGGTCGTCGACTGCCCCCCGGGACCCTGCTCGCCGAGACCGCCGAGGGACCGCCGCTGGTGGAGGTGGGGCCGTCGATCGGCGGTGACGACGACGGCCGCCGGGTCGTGTGGCTGCTCGATCCGTCGGTGGTGGAGCGCCGCGGCGTCATGCCGCTCCCCCCCTACATCCACAACCTGGCGTCGAGGCCCGAGCGCTACCAGACGGTCTACGCCACCGCGCGGGCCATCGGCGACCGGTCGGCCGCCGCCCCTACCGCCGGGCTCCACTTCACCCCCGAGCTGCTGGACGACTGCCGCCGGGCGGGGGCGACCATCGCCCGGGTGGACCTCGCCATCGGACTCGACACCTTCCGGCCCGTCACCGCGGCCGACCCCGCCGACCACGTCATCCACTCCGAGCGCTACTCGGTGCCCGAGGCGACCATGGTGGCCTGTGCGGCGGCCCACCGGGTCATCGCCGTCGGGACCACGGCGGTGCGCGCCCTCGAGTCGGCCGCCACCACCGGCGAGCTGTCCGGTCGCACCAGCCTGTACATCCGCGGCGACTACCCGTTCCGGGTGGTGGATCTGCTGGTCACCAACTTCCACCTGCCCCGGTCGAGCCTCCTGCTGCTGGTGGAGGCGTTCGCCGGACCGCGCTGGCGCTCTCTGTACGCCACGGCCCTGGCCGAGGGCTACCGCTTCCTCTCCTTCGGGGACGCCATGATCGTCGGCCGGGCCGGGCCGACGGCGGGACCGTCATGAGCCGCGCCCTCGTGGCGCTGACCGCCGTCGACGGCACCGCCCGGGCCGGCTCGGTCACGACCGCCCGGGGCTCCTACCCGACACCGGCCTTCATGCCGGTCGGTACCCGGGGCGCGGTCAAGGCGCTCGACAGCCGTGACCTCGAGGAGCTGGGCGCCGGGGTGGTGCTGGCCAACACCTACCACCTGATGCTCCGCCCCGGGGCGGAGACGGTGGCCCGGCTCGGGGGCCTGCACCGGTTCACCGGCTGGGAGGGGCACACCCTCACCGACTCCGGCGGGTACCAGGTCCACTCGCTCACCCCGGCCGTCGACGACGACGGCGTGACCTTCACCTCCGTGTACGACGGGGCCCGGGTCCGGCTCACGCCCGAGTCGGCGGTGGAGGTCCAGGGCCTCATCGGGGCCGACATCCAGATGGTCCTCGACGTCTGCGTCACGCTGCCCGCCACCGGCGCCGTGCTGCGCACCGCGGTGGACCGCACCGCCGCCTGGGCCGGGCGGGCCCGCCGCCACCACGACCGGCTTGAGGCCCGGCCCCCCGGCCAGGCGCTGTTCGGCATCGTCCAGGGCGGCACCGACCCCGCTCTCCGGCGGGAGAGCGCCGAACGGACGCTCGCTCTGGACTTCGACGGCTACGGCATCGGCGGCCTCTCCGTCGGCGAGTCCCGCGAGGCGATGCTGGAGGCGCTCGCCGCCACGGTCCCCCTCCTGCCGCCCGACCGCCCCCGCTACCTGATGGGGGTCGGGGACCCGGTGGGCCTGCTCGAGGCGGTGGCCCTCGGGATCGATCAGTTCGACTGCGTCGCGCCCACCCGCATGGCCCGCCACGGCTCCGTCCTCACCGGCGCCGGCCGGCTCAACCTCCGTAACGCCGTCCATGCCGACGAGGACGAGCCACTCGACGCCGCCTGCGGCTGTTCGACCTGTGGCCGCTGGTCACGGGGGTATCTCCGCCACCTGCTCGGCGTCGGGGAGCCCACGGCGTGGCGCCTCCTCACCATCCACAACCTGGCCTTCGTGCTCGGGTTGATGGACGAGGCCCGCTCGGCCATCGTCGAACGTCGCTTCGAGGCGCTGCGGGCCCGGACCGCCGAGGTGTGGACGACCTGACCGGCCGGACACTCACAGCGCCGGGGCTGGGCTACAGTCAGTCCGCTGTGCGGACCGCCGACCACTCTCCCGACCTCCGATGATGGCCGTCCTGGCATCGCTCGCGCCCCTGGTCGCCGCGACCTCGAAGAAGACGACCAGCGGGAACCCGACCCTGCTGATCATCGTGGTGATCGGCGCCGCCTTCTACTTCCTCATCTACCGGCCCCAGCAGCGCAAGGCCAAGGCCGCCCGTGCGCAGACCAACACCTTCGACGTCGGCGACGAGGTCCTCACCGCCGGGGGCATCGTCGGCCACATCATCGACATCGACGGCGACCGGGTCACCCTCGAGACCAGCGTCGGCGCATCGTTCGTCGTGCTCAAGCCCTACGTGCTCCGCCGCCTCGAAGCGCCCGTCGAGGAGGGGGACGAGGAGGAGACCGAGGACGAAGACCTGACCCACGAGCAGGGTGAACTGGCCGATGGGTCCGAGGAGCCCGACGCCGAGGACCACGAGGAGCTCGTCGACGGCGACGCCGGAGACGACGACACGAACCGCCCCGACGGCCCAACCACCACCTGAAGACGATGAAGAACAAACGCTCCCTGTGGATCAGCCTGCTCTCGGTGGTCGCCGTGGCCGTGGTGGCCCTCGGTGCCACCCTGGCCGCCGGCTGGTCCCCGAAGCTCGGCCTCGACCTCGACGGGGGACTGTCCGTCGTCTACCAGACCCATCGGACCGTCGACCAGGCCGAGCTCGACACCATCGTCACCATCCTCGGCGACCGGGTCAACGCCGGCACCAGCGGTGCCAAGGTGGCCAGCCAGGGCGCGAACCAGATCACCGTGTCGATCCCGGGTGAGCGCAACACCCAGCAGATCCTGGCCACGCTGGGCAACACCGCCCAGCTGCTGTTCCGACCGGGGCTGTGCTACGCACCGGCCCTGACCCTCTCCAAGGGCGAGAAGCCCTCGACGGGCACGCTCCCCGCCTGTTCGGCGTCCACCCAGCTAACTGCGGCCAACCTCCAGGTCACCCCCAATTCGAACAACGTCAACGGCTACACCAGCAACACCAACATCCAGGCCGATCCGCAGTTCGCCACCTATCCGTCGACCACGCCCGACAACGACGACAAGAACGCCACCGTGCTCCTGCCCGGGTCGTCCGGTACCCAGAGCTCGGGACGGTACGTGCTCGCCCCGGCCGGCATGACCGGCACAGCCGTCAAGTCGGCCAATGCCCAGCTCAACAGCGGGCAGTGGACCGTCAACCTGACCCTCACCAGCCTGGGGGCGACCCAGTGGGACACGCTCGCCAAGCAGCAGTTCCACGCCATCATCGGCATCGATCTCGACGGCCAGGTCATCTCCGCACCGATCACCCAGCCCACCCAGTCGTCGTTCACCTCGTTCAACGGTCAGGTGCAGATCTCGGGCGGGTTCACCGAGGATCAGGCCAAGACCCTGGCCACCGACCTCAACTACGGCGCCCTGCCGGTCAAGCTCGACCGGTTGACCGTACAGACCGTCTCGCCGTCGCTCGGCAAGTCGTCGTTGCAGGCCGGCCTCATCGCCGGCCTGGCCGGCCTGGCCCTG
Organism: Acidimicrobiales bacterium; assembly: GCA_052143895.1. Classification (GTDB taxonomy): domain Bacteria; phylum Actinomycetota; class Acidimicrobiia; order Acidimicrobiales; family RAAP-2; genus Bog-756. The sequence goes on along the minus strand of JBKQRT010000169.1, from coordinate 26,060 downwards.
GTCATGCTGTACGTGATCTTCTACTACCGGCTGCTCGGCCTGGTGGTCTTGGCGGGCCTGGGGGTGACGGGGGCCCTGCTGTGGGTCATCGTGACGGTGCTCGGCGAGTCCTTCAACGTCACGATCGACCTGGCCGGCGTCATCGGCATCATCGTCTCCATCGGCATCACCGTCGACTCCTACATCGTGTATTTCGAACGCCTGAAAGACGAGGCGCGCGCCGGGCGGACCATCCGCACCAGCGTCGACCGGGGGTTCCAGAGCGCGTTCCGCACCGTGCTGGCGGCGGACGCCGTGTCGCTGCTCGGGGCGGTCGTCCTCTACGAGCTGTCCGTGGGCGACGTGCAGGGCTTCGCCCTGTTCCTCGGGATCTCGACCGTCCTCGACATCGTCGTGACCTACTTCTTCACCCGTCCGTTCGTGATCCTCCTCGGCCAGCGACGGGGTAGTGAGGAGACGACCACCATGAGCATGGCCACCGGTCTCGGCGTCGCCGCGGCGGTGACGCCATGACACCCCGCCGGGGCTCGGGCGACGGCACGACGGGCGGGACCGGCGCGGGCAACGGTGCCTCCGACGAGCCGCCGGTGCTGTCGGAGGAGGACGCCGCCCTCGAGCTCGACGAAGAGTTCGAGGAGGAGCTCGAGCACGCCGCCGAGGTCCAGGAGCTCGGCGACCGTCGGCCCAATGTCTTTTTCCGCCTCTACCGGGGCGAGACCTCGTTCGACTTCATCGGCCGCCGCAAGGTCTGGTTCGCGGCGTCGGCGATCGTCATCCTCATCGGCGTGGTGTCGATCGGGGTTCGCGGGCTCAACCTCGGCATCGACTTCAAGGGCGGTCAGTCGTGGCTGGTGAGCACGCAGCACCTCACGGTCGGCGAGGCGACGGCCGCCGCCGAGTCAGCCGGGCTCGTCCAGCCCACCGTCGTCCAGCTGACCAACCAGATCAACCACCAGAAGCAGATCGAGGTCACCGCCGACCTCAATTCGAAGTCGCTGGCCGAGCGCCAGGCCATCGAGGCGGCGGTCACCGACTCGCTGGCCAAGGCGGCGTCGACCACCCCCAACAACATCAACTACAACGAGGTCGGGGCGACGTGGGGGTCCCAGGTCACGAAGAAGGCCATCGAGGCGCTGATCGTCTTCTTCATCCTGGTGACCATCTACATCTCCCTCCGGTTCGAGTTCAAGATGGCCGTGGCCGCCATCGTGGCGGTGATCCACGACATCCTGGTCACGGTGGGCATCTACTCCCTGACCGGGTTCCAGGTGACCCCGGACACGGTGGTGGCCGTACTCACCGTCCTCGGGTACTCGCTCTACGACACCGTGGTCGTCTTCGACCGAATACGGGACAACGCCAAGGGGCTCGGCGCGTCCGGACGGATCACCTACTCCGAGATGGTCAACCTGTCGATGAACCAGACGCTCGCCCGGTCCATCAACACGTCATTGGTGGCCATCATCCCGGTGCTGTCGGTCCTCGTGGTCGGCTCGTTCATCCTCGGGGCCACCTCGCTCCAGTCCTTCGGGCTGGCCCTGGTCATCGGCCTGACCAGCGGTGCGTACTCGTCGATCTTCATCGCCTCGCCGCTGCTGGCGTGGATGAAGGAGCGCGAGCCCCGCTACGTGACCATCCGGCAACGACTCGAGACCCGGGGCGACCGGGTCGCGGTGCTCACGCCGGCAGCGGCAGCCGCCATGGTGGGCGCCGGCGCCGCTGCGGGCGCCCGCGGTGCCGTGCGGGGGCGACCCCAGACGACCGGTGTCATCCGCCCGGGTTCGGCCGGTTCCTCACGACGCGCCGGTGCGGGCGCCCGGTCGGCGGCAGGCGACGGCGCCGCGGCCGGGGCCGGGGGGTCGAAGACGGCCTCGGGTGGCGCCCGCGCGGCGTCGGGCTCGACCCGGCCGGCCGGGAACCGACCGCCGCCGCGACCCCGGAAGGGGAAGGGGAAGGGCGGGAAGGGGAAGCGGCGCTGAGCCGGCCCCCCGGGGGTGGCCATCGGAGCCGTCGGGTACCGACGTGACGAGTCGGCCAGGTACGCTCTAGGGATGGCGCTGGCCACACCCGTCCCTGCCGAGGGGACCCCGACCGCCGGGCACGAGTACGTCGCCGACTCCACCCTCCCGGCCTCGGAAGCCGCGCTGCTGGTCCCCGTCATCCAGGCCTTTCTGCGGCGTCACCCCGGCGACGACGTCTCGTTGATCGTGGGCGCAGCCGAGACGGCCACGGTGGCCCACGCCGGCCAGCTGCGACGGTCGGGCGAGCCGTACATCACCCACCCGATCGCCGTAGCCGCCATCGTGGCCGACCTCGGGCTCGACGCCCAGACCGTGGCCGCCGCCCTCCTCCACGACGCGGTGGAGGACACCGGTGTGACCAACGAGGTCATCGAACGCGACTTCGGCCCCTCGGTCGCACTCATCGTCGACGGTGTCACCAAGCTCGACCGCCTCCAGTTCGACTCCAAGGAGGCGCAGCAGGCGGCGACGGTGCGCAAGATGCTCGTGGCCATGGCCAATGACTGGCGGGTGCTGATCATCAAGCTCGCCGACCGGCTCCACAACATGCGGACACTGTCGGTGATGCCCGAGTGGAAGCAGCGTCGGACCGCACAGGAGACCCTGGACATCTACGCCCCCCTTGCCCACCGTCTGGGCATCCAGGAGGTCAAATGGCAGCTCGAGGACCTGGCCTTCGCCACCCTTCACCCCAAGCGCTACGCGGAAATCGAGCAGATGGTGGCCAGCCGGGCCCCGTTGCGGGACGAGTTCCTGGCACGGGTGCTGGTGTCGGTGCGAGAGCGCCTGTCCGCCAGCGGAGTCAACGCCGAGGTGACCGGCCGACCCAAGCACCTCTGGAGCATCTACGAGAAGATGGTGGTGCGGGGCAAGGAGTTCGACGACCTCTACGACCTGGTGGGCATTCGGGTGATCGTCGAGTCGGAAAAGGACTGCTGGGCGGCGCTCGGCTCGATCCATGCCATCTGGTCGCCGGTGCAGGGGCGGTTCAAGGACTACATCAACTCGCCCAAGTTCAATCTCTACCAGTCGCTGCACACGACGGTCATCGGTCTCGACGGCAAACCCATCGAGGTGCAGGTCCGCACCCACGAGATGCACCGGCGCGCCGAGTACGGTATCGCCGCCCACTGGGGGTACAAGGAGAACCCGGCCCGACCCGAACGCGGCGCGGGAGCCCGGTCGCTGAAGGACGCCGGCGGGACGTCCACCAGGACCCGGGCGGACAAGCCCGGGCCGAAGGAGGCATCGGCGAAGGGCGGCGACGGCGGGAAGAAGACGTCCAGCGTGACGGCGGCCCAGCGGGCGGAGATGGCCGAACGGGACCGCCGTGCCGAGCGCCTGGCGCTGGCGAAGGAGACCTCCTCGACCACCGCTGAGATCGAGTGGATGCAACGCATCGTCGACTTCCAGAACGAGACGACCGACCCGATCGAATTCCTCGAGGCGCTCAAGCTCGACCTCGAGGAGGACGAGGTCTACGTCTTCACGCCCAAGGGGAAGGTCATCGCCCTCACTGCCAACGCCACCCCCGTCGACTTCGCCTACTCCATCCACACCGAGGTCGGTCACCGCTGCATCGGCGCCAAGGTCAACGGCCGGCTCGTCCCGCTCGACACCCCGCTCAACTCGGCGGACACCGTGGAGATCTTCACCTCCAAGGCCCCGACCGCCGGGCCGTCGCGGGACTGGCTGTCGATGGTCGCCTCGTCGCGGGCCCGTACGAAGATCAGACAGTGGTTTTCGAGGGAGCGGCGCGAGGACGCCATCGAGCTCGGCAAGGAGGAGTTGGTCAAGGAGCTCCGGCGCGAAGGGCTGCCGGTGCAGAAGCTGGCCTCCGAGCGTGCCCTGGCCGACCTGGCCGATGTCATGAACTACGCCGACCTCGACGCCCTCCACGCTGCCATCGGCGACAACCGGATCTCGGCCCGGGCCGTCGTCCAGCGGGTGCTGCGGGAGCTGCGCGGCGGGGTCTACGAGGAGCAGCTGCCGGTGACCGCCCGCCAGCAGCCGACAGCGGCCCGACCCGGGCGCGGGTCGGCGGTCGGGGTGTACGTCGAGGGGCTCGACGATCTCATGGTCCGCCTGTCCCGGTGCTGCACGCCGGTCCCCGGCGACGAGATCGTCGGCTTCGTCACCAGGGGCCGCGGGGTCTCCGTCCACCGGGCGGACTGCGCCAATGCCGCGTCCCTGGCCAGCCGGTCGCGCGAGCGGCTCATCGAGGTCGAGTGGGACCATCGTTCGTCGGGAGTGTTCGTGGCGACCATCGAAGTGGTGGCCATCGACCGCTCGCGGCTGCTCGCCGACGTCACCAAGGTGGTGTCCGAGCACCATCTCAACATCGTGAGCGCCAACACCCAGACCGACGCCGATCGGATCAGCCGGATGCGCTTCGACGTCGAGCTGGCCGATCCCGGCCACCTCGAGTCGGTGCTCAACCTGATCCGGCATCTCGATGCGGTCTACGACGTCTACCGCATCCTCCCCGGCAAGAAGGACTGAGCACCGTGGCTGACCGGACGGGGGCGGCGCGCGCCCCGAGTGGGACCCATGACGTCCTCTGGCCGGAGTCGACCCGTTGGGAGGCGCTGGTGACGCGGTTCGCCCGAGAAGTCGAGGGCGCGGGTTACGGACTGGCGCACACGCCGATGTTCGAGGACGTGAGCGTCTTCCGCCGCGGCATCGGCGAAGGAAGCGACGTGGTGGGCAAGGAGATGTACGAGTTCGAGGACCGGGGTGGCCGGCATTTGGCGCTGCGCCCCGAAGGGACGGCCCCCATCGTGCGGGCATTCGTCCAGCACCGGCCGGCGCTGCCCTGGAAGGCCTGGTACGCCACCCCGGCCTTCCGGTACGAGCGCCCGCAGGCCGGGCGCTACCGGCAGCACCACCAGGTGGGTGTGGAGGCGCTCGGTCCGGATGACCCCGACCTCGACGTCGAGGTGGTGGCGCTGGGCGACACCTTCTTCCGGTCCCTCGGACTGACCATGTTCGACCTGCGGCTCAACTCCATGGGAGACGGGGTCTGTCGGCCCGGCTACCTCGAGCTCCTGCAGTCCTTCCTCGCCGGGCGCGGCGACCGGTTGTGCCCGGAGCACGGCGCGCGGCTGGAGGCCAACCCGTTGCGGGCCCTCGACTGCAAGCGGGAGGAGTGCCGGGAGGCCACGGCCGACGCGCCGGTGCTGGTCGACCACCTCTGCGACCCCTGTGCCGCCCACTTCGCCCGGGTCCGGTCCGGGCTGGACGCACTCGGGGTGCCTTACCACCTCGACCACCGGCTGGTCCGTGGGTTCGACTACTACACCCGCACGACCTTCGAGTTCTCCTCGCAGGCCCTCGAGTCGGCGCAGAACGGGATCGGTGGCGGTGGGCGGTACGACGGACTGGTCGAGCTGCTGGGGGGACCACCGACGCCGGGGATCGGGTTCGGCATCGGCGTCGAGCGCCTCCTGCTGGCCTGCGACACCGAGGGGGTCTTCCCCGCCGCACCGGTCCCGCTGGACGTGTTCGTGGTCGACGTGGCCGGCGGCGAGTCGGCCCGTGACCTGTCGGCAGCCCTGCGCCGCGCCGGGTTCCGGGCCGACCGGGCCTTCGGGGATCGTTCGATGAAGTCGCAGCTCAAGTCCGCCGACCGCTCCGGCGCCCGGGTGGCATTGATCGTCGGGCCCGACGAGGTGGCCGCCGGCGTGGTCTCCCTGCGCCCGTTGCGCGGACCCGCCGACCAGCGGGCCGTGCCGTTCACCGACGTGGTCGACGCCGTCCGCCGGCTGCTCGCCTCGGACATCCTCGGTGGCACCGATCCGCCACCTACTGTGACGGTGGCCCGATGAGCGGGTCCGCCCGAAAGGACCGTCCGTGACCCTCCCGCCGACTGCCAGTCTCGCCACGGCCATGCGCACCCGGATGTGCGGCAGCCTGCGCCTCGACGACGTGGGTGCCACGGTGACGGTCTGCGGCTGGGTGGCCAAGCGCCGCGAGCACGGCGAGCACCTGGCCTTCGTCGACCTCCGCGACCACACCGGCATCGTCCAGTGCGTGGTGCCCGGCACGGTCGACGTACGCAGCGAGTACGTCATCGCCGTCGAGGGCGTCGTACGCCCCCGGCCGGACGGCACCGTCAACCCCGAGCTCCCCACCGGCGAGGTCGAGCTGGGCGACTGCTCGGTGACCGTGCTCAACGTGGCCGAGCCGCCGCCGTTCGCCGTCGATGACCGGGCGGAGGTCGACGAGGTCACCCGGCTGCGGCACCGGTACGTGGACCTGCGCCGTCCGCGCATGCAGTCCAACCTCCGGCTGCGGGCGGTGGTCAACCGGGCGCTGCGGGCGGCCATGGACCGGCAGGGGTTCGTCGAGATCGAGACCCCCCTGCTGTGGTCGCCCACGCCCGAGGGCGCCCGCGAGTTCATCGTCCCCAGCCGGATGTCGCGGGGCTCCTGCTACGTGCTGCCGCAGAGCCCGCAGCTGGCCAAGCAGCTCCTCATGGTGGCCGGCGTCGACCGGTACTACCAGATCGCGCGGTGTCTCCGGGACGAGGACCTGCGAGCCGACCGGCAGTTCGAGTTCTCACAGCTGGACGTGGAGGCGTCGTTCGTCGGGCAGGAGGATGTGCTCGATGTCGTGTCCGAGGCGGTGCTCGACGCCGCCGAGGCGGTGACCGGCGAGCGTGCCGCGGACATCCCGCGGATGACGTGGGCCGAGGCGGTCGACCGCTACGGCACCGACAAGCCGGACCTGCGGTTCGGCATGGAGCTCGTGGACCTGTCGTCGGTGTTCGAGGGCACCGGGGTGAAGGCCTTCGACGCGCCGTGCGTCAAGGCGATCGTGGTGGAGGGGGGCACCGGGCTCACCCGTTCGAAGCTCGACGGGCTCACCGACCGGGCCAAGCGACTCGGGGCCAAGGGATTGGCCTGGTTCAAGGTCGGCACCGCCGAGGGGGGCGGCGCAACCCTCGACTCGCCGCTCGACCGGTTCCTGTCAGACGTCGAGCGGACCGGCCTGGTGGTGACCACGGGCGCCGGGGCCGGGGACCTCGTCCTGGTGGTGGCCGCCGAGCACCGCCTGGTGTGCACGGTCCTCGGGCAGCTCCGCGTCGACCTCGGCGGCCGGCCGGTCAGCGAGGGTCCGTTCCGCTACCTGTGGGTGGTCGACTTCCCTCTGTTCGACGGCGTGGACGAGGCCGGCCACCCGATCGCCGCCCACCACCCGTTCACCATGCCCCATCCCGACGACCTCGACCGCCTCGAGTCCGACCCGGCGTCGGTGCGGTCCCAGGCCTACGACCTGGTCCTCAACGGCTGGGAGCTCGGCTCGGGCAGCGTCAGGATCCACCGCGGCGACATCCAGCGCCGGGTCTTCGCCGTGCTCGGCGTCGGCGAGGAGGAGGCGCGGTCGAGGTTCGGGTTCCTGCTCGGCGCCTTCCGGTTCGGGGCACCGCCGCACGCCGGGTTCGCGGTAGGCATCGACCGGCTCGTGGCCATCTTCGCCGGCGAGGACTCGATCCGCGAGGTCATCGCCTTCCCGAAGACGCAGTCGGGCGCCGATCCGATGACCGGCGCCCCCAAACCGGTGGCACCGGGCGTGCTGGCCGACCTCGGGCTCCGCGTCGTCCCGACCGAGGACTGAGCGGCACGGGTGGCGGGTGACGACCTCTTCTCCGGGCCCGCCGAGGAGCGCCTCGCCGCCCGGGCGCCACTGGCGGCTCGGCTCCGGCCGCGATCCCTGGACGAGATCGTCGGCCAGGCACACCTGGTCGGTCCGGGGGCCCCGCTGCGGCAGCTCATCGAGTCCGACCGCCTGACCTCCGCCATCCTGTGGGGACCACCGGGCACGGGCAAGACGACGCTGGCCTCGGTGGTGGCGACGGCCACCGCCAAGCACTTCGTGCCGCTGTCGGCGGTGACGGCCGGGGTGAAGGACGTGCGCGAGGTGGTCGAGCGGGCCCGCCGCCTGCTCGGCGAGCAGGGGCGGGGCACCATCCTCTTCCTCGACGAGGTCCACCGGTTCAACCGGGCCCAGCAGGACGCCCTGCTGCCCTCGGTAGAGGAGGGTCTGCTGGTGTTGATCGGTGCCACCACCGAGAACCCGTTCTTCGAGGTCAACGCTCCGCTGCTCTCTCGGTCCACCCTGTGGCGGCTCGAGCCGCTGACCGAGGACGAGCTGGCCGAGGTGGTGCATCGCGGCCTGGCCGCCGAGGGTGCGACCGCCGAGCCGGACGCCGTCGCCGCCCTGGTCGGCCTGGCCGACGGGGACGCCCGGGCGGCGCTGACCACCCTGGAGGTGGCGGCGGCCCTGGCCGGTGGGTCCCCCATCACCCTCGACCACGTCGAGCGCGCCCGGCACTCGCGGCTCCACCACTACGGCGAGGACGACCACTACGACGTGATCAGCGCCTTCATCAAGTCGATCCGGGGCTCCGACCCCGACGCCGGGCTCTACTGGCTCGCCAGGATGCTCGAATCCGGCGAGGACGCCCGCTTCATCGCCCGCCGGCTGGTCATCCTGGCCAGCGAAGACGTCGGCGAGGCCGACCCGCTGGCCCTGGTGGTGGCCGACGCAGCCGCCCGGGCGGTCGAGTTCGTCGGCCTTCCCGAGGCGCAGCTCGCGCTGGCCCAGGCGGTGGTCCACCTGGCCACGGCCCCGAAGTCGAACCGGGTGACCGTCGCGCTGGGCCGGGCCCAGCACGACGTCCGGGAGGGCCCCCGCGGGCAGGTCCCCACCCACCTGCGGGACGCCCACTACCGGAGCGCGGCTTCGATCGGGCACGGCGAGGGGTACGTCTACCCGCACGACCAGCCGGAGGCGTGGACCGACCAGCGCTACCGGCCCGAGGAGCTGGGCGACCCCGTCTACTACGAGCCGAGCGACCGGGGCCACGAGGCCGTGGTGGGGGAGCGGCTCCGGCGGTGGCGCAGCGGGGGCGGGAGCGGGGGCGCGGACGTGACCCCGGACGACTCGCCCCCGTCGAAATAGGCCAGACTGTCGGCCATGACGAGGCATCGGTCCGGTCCGCTCGTGGCCGTCGCTCTGGTGGTGATGGGCGCCGTATGGGCCGGGGGCGCTCCGACGATGGCGGGAGCCGCCGGAGCGACGGAGCCGGCAGGCTCGGCTTCGGTGCGCTTGGCGGCGCCGGCGCCGGACCTCCCCCCCGGTGCGTCGGTGGTCGGTCCAAGCGACCCGACCGCCGTCATCGACGCCGAGGTCTCGCTCAAGTCCCGGGACCCCGCCGCCCTCGACGCCTTCGTCGCCGCCGTCTCGACGCCCGGCTCGGGCCGGTTCCACCAGTACCTGGCCCCCGGGCAGTTCGCCTCGACGTTCGGACCCACCGCCTCGACCATCGGCGCCACCCGTACCTGGCTGGCGTCCGCCGGACTCACCGTGGGCCCGACCTCGGCGGACGGGCTCCTGGTGCCGGTGCGCGGGTCGACCGCCGCGCTGCAGCGGGCGCTGGCGGTGTCGCTGGTCACCACCCGGCTGCCCGGGGGACGGATGGCCCGGTTCGCCCGGCAGGAGCCCACCGTGCCGGCCACGCTCGCCCACTCCCTCCAGGGCGTCCTCGGGCTCGACACGATCGACCAGCCGCAGCCCCACCTGGTCCCCGGTCACGGGCCGGCCGTACCCGGCACCGCGCCCCGACCGGCCCTCGCCCCCGCCGACGCCGGGCCGTCACCCTGCTCGGCGGCCAGCGACACGGGGGCCTACACGGCCGACGAGCTGGCATCGCGCTACGGCTTCACCACCTTGTACGGGCGCGGCCTGCTGGGGACGGGGGAGACCATCGGCCTCTACGAACTCGAGCCGTTCATGAGCAGTGACATCACGGCCTACCGGTCGTGCTACGGGCTGTCGAACACGGTGACCAACGTGGAGGTCGACGGGGGTCCGGGCACGGGGTACGGCTCGGGCGAGGCCGCCCTCGACGTCGAGGACGCCATGAGCCTGGCCCCGGGGGCCACCATCAAGGTCTTCGAAGGTCCGAACGGCGAGATCAACCCCTACGGCCCCATCAACACCTACGAACAGATGGTGGCCGATCCGACGGTCACGGTGATCTCCACCAGCTGGGGCGAGTGCGAGCCCAACATGAACCCGACGGAACAGGCCACCGAGACCGCACTGTTCGCCGAGGCGGCGGCCGATGGCAAGACCGTCGTGGCCGCCGCCGGTGACGCGGGATCGAGCGACTGCTACTCGGACTCGCCCGCCGGGTACGACCCCGACGAGGAGCTGGCCGTCGACGATCCGGCCAATCAGCCCGATGTCACCGGGGTGGGCGGCACCTCGGTGTTGGGTGCCGCCCCGTCGACGACCGAGACGGTCTGGAACGACGGCCGTGGGGCCGCTGGGGGCGGCGTCTCCGGTGACTTCACGCAGCCGGCCTGGCAGGCAGGCCCCGGGGTCGATGCCCCCCTCGCCCTCTCCCAGTGCGCCACGCTCGAGCAGTCCAGCTGCCGCGAGGTGCCGGACGTGGCGGCGTTCTCCGACCCCGACCCCGGGGTCGCCTACTACTTCAAGGGCTTCTGGGGACCGGTCGGCGGTACGAGCGTGGCCGCGCCGTTGTGGGCCGCGCTCATCGCCGACATCGACCAGGGACTGCACGCCTCGGCCGGACTGGTCAACCCGGTGCTGTACGCCGCCGGATCGTGCGCGGCGTCGCCCTTCTCCGACGTGACCGTCGGGAACAACGCCCTCTTCCCCTCGGCCCAGGGCAGGTACCCGGCCACAGGCGACTACGACGTGGCCAGCGGCTGGGGCACCCCCGAGGCGGCCAGCCTGCTCGCCGACCTCGCCTCGCCGCCCATCTGTCCCCTGGTGACCAGCGTCGTCCCGTCGAAGGGGACGGTCGGCGGGGGGACATCCGTGACGGTGCGGGGCGCGCACCTCGACGGCGCGACCGCCGTCCGGTTCGGCTCGGCGACGGCGTCGTTCACCGTCATTTCCGCCGAGACACTGGTCGCCGTGGTGCCGCCCGGACCTGCCGGAGGGGGGACCGTCGACGTCTCCGTGTCCAACCGCCAGGGCTCGAGCCCGGCCGTGGCGGGGGACCGGTACACCTACGCGCTGCCCGGGTACTGGACGGTGGCATCCGACGGCGGGATCTTCACCTTCGGACAGGTCGGGTTCCACGGCTCGACCGGGGGCATGACCCTCGACCAGCCCATCGTGGGCATGGCCCCGACCGCCGACGACGGCGGCTACTGGCTGGTGGCCTCCGACGGCGGGATCTTCAGCTTCGGCGACGCCGCCTTCTACGGCTCGACCGGGAGCACGGCCCTCAACCGGCCGGTGGTGGGCATGGCCGCCACGCCGGACGGCCACGGCTACTGGTTGGTGGCCTCCGACGGCGGGATCTTCACCTTCGGCGACGCCGCCTTCTACGGCTCGACCGGGAGCACGGCCCTCAACCGGCCCATCGTGGGGATGGCCACCACTGCCGACGGTCACGGATACTGGCTGGTGGCCTCCGACGGCGGGATCTTCAGCTTCGGCGACGCCGCCTTCTACGGCTCGACCGGGAGCATGGTGCTCAACCGGCCGGTGGTGGGCATGGCCGCCACCGTCGACGGGGGCGGCTACTGGCTGGTGGCCTCCGACGGCGGGATCTTCACCGTCGGCGACGCCGCCTTCTACGGCTCGACCGGCGGCATGGTGCTCAACCGGCCCATCGTGGGCATGGCGACCACGTTGGGCGGCGGCGGCTACTGGCTGGTGGCCTCCGACGGTGGGATCTTCACCTTCGGCGACGCCGCCTTCTACGGCTCGACCGGCGGCACGGTGCTCAACCGGCCGGTGGTGGGGATGGCGGCGGGCTGACCCGGCGCGGCTCCGGGCCCGGGGTCCCCAGCATCTAAGCTGATCCGATCATGTCCGCCGGTCAGATCACCGTCCTCATGGCCAGCCTCGCCTCGTGCGTCGCCGTGGCCGGCCTGCTCGTCGCCGTGGTCGCGCTGCGCCGGGAGACGCGTGCCCTGCATACGGCGGCCGACGAGCTGCGGCGGCAGACCGTCCCCCTGGTGGTGGACGCACACCGGGTGGTCGACCAGGCGGCCACGGAGATGGAACGTGTCGGTGCCGTGCTGGACTCGACCGAGTCGGTCCACGCCACCGTCGACTCGGCGTCCCGGCTCGCCTACCGGGCGTTCGCCAATCCGGTGGTGAAGGTCCTGGCCGTGCGGGCCGGTGCCGCCACCGGCCTCCGTCGCCTGGCCGGTCATGACGAACCGGCGGCCCGCAACGGTTCGGACCGTGGTCCGGCGTCTCCGGGCGCCACGAGCCGCGGTGGCCGCTGAGGCCGTGCCCAAGCGGACGTTCTGGCTGCTCACCGGAGCGGCGCTTGGGGCCGGCTCGTCCCTCTGGGCGGAGCGGAAGGTGCGCCGCACCGTGCAGCAGGCCGCGGCCAGGCTGCAGCCGGATGCGATCGTGGTCGAGGTGGGCCGCTCGGCCCGCCACGTGGCCGGGAGCGCCGGTGACCGCATGCGCGACGCGGTGTCGTCGGGCCGGAGCGAGATGCAGCGGCGCGAGGAGGAACTGTGGGCCGAGCTGGCCGCCCAGGGTGTGGAACACGCTGCACCGGCCAGATCGACCCCTCACCTGGGCCACTAGGCTCTGCGGTCGTGACTTCCGGCACGGCGCCCGACGCCGACCAGCTCCGCCACGCCTTCACTCGCTTCTTCACCGAGCGGAACCACGCCGCGGTGCCGTCCGCCAGCCTCATCCCGCACGACCCGTCGGTGCTCTTCACCATCGCCGGCATGGTGCCGTTCAAGCCGTTCTTCCTGGGGGACGAAGTGCCGCCCTGGCCCCGGGCCACGTCGGTCCAGAAGTGCTTCCGGACGGTCGACATCGACGTGGTCGGGACCACGCTGCGCCACTGCACGTTCTTCGAGATGCTCGGCAACTTCAGTTTCGGTGACTACTTCAAGTCGACCGCCATCCCGTACGCCTGGGAGCTGGTGACCTCGGTCCTGGGCATCGACGGCGACCTCCTGTGGGTCACCGTCCACGAGAGCGACGACGAGGCCGAGCAGATCTGGTGCGACGTGGTCGGCGTGTCGCCGGCCCGCCTCCAACGCCTGGGTGACGACAACTTCTGGAAGATGGGCGACACCGGCCCCTGCGGGCCGAGCTCGGAGCTGTTCTTCGACAAGGGGCCCGCCTACGGCGAGGAGGGCGGCCCGGCCCACGGTGGCGCCGAGCGGTTCGTGGAGATCTGGAACCTGGTGTTCATGCAGTACAACCGCACCCGCGACGGCACGACCGAGGGCCTGCCCCGGCCGAGCATCGACACCGGCGCCGGCCTCGAGCGCATCCTGCCCGTCCTGCAGGGGGTGGACTCGATCTTCGCCACCGATCTCTTCCTGCCCATGCTCGAGACCGCCCAGTCGATCACCGGCCGGACCTACGGCGAGGACGAGCAGGTGGACACCGGGTTGCGCATCATGGCCGACCACGGGCGGGCCATGGCCATGCTGGTGTCCGACGGTGTGCTGCCCGCCAACGAGGGTCGCGGCTACGTGCTCCGGCGCATCATCCGCCGGGCGGTCCGCCGGGCCAGGCAACTCGGGATGGACGGGGCCATCACGCCGCAGCTCGTCGACGCGGCCGTAGGCGTGCTGGGCGCGGCCTACCCGGCCCTGGCCGAACAGCACCACCTGGTGATCGATGTCGTCGCCCGCGAGGAGGAGGGGTTCCTGAAGACCCTGGCCACCGGGTCGACCATCCTCGAGGAGCAGCTGGCGTCGGGAGCCGGATCGGTCTCGGGCGACGTCGCCTTCCGCCTGCACGACACCTACGGGTTCCCCGTCGAACTCACCGTCGAGATCGCCGAGGAGGCCGGCGTGTCCGTCGATCTTGAGGGATTCGAACAGGCCATGGAGCGCCAGCGGGCCCAGGCCCGGGCCGCGGCACGCGCGGGCCGGACGGTCGCCGGCGAGGAGGCCTACCGCTCGGTGCTCGACGCCGAGGGCCGCACCGTCTTCGTGGGCCAGCGCCCGGACGGCTACTCTGCGCCGGCCCGGGTGGTGGCGGTCCTCGCCGATCTCGACCCCGACCATGCCGGCCAGGTCGAGATCTTCCTCGATCGCACCCCGTTCTACGCCGAGGGGGGCGGTCAGGTCGGAGACACCGGCACCATCGTCACCGAGACGGGCACCGCGCTCGTCTACGACACCGTCTCCGCCCTTCCTGGCCTCACCTCGCACCGGGCGCACCTGACCGGCGAGCTCTTCGCTGGGCAGGATGCCCTGGCCACCATCGACGGCGTGCGGCGGGACGCCCTCCGGCGGAACCACACCGGCACCCACCTGCTCCACGCCGCACTCCGGACAGTGCTCGGCGACCACGTTCGCCAGCAGAGCTCCCTCGTGGCACCCGACCACCTCCGCTTCGACTTCAGCCACCACGGTCCCGTGGCCCCCGAGGAGCTCCGGGCGGTGGTGGACATGGCCAACGGAGACGTGCTGTCCGACGCTGACGTCATCGTGGAGGAGACCTCCCGGTCCCAGGCCGAGGCCATGGGGGCCCTGGCCTTCTTCGGCGACAAGTACGGCGAGCAGGTGCGGGTGGTCCGGGCGGGCGAGCACTCCATCGAGCTCTGCGGGGGCACCCACGTGGCGGCGCTCGGGATGATCGGTCCGATCACCGTGGTCTCGGAGGCGTCCATCGGCTCCAACAAGAGGCGGATCGAGGCGGTCACCGGGTTCAGCGCGCTGGACCGGATCGTGGCCCGCGAGGGACTGTTGGCCGAGGCGGCGGCCCTGCTGCGTACCGAGCCGGAGCACGTGTCCGAGGCCATCGAGCGGCTGCTCGAGCGCCAGCGCGCCGCGGAAAAGTCTCTCGAGCAGGCGAAGAGCCGCGAGCTCCGGGCCGAGGCGGCGGCCCTGGCCGGGACGGCCGACGCCGGGGTGGTGGTGGCCCGCCGGGACGGGGCCGACCCCGACCTCCTGCGCGAGCTGGCCCAGGCCGTCCGATCCACCGCCGGATTGCGGGCCGTCGTGCTCGGCGGCAGCCCCGACGGCGGGAAGGCCACGCTGGCCGTGGCCGTCGACCGCTCCGGTGGGCCCGACGCCGACCAGGTGCACGCGGGCGAGCTGGTCAAGCGCATCGCCCCGCTGCTGGGTGGCGGTGGCGGTGGCTCCCCGGAGGTCGCCGTGGCCGGCGGGCGCGATCCGGGCGGCATCGACCGCGCCCTCGACGAGGCACGCCGGGTCCTGAGCGGTGCCTGACCGGCGATGAGCGACCCGACCCGTTCGCTTCCGGGCCGGGCCCTCGGCCTCGATCTCGGAACCCGGCGGATCGGCATCGCTGTGACCGATTCGGCCGGGACGATGGCGCTGCCACGGACCACCCTGGTCCGGTCTGGCGACGTGGCCGGCGACCGTCGCCGGGTGGTCGAGCTGGTCCTGGCCGAGGAGGCGACGGTCGTGGTCGTGGGCCTGCCGCTCTCCCTCGACGGGTCCCGGGGTCCGGCCGCCCGGGCCGCCGCCGACGAGGCCGAGGCGCTCCGGGCGCTGCTGGCGGAGCACGGGGTGGACGTACAGCTGTTCGACGAGCGGCTGACGACGGTGAGCGCCCACCAGGCGCTGGCCGCCGGGGGCGCCCGGGAGCGCGACCGGCGCCGGACGGTCGACCAGGCCGCGGCCGCGGTGATGCTCGAGGCGTGGCTCGGGGCCGGCGGGGGCCGGCGGTGAGCACCACCGGGCCGACGGGCACGCCACCGGCCGGGGCGGCCGGCACGCCGCGGCCGCGCCGTCGCCACAGACCCCTTGGCCGGCATCCGTGGCGGTTGGTCAGCGCCGTGGTGGTCGTGATCGGCCTGGCCATAGTGGTCGGCGGGCTTCTCTGGGTCCACAGCGAGGCGGACCCCTCGGGTCCGCCGGGGCGGCAGGTCGTCGTGACCGTGCGGTCCGGGACCGGAGTGGACCAGCTGGCCGGGACCCTCGAGTCCCGAGGTGTCATCGGCAGCTCCTTCGCCTACCGGATCTGGGGCGTGTTGCACGGCCTCCCCGCCGTCGAGATCGGTTCCTACGCCTTCCGCCGGAACACCAGCTTCTCCACGGTCAGCCAGATCATCGCCGGGGGGCCCAACGTCTTCCCGATCGATGTCCCGCCCGGGTTCACCGTGGCCGAGGTCGCCCGGCGGGTCGGGCAGCTCCCGGGCCACGACGCCTCCCACTTCGAGCACGTGGCCACCGGGGGAACGGTGCGCTCACCCTGGGGGCCGGCGGGATCGACCAACCTCGAGGGCCTGCTCGGCACCGGCGTCTACGTGGTCGTGCCGGGCGAGACGGACGCCCAGCTGCTGACCAGGATGGTCGACCGGTTCGACACCCTGGCCACCACCTCGGGTCTGGCCGCCGGCGCGGCCAGGGCGGGGCTGACCCCGTACCAGCTGGTCATCATGGCCTCCATCGTGGAGAAGGAGGGCGTGATCGCCAAGAACCTGGGCCCGGTGGCGCGGGTCATCCTCAACCGGCTGGCCGCCGACATGCCCCTGCAAATGAACTCGACGGTGCTCTACGCCGAAGGGCGCGACGGCGGGACGGTGACCACCCAGGACCTCCAGCTGGTGACCCCGTACAACACGTACCTGAGCAAGGGGCTCACCCCGACACCGATCTGCTTCCCGTCGCCAGCGGCGCTGCAGGCCGCCATCGACCCCCCGGGCGGCACGTGGCTCTACTTCGTGGTGGTGCAGTCGGACGGCACCGAGGCCTTTGCCGACACGTTCGCCCAGCAGGAGGCCAACGAGGCGCTGGCGGCGAAGCGTGGCCTGTCATGAGCAGGGACCCGGCGGCACCGCCGCCCAACGCGCCCGGCGGCGTGCCGGCCCGGTCGCGGCTCTCGGCTGCCACCACCGTCGTGGGCGTGATCGGCGACCCGGTGGCTCACTCGCTCTCGCCGCTCCTGCACAACACGGCCTTCACCGAGCTCGGCCTGGACTGGGTGTCCGTGGGGTTCCCGGTGGCCCCGGGCGCGGCCGCCACCGCGCTGGCCGGTGCTCGTGCGCTGGGGATCCGGGGCCTGTCGGTGACCATGCCCCACAAGGCAGCCATCGCCGGCCTGGTCGACCGGCGATCGCCCCTGGCCGACCGGCTCGGCGCGGTCAACTGCGTGGTCGGCGACGGTGCCAGCTGGTTCGGCGAGAACACTGACGGCCCCGGTTTCGTGGCATCGCTCCGGCGCCGGCACGGGTTTGAGCCGCACGGGCGTCGTTGCCTGGTGGTCGGCGCCGGCGGCGCGGCGCGGGCGGTGATCGCCGCCCTCGGCGACGCCGGGGCCGCCGAAGTGATCGTGGTGAACCGCTCGCCCGAGCGCGGCGAGGCAGCGGCCGCGTTGGCCGGACCGGTCGGGCGCACCGGCCTGCCGTCCGACGCCTCCACCTGCGACCTCGTGGTCAACGCCACCCCGCTCGGGATGGACGTCGTGGCCGACGGCCCGCCGTCGGCCCTCCCGGTCGATCCGGCGCTGCTGGGGGAGGGCCAGGTGGTGGTGGACCTGGTGTACCACCCGGCGCTGACGCCCTGGCTGGCGGCGGCCCGGCGGCGGGGCGCCCGGACCGGCAACGGGCTCGGGATGCTGGTCCATCAGGCGGCGCTCCAGGTGGCGGCGTGGACGGGGCTCGAACCGCCGGTCGAGGCCATGTGGCACGTCGCCGAGGAGGCGGAGGGAGACCGGCCCGGCTCGTCTGACCGCGAGGATCCCACCGGGGGGGCCGGGTAACCTGTCTGGCCGGAGCACCTTGGTGAACTACGCCCCCACGACCGTCGCCACCCGACCGCGGCACGTGTCTGCCCGGTTCGACCTGGTGCTGGTGGGCACGTCCCTCCTGCTGGCCGTGACCGGCATGGTGATGATCTACTCGGCCACCAAGGGGAAGCTGGCGCTGGCCGGCGACGATCCTCGCTACTACCTCAAGCGCCAGGCACTCTTTGTGGTCGTCGGGGTGGTCGTGATGGTGGCGGTCGCCCTGTTCGACTACCGGCGGTTCGAACAGATCAGTACCGTCCTCTACATCGGCATCGTGCTCGCCCTGGTAGCCGTGTTGGCCACGCCGGCACGACTGGGGTCGCAGCGCTGGTTCTCCCTCGGACCCCTCCAGCTCCAGCCGTCGGAGTTCGCGACGCTGGTGCTGGTCATCGCCATCGGCACCTACTGCACCCGAAGACCGGAGGGTCTGGACTTCCGCGACCTGGTGCGCCTCGTGCTCATGTCCGCCCTGCCCATCTTGCTGGTCATCAAGCAGCCCGACCTCGGTACCGCCATCGTCATGACCGTCATCTTGATGGTGATGCTGGCCGTCGCCGGCATGCCCGGCCGTTACCTCCTCCTCCTGATCGTCGGGGCGGTCGTCCTGGTGGCGGTGGCGCTCAATCTCGGGCTGCTGCAGCACTACCAGATCGAGCGCCTCACCAGCTTCATCTCCCCGAACGGTGCGAGCCAGTCCGCCACCTACAACGTCAACCAGGCCAAGAACGCCATCGCCGTGGGCGGGATGTTCGGGCGCGGACTGTTCCACGGCGCGCTCACCAACCTCTCCTACGTGCCGTTCCAGCAGACCGACTTCATCTTCTCGGCGGTCGGCGAGCAGCTCGGGTTCGTCGGCGCCGGCATACTGCTGCTGTTCTACGGCGTGGTGGCCTGGCGGGTGCTGCGCACGGCCCAGATGGCCAGGGACAATTTCGGCCGGCTGCTGTGCGCGGGGGTCTTCGGCCTGCTGGTGTTCTCGGTCTTCGAGAACGTGGGCATGAACATGGGGATCATGCCGGTCGCGGGCATCCCCCTGCCCTTCCTCTCCTACGGCGGCTCGGCCATGATCGGCTTCTTCGCGGCCATCGGGATCGTGGTCAGCGTGCACATGCGGAGCGTGCGGTGACCGAGCCGGCCGCCCGGTCGGTGGACGCGCCCGCCGCCGCCGACCCCACCACCGAGGCGGAGCGGTCCGCGAAGGGCACCACACCTCCGGTCGGGGACTTCCGGATGGTGCTGGTCTCGTCCGTCGGCGTGGACCTCCCCAACCCCCACCCCACGGTGGTGCTCCGCGAGACCGAGTCGCCCCGCCGGCAGTTGTCCTTCTCGATCGGGTTCCAGGACGCGGTGGCCCTGTCCCACGCCCTGCGCCGGATCCCGACGCCCCGGCCGCTCACCGCCGAGCTGTTGAGCGGCGTCCTGCGGGGCTTCGACATCGACGTCGTGGCCGTCCGGCTGGTGGGACGTCAAGGCTCGGTCTACTTCGCCGAGCTCGACCTCCGCGGTCGCACCGGGCGTTCCGTCCACTCGTGCCGCCCCTCCGACGCGCTGACCGTGGCCCTGCTGCAGCCGGTGCCGGTCCCCATCCTCATCGAGCGGCGCCTGCTCGACCAGGACGGCGACATCCCCCCTCCCGGCCTGACCCAATCCGGCGGCTGACCGCCCGTCGCCTCACTCGCCCCGGAGCAGCCGCCGGCGACGTTCCTCGCCCTGCTCGTACCCGGCCTGGTCGGCGGCGTCGACCGCGGCCCCTCCCTCGTCGGAGATGCGCATGAGGAGGGCGATGAGCACGTAGTTGGCGATGAGGGCGGAGCCGCCGTAGGAGACGAAGGGAAGGGTGATGCCGGTGAGCGGCAGGAGCCGAACCACCCCGCCGATGATGAAGAACGCCTGGAACCCGATGATCATGGTGAGGCCGACGGCGGTGAGCTTGGCGAACTCCGACCGGGCGGCCTGGGCGATGCGCAGGCCCGCACCGACCAGCAACAGGAATGCCACCACCACCATGGTCGAGCCGAGCAAGCCCATCTCCTCGCCGATGATGGCGAAGATGAAGTCGGTCTGGGGGACGGGGATGGTGTAGGCACCGGCGCCGAGGCCGAGGCCGGTGCCACCGATGCCGCCGCTGCCCAGCGAGTACCACGCTTCGCGGAGCTGGGCGCCCGGGTCGCCGGGCAGGATCTTCCAGGGGTCGAGCCA
This sequence comes from Acidimicrobiales bacterium, assembly GCA_052143895.1. Lineage (GTDB taxonomy): Bacteria > Actinomycetota > Acidimicrobiia > Acidimicrobiales > RAAP-2 > Bog-756. The sequence continues at coordinate 6,099 of JBKQRT010000169.1, read as the reverse complement.
GGTCTCGACCCGGATGTGGGTCTGGAAGAAGTAGTGGCTGGCCAGGTAGGCCCCCACCCCGAAGAGCACGACGCCGAGCACCAGGTAGCCGGTACGCCCGGTGGTGACCCACAGCATGCCGATGAACAGGGTGAAGAGCAGGGCGGAGAAGCCGATGTCGTGCTCGAGGCTCATGACCCCGATGGCGAAGATCCAGGCCAGCACGATGGGCACCAGGGGCCGGGGGTCGAGGATCAGCCGGTTCCCGAACCGGGCCGTCGGGATGGTCAACAGCTCCCGCTTCTCCGCGAAGTACGAGGCGAAGAATATGCAGAGGACGATCTTGCCCAGCTCGACCGGTTGGAACTCGAACGAACCGATGTGCACCCAGAGGCGGGCACCGTTGATGTCGGCACCGAAGTGGGGGACGAGGGGAAGGAGCAGCAGCACTACCCCGAGGGCGAGCAGCAGGTAGCGGTAGCGGTCGAGGTCCCGCGAGCGGCGGATCACCGCCAGGGTGACGACGTAGGCGGCCACCCCGCCGGCTGTCCAGGCCGCCTGCAGCGGCGCGTAGGACTTCCCGGTCCCGAGGTCGATGCGCGAGATCATCACGTACCCGAGCCCGTTGAGCAGGAAGGCGATCGGCAGTACCACCGGATGGGCGGCGGGGACGAAGATCCGGTTGGCGATGTGGGCCACCCCGCCCAGGGCCAGCATGGCGACGAGCAGCGGCACCACGTCGGCGGGCACTTTCGAGGTGTTGCCCAGGATCATCAGGGTGTAGGCAGCGACGATGATGATCGACGCCGCCGTCAGCAGCCCGAGCTCGGTGCGCCGTCGGGCCTTGAACGTGCGGAGGGTCCGCTTCGGGGCCCGGCTGGTCAGGGAGATGGCCGACACCCGGGCGAGCCTACCGGTGGGCGGTGGACCGCAGGTGGAGCCGAGCCGCGTCCCGAGGGGTACCATCGGGCGGCGATGGACCGCTGCCCCGACCATCCCGTTGCCGTCGACCGACCGGTCCTGGGCGATCGTCGGGCGGCGACGGCCGGTCGGCTGTGACGGAGGGATCGCCGGGCGCTCCGGGCGCCGTGGCGTCGGTTCAGGGCCGGGGCGGGGGGCACGCCGGGGTGGACGCACGCCGGCGTGGCCCGCTGTGGCCGGTCGGCGAGCTCGAGCGCCTGCACCCCGACGGCGCGGCGCCCGCCCGCCGGGCCACCACCGGCCACGACCGGCTGATCAACCGGGAGCTTTCGTGGCTCGACTTCAGCGCCCGGCTGCTCGAGCTGGCCGCCGACACCCGGATCCCGCTCCTCGAGCGGACCAAGTTCTTGGCCATCTTCTCCGAGGGCCTCGACGAGTTCTTCCAGGTGCGGGTGGCCGGGCTCGAGGACCAGGTGGCTGCGGGGCTGCGGACCCGCTCACCGGACGGCCTGGCCCCGGCCGAACAGCTGCAGGCCATCACCGCGCGGGTCGACGAGCTGGTCCGCCGCCAGGTCGAGATCTTCACCCACGAGGTGGGGCCGGAGCTGACAGCGTCGGGGGTGGTGCTGGCCGACTGGCACACCCTCGACGAGGTCGATCGCGTCCACCTCGGCGAGCTCTTCACCCGACTGATCTTTCCGGTGCTGACACCGCTGGCGGTGGACCAGGCCCACCCGTTCCCCTACATCTCCAATCTCTCGCTCAACCTGGTGGTCCGCGTCGAGAGCCCGTCGACCGGCGAGGAGCGGATCGCCCGCGTCAAGGTGCCACCGATGCTGCCCCGCTTCGTGGCCCTGCCCGACCGGCGGCGGTTCGTCCCGGTGGAGCAGGTCATCGCCGCCCACCTGGACAGCCTGTTCCCTGCCATGGTGATCACCGAGCACCACGCCTTCCGGGTCACCCGCAACGCCGACCTGTCGGTCGACGAGGGTGACGCCGAGGACCTGCTCGTGGCCGTGGAGCTCGAGCTGCACCGGCGGCGGTTCGGGCAGGCGGTCAGACTGGAGGCGTCGGCCGGCATCTCCGCCGACCTCCTCGACATGCTCATCGCCGAGGTGGACGTTCCCGAGGAGAATGTCTCGCTGGTCGACGGGCCCGTCGACCTCTGCGGTCTGCGCATGCTCGCCGGGCTGGACCGGCCGGACCTCGCTCCACCGCCGTGGACGCCGGTGACCCCGCCCGACCTGCCGTCGGGAGCCGACTTCTTCGCGGTGCTCGACGACCACGACGTGCTGGTCCACCACCCGTACGAGTCCTTCGCCGGCTCGGTGGAGGCGTTCGTGGCCCTGGCCGCCGGGGACGACCAGGTGCTGGCCATCAAGCAGACCCTCTACCGCGCGGGCCGGGCCAGCCCGGTGGTGGACTCGCTCATCCGCGCCTCGCAGGCCGGGAAGCAGGTCACCGCCGTGGTGGAGCTGCAGGCCCAGTTCGACGAGCAGGCCAACATCGCCTGGGCCCGGGCCCTCGAGGAGGCCGGCGTGCAGGTCATCTACGGCCTGGTCCCCCTCAAGACCCATGCCAAGTTCTGTCTGGTGGTGCGGAGGGACGGTGCTGACGTCCTGCGCTACTGCCACATCGCCACGGGGAACTACAACTCGGCCACCGCCCGCGCCTATGAGGACGTCGGGCTGTTCACCGCGGACCCGGACGTCGGGGCCGACCTCGGCCAGCTGTTCATCCTGCTGACCGGCTCCGGCGATCCCCCCAGCTTCCGCACCCTGGTCGTGTCGCCGATGTCGACGCGGGCCCATCTGATCGGGGCCATCGACGAGGAGGCCCGCGCTGGCACCGACGGCCGGATCGTGCTCAAGACCAACGGGCTCACCGACCCGGCCGTCATCGAGGCGCTCTACCGCGCCTCGGAGGCCGGCGCCTCGATCGACCTCGTGGTGCGAGGCCGGTGCTCGCTCCGACCCGGGGTCCCCGGCCTGTCGGAGCGCATCCGGGTCCGGTCCATCGTCGGCCGGTACCTCGAGCACTCGCGGCTATTCCGGTTCGGCGGGGTCGCCGGGCGCCCGCTGCGGGTCGCCATCGGCTCACCCGACCTGATGGAGCGGAACCTCGACCGGCGGGTGGAGGTGATCGTGCCCGTCGACGACCCGGCGCTCCAGGGACGGCTGGTCCGGTACCTCGACCTTGCCCTGTCCGACGAGGCCAACTCCTGGACGCTGGCGGCCGACGGGAGCTGGACGCGGGTCGAGCCTGCGCCCGGGGGGACCGGGCCCGGATTCAACCTGCAGGATCACTGCCAAGAACTGGCCCTCGAATCGATCCGGCCTCGCCTCGATGCGTCGCTGACGGCGCCCGTGCAACGGCAGGTCGTTCCGGAGCCGGCGCCGCCTCGGGGGGAGGGGTCTGCGACGACGGTGCCGTCCGGTACCACCAGTTGGTGGCGGCGGCTGTCCCGTCGGCGCCACTGACGCCGTCGGTCGACGACGCCCCCGGGAGGTAGGCGCCGACCCGGTCGCGGACCCGCGACCAACCGGCGTCGAGTTGGCGGCCGAGGAACCGCCGGAGTCGGTGGTAGGACGGGCGGCGCTCGAACTCGAGCGAGCCGTAGGCCAGCCCGCCGAACGGGATCGGGAGCCAGAAGTTGACGGCCCGGTAGGCGAGCACGCCCGACAGCGCCTGTCCCGCCGTGGGGCCGAACCCGGTGATCATCGACACGAGGACGAACTCGACCACCCCGAGCCCGCCCGGGGTGATGGGGATGGCGGCCAGGATGTTGGCCAGGCCGTAGGCCATGATCAGGTCGACGGGGGAGATGAAGTGGCTGAAGGCGGCCACGAACACCCAGAGCGACGCGGCGTCGAGGAGCCAGTTGGCCGCCGCCCACCCGATGGCCCGACGGGTCAGCGCGCGGTCCTCCATGAGCACGGCGAACCTGGCGGCCAGCCGCTCGACCAGGCCGGTGGTCCGGTCGGCGTCGAGGAACCGGATCCGGCCGGCGATCCGCCGGATCACCCGGCTGGCCCGCTGCTGGCCCCGGGTGAGCAGGTAGAAGAGCCCGCCGAACGCCCCGAGAAGGACGGCCCCGACCCCGGCGGCCACGATGACCAGGATGGAGGCGGACTGGGACTGGCCGCCATGGTGGCTGGCCGGCGCATGGAATCCGTGGGTCAGCAGGAACGCCACCAGCGACAGCCAGAAGATCACGTTGAGGACGACGGCTGACCCGATGCCCTGGGTCCCGAGGGCGAAGCCGGCGTCCGACCCGGTCACCCCGGACTGAGTGAGGAGCCGGTAGCCGAGCGCCGCACCGGGGGCGGTGCCGCCGGGGGAGACGTGGCTGAGGGCCAGGGTCGACATGTTGATGCGGAAGAGCCGGAACCGGCGGGGGCCGCCGTGCGGGAGGACCGCATGGGTCAGCTGGGTGTAGGCGGCGAGCGCTCCGATCTCGAGAAGGACCCCGAGGACGAGGTAGGCGATGTTGATGTGGGCTAGTGCGTTGACCTCCGACCGGTGGCTGGCCAGGAGGGGGAGCGCCACGTAGAAGACGAAGAGGAACACGAGGACGGTGCCGACGCTCCACCGCACCTCCCGCCGGACGAAGGGCCCACGGTGCCACCACCGATGGCGCGACCGGTCGATCACGCCTTCCTGCTCGCCCACCATCTCCATCATGTTGGCACGCCACCGGTGCGCGGACCTGACATGCTGAGTGCGTGGCCGAGCCCGTCGAGAGCGACACCGGCGCCGACCGGGGCCCCGACTCCGGCGCCGACACCGTCCGGCCGGAACCGAACGGCCAGGGCGAGCCCGGTCTGGCGCCGGGCGTACCGGTCAGCCACGTGACCCAGCACGGGCCCACGACCGTCATCAACGAGACGCCGGTCGAGCGGATGGACCGCGAGGTGGGTCCCGACGCGCCCCGCCTCGACCGCCTGTTCGCCGCCGCCTCGGCCAAGGGTGTCCCGCTCCGCACCATCCTCACCGTGGACGCGGTGGTCGTCGCCACGTGGGTGCTCTACCGCCTGCTCGGTCGGCTCCGTGAGGTGATCCTGTGGATCCTCATCGCCGGCTTCATCGCCCTCGTCCTCAACCCGTCGGTCAACTTCCTCCAGCGGCACCGGTTCCGGCGGGGGACGGCCATCGGGCTGGTCTTCGCCGGCGCGGTGTTGGTCTTCGCCGGGCTCCTGGGTCTGTTCGGCTACCCGCTGGTGAACTCCCTGACCCATGTGGCCGAGCGGCTGCCCACCATGGTCAACCAGCTGCAGCGAGGCCACGGCTGGCTTGCGCACACCCTGCAGCGGTTCCACCTCCTGTCGTGGGTGCAGAAGAACGCCCCGAAGCTGCAGACGGCGGCCCAGAACTTCAGCAAACCGGCGCTGGCCGTCGGCACCAACCTGGGCAAGGCGGTCTTCTCGACCATCCTGTCCCTGACCACGGTCGCCTTCCTCTCCCTGTTCATGCTGCTCGAGGCGCCGAACCTCCGGCGCGGCGTGCTCGGCACGCTGCGACCCAGCCGGCGCGACGCCCTGGAGGACCTCGCCCACCGGGTGTCTCGACAGGTGACCTCATACGTGCTCGGCACCATCGCCCTCTCGGTCATGTTCGGAGTGGTGATCCTGGTCACCCTGTCGATCCTCGGCGTCCCCTTCGCCCTCCTCATCGGGATGTGGGTGGCCCTCGTGGCCATGATCCCCCTGGTCGGCGGTCTCATCGCCGCCGTCCCGAGCGTGCTCATCGCCCTACTGCACTCGCCCTCCGCCGGGCTGGTGACGCTGATCGTGTTCGTGGGGTTCCAGCTGGTCGAAAACCACTTCCTCTATCCGGTGGTCATGAGCCGCAGCGTGAGGATGAACCCCCTGTGGGTACTGCTCGCCGTGCTGGTGGGGGCCAACCTGGGCGGCGTGTTCGGTTCGGCGCTCGGGGCGCTGACCGGGGCCCTCGTGGCCATCCCCGTCGGTGGTGCCATCCAGGTCACCTTCCGCGAGGCCTGGCAGCACACCGAGGCGGAGGCCGAGGCCCCAGGACCTGGGGATCCCCAGGTCACCGATGGCTGGCCCGACCCGGTGGCGGCCGGGCCCGAAGAGAGGGCAAAGCGATCGATGCGATCACCTTGGCCGAGTTGATCGCGAAGCTGTAGCCATAAACGTAATTGTGTGTATTTATCTGAGAGCTTGTGGACCCGTTCCA
>JBKQRT010000168.1:0-24975 GCA_052143895.1 Acidimicrobiales bacterium | reverse complement strand
CCTAACTCAGAGTGCATATTTACGCTCTGAACTGGTCTTTCCTTTGCAACCCCAACGGGATTCGAACCCGTGTCGCCACCTTGAGAGGGTGGTGTCCTAGGCCTCTAGACGATGGGACCCTGTCCGGCTCGTTCCTCCCGGAACCAGCCGCTGCCCGCCCCCACGCGGAGCCGGCCTGCCGCGGCCACCCGATTGGGTGGCCGTGAGCGCTCGGGGGGGAGGGCTCGAACCTCCAACCTCATGAACCAGAATCATGCGCGCTGCCAGTTGCGCCACCCCCGAATGGGCGAACCGCCAATTTAGCCGACCAGGGCCCGGCCGGAGACGGTGCATCCCCCTCACGGGTGCCCCCGGCGCCTGGCCCGGCTCGGCCACGACTCCACAGGTCCGGCCAGTCACTACGATCGACCGATTGTGGCCTCGCAACGGGTGGTGATCGTCGGAGGGGGCGTCCTCGGCACCATGCACGCCCTCGGGGGGTGTGCCCGGGGTTGGGACGTCGTCCACCTCGAGGCGGACCAGGGCCCACGGCGGGCGTCGGTGCGCAACTTCGGCCTGGTCTGGGTGAGCGGGCGGGCGGCGGGTCCGGAGCTGGACCTTGCCGTGCGGGCCCGGGGCCTCTGGGAGCGCATCGCCGGCCAGTCGCCGGGGATCGGCTTCCGAGCGGACGGCTCGCTGACCGTGGCCCGCGAGCCGGCGGAGCTGGCCCTCATGGCCGAGGTCGCCGACCAGCCGGAGGCGGCGTCCCGTGACCTCGAGGTGCTCGACCCCGCCGGTGCGCGCAGGGTCAATCCGGCGTTGACCGGCGACATGGCCGGAGCCCTCTGGTGCCGGCGCGACGCCGTGGTCGAGCCCGGCTCGGTGCTCCCCGCCCTGCGCCGCACCCTCGAGGCGACCGGGCGATACCGGTGGCTGCCCGGGCACCAGGCCGTCGACGTGCTGCCCGGCGCCGGGGGCGACGGTCCGACGGTCGTCGACCACCTCGATGGACACCACCAGGGGTCGCTGGTCATCCTCTGCATCGGCGACCGCATGTCGGGGGTGGGAGGCCGGGTCGGCTCCACCCTGGCCACCGCCCCGCTGCGACGGTGCCGGCTCCAGATGATGCAGACCGCCCCGACGCCCAAACGGCTGACCACGGCCGTGGCCGACGCCGACTCCATGCGCTACTACCCGGCCTTCGACCTCCCCGGCCGGGCCGCGCTCCCTGCACCCGGACCGGAGACGTCCGAGTGGGGCATGCAGCTCCTGCTGGTGCAGCGGGCCGCTGGCGGCCTCACCGTCGGCGACACCCACGTCTACGAGGAGCCCTTCGACTTCGCCGTCGACGAGACCCTGTACGACGCGCTCCGGGGTCGGGCCGAGGCCGCCCTCGGGTGGGAGCTCCCAACGGTGGTCCGACGGTGGGCCGGCGTCTACACCGTGACCACCGACGACCGCATCTGCTTCCGGGAGCAGGTCGATCCCGGCGTGCTGGTCGTGACCGGGCCGGCCGGCCGGGGCATGACGCTCTCCCCCGCGCTCGCCGAACAGACCTGGGAAGAATTGCCAGCATGACCCACCCCATCCGACTCGTCGCCCTGGACATGGCCGGCACCACTGTCGCCGACGACGGTGCCGTCGAGGAGGCCTTCCAGCGTGCCCTCGACGCAGTGGGATTGATCGCCGGCGACCTGCGGGAGGACCCGCGGGACTACGTCCGCCGCACCATGGGCCAGTCGAAGATCGCCGTGTTCACCGAGCTGCTCGGCGGCGACCACCACCGGGCCGAGGCGGCCAACGCCGCCTTCGAGGCCGCATTCGACCAGGCCGTCGACAGCGGGGAGGTCTGGCCCATCGCTGGCGCCGAGTCGACCTTCGGCGCCCTGCGCGACGCAGGGATGCGGATCTGCCTGACGACCGGCTTCTCGCCGGCCTCGCGGCAGCGCATCATCACTGCGCTGGGTTGGGAGGGCAGGATCGACCTCGCCCTCTCGCCGGCCGACGCCGGCCGCGGACGCCCGTGGCCGGACATGATCCTGACCGCCGTGTTGCGCCTGCGCATCGACGACGTGGCCGAGGTGGCCGTGGTCGGCGACACCTCCAGTGACCTTCTGGCCGGCACCCGGTCCGGAGCGTCACTGGTGGTCGGGGTGCTGAGCGGCGCGCACTCGAGGGCCGAGCTGGGGCGGGCGCCCCACACCCACATCATCGACTCCGTGGCCGACCTCCCCGCCTTGCTCCTCGGCTAGTTCACCACCACTCGTCCCGGTCCGCCACGGCACCATTCGACGACGTCAGCAAGGTGCCGCTCAGGGTCCGGTCCGCAGTCCGCATGCGCCACTGCGCCGTCCGCTGCGCCGCCTCCCATCCGAGATCGCCGGCGCCACCCGCCTGCACCAGGTCGTGGAGCTGCTCGGGGTCGGCGCCCAGGTCGAAGAGGAGCGGTGGGAGCACCGAAGGGTCGGCCGCGAACTGCACGTACTTGACGTCCGCTCCACGTGAGACGTCGAGCGTGCAGTGGGCCATGGGGATGCCGAAGTGCTGCTCCGCCGCCCGGCTCGCCGGATTGGAGAAGTTCCAGCTCCAGTGGGCCTCGGTGCGCCAGTAGGGTGGGCGCCCGTCCGGCCCCGGGTCTTCGTCGCAGAGGAACGGCTGCAGGGCGAAGCCGTCGGCCTGCAGGGGTACCTCGATGCCGAGCCAGCGGCAGATGGTGGGCAGCACGTCCACCGACTCGGTGAACGCGTCGACCACCCGGCCCCGTCCGGGTCGCGACGACGGGTCCGGGTCACGGATGACCAGAGGCACGTGGAACGATTCGTCCCAGTACCCGAGCTTCTCGAGCAACCAGTGGTCCCCGCCCATCTCGCCGTGGTCGCTGGTCAGCACCACCAGCGTCGAGTCGGCGAGACCCGACGAGTCGAGGTAGGCGAACAGGCGCGCCAGCTGATCGTCGACCTCCCGCTGGGCGCCGTGGTAGGTGGCGCGGAGCTGCCGGCGCTCGCGTTCGTCCTCCGGTGCCCCGGCGATGGGTAGGTACATGAGGATCTGGTTCAGCGGGTGGGCAGCCGCCTCCTCGGCCTTGGTCGGAGCCGCCACGAAGTCCGGTACCTCGTCGGCGTCGTAGAGGTCGTGGTAGCCGACCGGATTGCGGCGTGGTGGATGGGGCCGGATGAACGAGGCGTGGACGAAGAAGGTCTCGTCGCCGTGGTGGTCCAACCACTCGGTCAGCGTCTCCACCATGAAGGCGGTCTCCGACAGCTCGGCCGGGAACCGGGCCGGTGCCCACGTCGAACCGCGGCGGTCCGCACCGGGGTAGTCGGGGATCGGCCGATAGAGGTCCTGGGGACGGGCGGGCACGTCCACCCCCCGTTCGGTCAGCCACCGGCCCCACTGGACGCTGCCGGCCTCGAACGGTTCGTGGAGGACGGCACGGAACCCGGGCAGGACCTCCTCGTACGAGCGCAGCCTCGGGTCGTCGGACGGCAAGTCCCGGGGGTCCAGGCTGGTGTCGGTGTAGCCGAAGAGCACCGGGTCGTACCCGGCCCCGCGGGCCAGCAGGGCGACGTTGGTGAACCGGGAGTCGAGCGGGGTCCCGTTGCTCACCGACCGATTGTTGTGCAGGTACGTGCCCGTGTACAGGCAGGCCCGCGCCGGGCCGCAGGGCGCGGCGTTGGCCCAGTGGTTGGCGAACAGCGTCCCCTCCTCGGCCAGCCGGTCGAGGGTGGGCGTCCCCAGCACCGGGTGACCCAGCACCGACAGGCAGTCGCCGCGCCACTGGTCCACGGTGATGAACAGCACGTTGCGGTTCACGGCGAGCCGGTCACCCTGGTCATCCGAAGGTGTGGAGCTGGCTCAGGTGGTCGTACCCGATAATGCGTCCCAGGGCCACCCCGACGGTCTCCTTGGCGAAGTACGGGATGGTGGCCGCCCCCCTGATCGGCGACGTCTTCGTGGGGGTGGGATAGGGCGTCAGCCCGAGCGAGGAGGCGATCGCCAGGCTGCGGGCCTCGTGGAACGGGTCGGTCACGATCAGCACCGTACCGTCCCCGTGGGCGAGCAGGACGGGAGCCGCCTGGGACAGGTTCTCCCACGAGTCGCTCCCTCCCGAATCGAGGATGTCCCGGCCCGGGATGCCGGCATCCGTCAGGTAGCGGGCCGACGCCTGCGCCTCGGTGTACCGGTCGCCGGGCTGCTTGGACCCGGTGACCATGATGTCGGTGGCGTACCGCTGGTGCCACAGGATCTCCGCCTCGTCGAGCCGAGCGGCCAGGTCCGGGGACGGCACACCGTCGTATTGTGCGGCGCCCATCACCACGATGGCGCCTGCCGGCCGCGGCTCGTAGCGGCGGCTCGTCCACCACACCTGCACCGCGGTCACCAGGAGGTAGACCACCAGCACGGTGACCACGAAGAGGACGGCCCGGATGACGAACCGGAGCAGGCGCAGCCCGGTGAGGGTGGCGAGGAGGCCCACCTCGCTCAGGGGATCTCGGGGACGTGGGCGTGGTCTGCGGCGTTCACGAGATCGCGCCCTTGCGCCGGTCGAGCGCGGTCCGCAGGCGCTCGAGCGTGCGCTCGGGGCCGAGCACTTCGAGCGCCTCGAACAGTGGCGGTCCGACCCGTCGCCCGGTCACGGCCACGCGGATCGGCGCCTGGGCCTTGCCGAGCTTGCGCCCCACCTGCTCGCCCACGGCCAGCGTGGCCGCGTGCAGCGCGTCCCGGTCCCACCCGTTGCCGAGTCGCTCGTAGGCCGTGATCGCCTCGGACAGGATGGTCCCGGCCACGTCGTCGTCGGCGATGGCCTTCGCCCAGGCGTCCTCGTCGACGACCGGGTTGGCGAGGAAGAGGAAATCGACCATGGCGGGGACCTCGGACAGGACGGCCACACGCTCTTGGACAAGCGGTGCCAACCGGGCAAACGCAGCCGGGTCGAAGGCCTCATCGGGCCACGGCGCACGGTCCCCGGTCAGCCAGGGTCGGCACGCCTCGATGAACGCCTCGATGGAGAGCGCCCGGATGTACTCCCCGTTCATGTGGGTGAGCTTGGCCACGTCGAAGAAGGCGGGCGAGTGGTTGACGTCCTCGAGCCGGAACCACTGGACCATCTCGTCGCGCCCGAACAGCTCCTCGCCTCCGGGAGGGCCCCAGCCGAGGAGGGCGAGGTAGTTCACGAACGCCTCGGGCAGGTAGCCCTGGTCGCGATACGACTCGACGGCCACCGGGTCCCGGCGCTTCGAGAGCTTCTTGCGTTGCTCGTTGACGAGCATGGGGAGATGGGCGAAAACCGGCAGCCCTGGCGCCGGGCGGATGCCGTCCCCGGTCGAACCGTCGGTAGTCCAGGCGAGGGACACCAGCGCCTCCCAGACGAGGATGCCCTTGGGTGTCGTGGGCAGGAGGTCCTCCCCCCTGATCACCTCGGTGATCCCCATGTCGATGTCGTCGACCACGTTGGCCAGGACGAACAGTGGCGCCCCGGAGGCCTTGACGGCCACGAAGTCGTCCATGGCCGCGCACGGGAATTCGACATCGCCCCGGATGACGTCCCGGACGGAGGTGATGCCGACGTCGGGGGTGCGGAACCGGAGGGCCCGTCCGTCCCCCCGGGGCAGACCGCGGTCGCGGCAGTAGCCGTCGTAGCCGGGGGTCTGGATGCCCGCCGCCTTGTTGCGGGCGTCGACCTCGTCGCGGGTACAGGCACAGGCGTACAGGAAGCCACCCTCCCACAGGGCGTCGATGGCCTGGTCGTACCGGCCGGTACGGGCGGACTGCCGGTAGGGACCCTCGTCCGGGTCCATCGCCAGCCAGTGCATGGCCGAGATGATCCCGTCCACCCACTCCTCGCGGCCTCGTTCGGCGTCGGTGTCCTCGATGCGCAGCACGAACGTCCCACCGGACCGGCGGGCGACGATCCAGTTGAACAGGGCGGTGCGGGCGCTGCCGACGTGGAAATACCCGGTGGGCGACGGAGCGAAGCGGACCCTCGGGGCGGTCCCGGGCACTCCGGGCTTACTCGTCCTCGACGATGGTGATGGCACCGGTCGGGCATCCATTGGCCGCCTGCCGGACCTTCTCCCGCAACTCCTCGCCGGGATGCTCGTTGAGCACGTAGAGGAACCCGTCGTCGCGCACCTCGAACACCTCGGGGGCGATCCCCATGCAGACGGCGTTGCTGGCGCACTCGTCGTAGTCGACAACGATCTTCACGTGATGCCTCCGGGAGCTCGGCGAACCACTCCGAGTGTATCGGCCCCGAATCCCCGTGCCGGATCGTCGGCCACGCCGACGGTGGGCGTAGCAGGGCGTCGTCCTAGCGATCCGCGGTCGGGCACATCGTTCGCCCACGCCGGGACTCTGCTCCCGGTCCATGCCGCACCAGCGCCCCCCGTCGGATAGAACTCACCCCATGGCCACCGATACCGCCCCGCTCCACGCACCCCTCCGGCCCCGACGGACGGCCCGCGCCCGGCTGGCGGTGACCCTGGTCGCTGGGCTCGCCGCGGCCGTCCTGCTCGCGGCCTGCTCCTCGAACAGCTCCTCGCCGTCGACGACGGGGGCCTCCTCCACCTCCACCTCCACCTCCATCTCCACCGCTGCCGGCACCTCGTCGGCCACCGGGCTGCCGCCCATCCATCACGTCTTCGTCATCGTCCTCGAGAACGAGGGATTCGACGAGACGTTCGGCAACCCGTCCGCGGATCCCTACCTGGCCACGACCCTGCCCGCCTCCGGGGCGCTGGTCACCAACTACTACGGCATCGGGCACTTCTCCAACGACGACTACATCGCCCTCATCTCCGGACAGGCGCCCAACCCGCTCAATCAGGCCGACTGCCAGGGCTTCGTCGACTTCCCACCCACCGCCACGGTGGCGGCCGACGGGCAGATCTCCGACTCGGGTTGCGTCTTCCCGACCACGGTCACCACCCTGGCCAATCAACTCACCGAAGCCCACCTCACGTGGAAGGGGTACATGGAGGACATGGGCAACATCCCGTCGCGGGAATCGGCGGTGTGCGGCCATCCCGCCGTCGGCGCACCCGACCTGACCCAGGTGGCGGTGCCCGGCGACGGCTATGCGACCCGTCACGACCCGTTCGTCTACTTCCACTCGATCATCGACGACACGGCGCTGTGCGATGCCGACGTGGTGCCGCTCGGCACCCCGACCGGCGCAATGCCACCCGGCACGCCCACCGGCGTCACTGGCCTCGCCACCGCCCTGCAGTCGATCAAGACGACACCCAACTACACCTTCATCACCCCCAACCTGTGCAACGACGGCCACGACGCTCCCTGCCGCAACCAGCAGGCGAGCCCCTCGGCGCTCACCAACATCGACGCCTTCCTGCAGACCTGGGTGCCGCTCATCACCGCCTCGCCGGCATTCAAGAAGGACGGCCTGCTCGAAGTCACCTTCGACGAGGCCGACACCGACAACGGGAATCCGGCCGACGCCACGGCGTGTTGTAACGAGATGCCGGGCCCGGCCGCGGCCCAGCCGGGGATCGCAGGACCGGGCGGCGGCCGGATCGGCACCGTGTTGATCTCCCCCTTCATCAAGCCGGGGACCGTCACCAACGTCCCGTACAACCACTTCTCGACACTCGCCACCGTCGAGGACATCTTCGGCCTGTCCAAGCTCGGTCAGGCCGAGTCGGTCAGCGCCACCTTCGGCAAGGACGTCTTCACCAAGGCCGGCTGACCGGTGGCCGCCGGCGCCGGCGCCGGCAGACCGACGCGCCCCTCCCGGACCGGTCAACCGGCGCGATCAACCGGCGCGGTCCCAGGCCGGACCGGACCGGGCCAGGGTGGCGGCGGCCACGGTCACCGGTACCAGCAGCACGAGGGCCAGGAGCAGTCCCAGCGGCTTGGCCACGTGCAGCACCAGGCTGGCACCGATCAGCGCCCCGACGAACATGGCCCCGGCCGAGAGCCCCCGGCGCCCGACCCGTGAGCCGGAGCCACCGGCCAGGCGGCTGTCGAAGGCCGCCCCGGTGATGGTCATGGTGAGGACCGTCGTGGTGAGGTCGGGGACCGCCAGCTTGCGGGCGGTGCCGTTCTGCATGCCGGCGGCCCCGCCGAGCAGCAGCACCAGCACGTACCGGGCCGCACCCGACCCGGGCTGGGCGGCCGTCCACCCCACGGCCAGAGCGGCGGCCACCAGCAGCGCCTCGCACGCGGTGGAGACGGCCAGCATGCGACCACGCCCGGCGTGGAGGTGGGCGACGACACGCCCGCTGCCCACCGCCCCGAGGACGAACGCCCCGAGGGCCAGGGCCGAGGCCGCGATCGAGAACCCCTTGGCGCCGACCAGGGCGAAGGCCAGGAAGACGACGTTGCCGGTCATGTTGGCCACGAACACGTGCCCGAGCACCAGGTAGCTGAAGGCGTCGATCAGACCGGTGACGACGGTGAGCACCAGCAACAGGGGCTGCAGCGGACCGTGCCGGTCGCCTGCGGGAGGGACGACGATCCGCCAGGCATCGGTCAGGGTGGTGGTCACAGTCGTGCCTCCTCATCGCTCGCTGTCCGGGATCTCTACCAAGCCGGTCCCGCCGGCACAAGGGGCCGCCTCCTGCTAGCCGAGCTCGAGCGTGCGGTTCACCTCGACGGCCTCGAGCAGCTGGCGGTCGTGCGAGACCAGCAGCACGGTGCCACCGAAGCCGTCGAGGGCCGCCTCGAGCTGCTCGATGGCCGGCAGGTCCAGATGGTTGGTCGGTTCGTCCAACACGAGGAAGTTCACCCCGGTCCCCTGGAACACCGCCAGCTGGGCCCGCGTCCGCTCGCCGGGAGAGAGGGAGGCGGGCGGGCGGGTCACGTGTTCGGCGCCCAGCCCGAACTTGGCCAACAGCGAACGGGCCTCGTCCTGCTTCAGGCCACAGCGGTCGGTCACCACACGCACGAGGTCGTGACCGCCCCACAGGGCCCGTCGGTCCTGGCCGAGCTCCCCGACCACGACGCTCGGCCCCATCCACCGCTCGCCCAAGGCCGGCGGCAGCGTGCCGAGCAGGGCCGCCACCAGCGTGGACTTTCCGGTCCCGTTCGCCCCGGTCACCGCCAACCGGTCGCCCCAGCCGACCTGGAGGTCGATCGGGCCCAGCCGGAACGCTCCTCGTTCGACAACGGCGCCGTCCAGCCGGGCCACCACGTCGCCGGCACGAGGCGCCTCCTCGATGGTGAAGCGGAGGTCCCAGCCCTCCCAGGGTTTCTCCACGACCTCGAGCGACCGGCGGGCGCGGTCCGTCTGGCGGGCCTTGGCGGCCAGCTTTTCGGTGCGGTTGATCCGGAAGTCGCGCTGGGCCTTGTCGTTGTCGCGTGGTTGGCGGGACTCGCGGCGGACCCCGGTGGTGGCCCACTGGCGCTGGCGCTCGGCCCGGGCGTCGAGCTCACTGCGCTTGCGGTCGTAGCGCTCGTAGGTCTCGGAGGCGTGCCGACGGGCCGTCACCCGCTCCGCCTGGTAGCCGGACCACCCGCCGCCATACTCACGACCGGTGCGGGTGTGGACGTCGAGCTCGAGTACCGTGGACACGGTCCGGTCGAGGAAGTCACGGTCGTGCGAGACGACGACCACACCGCCCGGGCGCGAGGCGACCCAGGACCCGAGACGGGCGAGACCCTCGAAGTCGAGATCGTTGGTCGGCTCGTCGAGCAGGGTGATGTCGAACCGACTGAGCTGGATGCCGGCCAGCGCCACCTTGGCCCGCATCCCCCCCGACAGGGTGGACACCTCCTGTGTGCCGCGGTCCGCTCCCAGGCCGAGGTCGTCCAGGGCGGCCGCGATGCGGGCGTCGAGATCGCCCACCCCCAGGGAGGTGTAGCGCTCGAGTGCCCGTTCGTAGCGGGCCTCGGACGGTCGGCCACCGTCGGCCAGCCCGACGGCGGCGGCCGCCAGCTCATGCTCGGCGTCGAGGGCACCGGTCCTGCGGGCCAGCGCATCGGCCACCGTCTCGCCGTCCGGCACGTCGTGCTCCTGGGCCAGGTAGCCGACGGTCGCCGACGGGGGATCGAGCACGACTCGCCCGGCGTCGGGTTCGAGGATCCCGGCCAGCACCGCCAGCAGCGACGATTTGCCGACCCCGTTCGGGCCGATGACGCCGATGCGGCTGCCGGGACCGACGGTCAGCGATACGCCGTCGAGCACGGTCCGACCACCCCGGTCGAGGGCGATGGCGCGGGCCACCAGGGTGGCCGCCGGCGAGGGCGTGATGGACGGGGGGCGCGGAACGGGCAACGGGAGAACCTCCGGGACCGGGGGAACGAGGGTCAGGAACGGGGTCGCGGGTTCTCAGCGCACGTCCTGATGGTAGCGCCCGCAGTGCCGTCCCGGCCCGTGTCCCGGAACCCGCGCCGCGCCGGCGGGCGGGCCCGCGGTGGGTCCGGCTTAGTCGGCGATGGCCTGGTACACCGACGTGGTGAAGTCCCGGACCACCGCCGGAGGCTCGGGTGACGGCCATAGGCACTGGGTCATGAGCACGGCGACGAGGTCCTCGGACGGGTCGACGAACCACGACGTGCCCATGCCTCCGTCCCAGCTGAAGGTGCCCACCGAGCCGGACAGCCCGTCGCACCGGGTGACCACGGACAGGCAGAAGCCCCACCCGCGGGTGTCGAAGAACCCGGGCACGAGTCCGGAGACCGCCTTGTTCGCCGGCGTCAGCTGGTCGGTCGTCATCAGCTCGACGGACGGGCGGGACAGGATGCGGGTCGTCCCGTCGGTCCCGCCACCGTGCAGCATCCGGGCGAAGGTGAGAAAGTCAACCGCCGTCGAGACCAGACCGGCACCGCCCGACAGGAACGGCGGCCTCGTGCTCCACTGTCCACCGGCAGCCGGGTCGTACACCTCGCGCCGGCCGCTCGCCGGATCGGTCCAGTAGGCGGTGGCCAGCCGATCGATGTCCGCCAGAGGTACGTGGAATCCGGTGTCGGACATGCCCAGGGGGCCGAAGACACGCTCGGCGAGAAACTCGCCGAAGGGCCGGTCAGAGGCCCGCTCGACGAGGACGCCGAGCACGTCGGCTCCGGTGTGGTACATCCATCGCTCGCCCGGCTGGTGGAGCAGCGGCAGCGAGCCGAGTCCGGCGATCCACTCGTCCGCCGGAGCCGTGTGCTGCGGCGAGGGTGGCCCAATCCCCAACCGGAGCGCCCCGAGGGCCCGCAGCAGCGACGTCGAGTCCGGGGCGGCCATGACCGCGCCGAACCCAAGGCGGAAGGTGAGCAGGTCGCGCACGGTGATCGGTCGGTGGGCAGGGACCGTCTGCTCGAGCGGCCCCTCGACGTCGACCAGGACTCGGCGGTCGGCGAGCTCGGGCAGCAGGTCGTCGACCGGGTCGTCGAGCCGCAACGCGCACTCCTCGACCAGGATCATCGTCGCCACCGCCGTGACCGGCTTGGTCATCGAGGAGATCCGGAAGATCGAGTCGGGCCGGACCGGGCCACCGCCACCATCGGCCAGGGTGCCCATCACCTCGGTGTGGAGCCGGCCCTTGCGCTCCACCAGGGCGACCAGCCCAGGGATCTCGCCGCGCCCGAGGTAGCCGGCCAGGACGTCGCCGAGCCGGCTCAGACCCGCCTCCGAGAGTCCACCACTGCTCACGGGCCGACGCTAGCGGAGCGGCGCGGCGATCGTCCCGTTACCAGTCAGGGCTTGTCGCTGCCGACCACCCACATGGCGAAGAACTGCGACCCGCCGCCGTAGGCCTGGCCGAGGGCGAGCCGGGCGCCGTCGATCTGGTGCTCACCCGCCTGGCCGCGCACCTGCATGGCCACCTCGAGGAACCGGAGCATGCCCGATGCACCGATCGGGTTCGACGACAGCACGCCACCCGAGGTGTTCCAGGGGATGTCACCGTCGAAGGCGGTGGCGCCCGACTCGGTGAGCTTCCACCCGTCGCCCAGCTCGCAGAACCCGAGGTTCTCAAGCCACATCGGCTCGTACCAGCTGAACGGCACGTAGACCTCGGCCACGTCGAACTGCTCCCGGGGGTTGGTGATGCCGGCCTGGGCGTAGACGTCGGCCGAGCAGTCGCGCCCGGCCTGCGGGTTCACCTGGTCGCGCCCGGCGAACATGGTCGGCTCGGAGCGCATCGCCGTCCCGTGGATCCAAGCCGGGGGACAACTCCCGGACACTGCGTCCTCCGCGGCCAGCACCATGGCCGCCGCACCGTCCGAGGACGGGCACGCCTCGAGGTAGCGCAACGGGTCCCACAGCATCATGGAGTCCTCGACCATCTTCAGGTCGATGTCGGGCAGGTGCAGGTGGGCGTAGGGGTTGCGCATGGCGTTCTGGCGGTCCTTCACCGCCACCATCCGGCCGATGTACTCCGGGGCCCCGGACCGGCGCATGTAGGCACGGATGTGCGGGGCGAAGTACCCCCCCGCACCGGCCAGCAGCGGGGCGGCGAACGGCTGGGGCACCGACAGCGCCCACATGGCATCCGAGTCGGACTGCTTCTCGTAGGCCACCGTGAGCACCCTCTGGTGGATCCCCGCCTTGACCAGGTGGGCGGCGACGAGCGCGGTGGACCCCCCCACGGATCCGGCGGTGTGCACCCGGAACATGGGCTTGCCCACTGCGCCGAGGGCGGCAGCCAGGTAGAGCTCCGGCATCATGTTGCCCTCGAACATGTCGGGGGCCTTGCCGATGACCACCGCGTCGATGTCCGACCAGGTGAGGTCGGCGTCCTCGAGTGCCATCTTGGCCGCTTCGCGGACCAGCCCGGCGATGGAGACGTCCTCGCGCTTGGCCTTGTGGTGGGTCTGCCCCACGCCGATGACTGCACAACGCTCTGCCATCACTCACCCTCCAGGACGCAGACGAGGTTCTGTTGCAGGCAGGGCCCCGAGGTGGCGTGGGCCACCGCCCGTCGGGCGTCGCCGGAGGCCACACGGGCCGCCGCTTCGCCGATCCTGATCAGACCGGCGGACATCAGCGGGTTGGCGGCCAGCGGGCCACCGGACGGGTTGACGGTCACCGAATCGCCGAGGCCGAGTGCCTCCCGCACGATGATCTCCTGGTGGGCGTAGGGGGCATGGATCTCGGCCACGTCCACCGGCCCGTCGCCCACGCCGGCCCGCTCGGCCGCCAGGGCCGTCGACGCCGACGTGGTCAGGTCACGGGCACCCAGCGAATGGGTCTCCATCCGATGGTCGAACCCGGTGATCCACACCGGCTTCTCGGACCACTGGCGGGCCTTGTCCTCGGCGGCCAGCACGACGGCGGCGGCGCCGTCGGTGATCGGTGGCAGGGCATGCCGGCGGAGGGGGGAGACCACGTAGTCGTCGCCGAGCAGCGTGTCGGCGGGGATGTCGACGGCCACCTGGGCGTTCGGATTGCCGAGGGCGTCCCTGCGACTGCGGGAGGCGATGGCTGCGAATTCCGCTTCGGTGGCCTTGCCGGCGTCGATGAGGGCCCGGGCCTGGAGCGCGGCCAGGCTGATCGGGTCCGGCCACAGCGGGGCCATGTAGTACGGGTCCAGCTGGAGGGCGAGGATCTCATTGAGGTCCCCGAGCGACGACCGGCCGAAGGAGTAGACGAGCGCCGCGTCGATCTCGCCCTCCTGGAGGAGCACCCACGCCTCGTAGAGGGCCCAGGCCCCGTCCATCTCGACGTGGCTCTCGGAACGCGGCGGCCACACCCCCACCGCGTCGAGGGCCATCACGAAGCTGAACGGGCCACCGATGAGGTAGTCGCTCGAGCCCGAGCAGATGAACTCGACGTCGTCCTTGGTGATGCCGATGTTGCCGAAGACCTCGCCGATGACCGGCATCAGCATCTCGACCTCGTTGTGCTCGTCATCACGGCGCACGTTGCGGGCCTGGGCGAACGAGGCGACGGAGACGGGCCGGACGGTGCGGGCGGAGACGGCGGCGCTCACAGGTACTCCTTGAAGGTCTCGTAGTCGGCGTCGGGCTCCCCGTTGGGCCGGAAGTACTTGACCGAGGCCAGCGAGGGGGTCAGCTGGTCGGGCTCGACCCAGACCGCCTCGACCCGCATGCCCATGCGGACCTCGTCGGTCGGCACTTCCTGGATGAGCCCCATGAACGAGAGGTTGGCCCCGTCGAGCAGCACCTGTGCGCAGATGTAGGGGATCTCGATGGACTGCCCGGCGAAGGGCACGTTGACCACGCAGTAGGTGGTGATGGTGCCCACATTGGACAGCTCGACGTCCTCGGTGGTGGGGACCCCGTCGGTCGGGCACGAGCCCCGCGACGGCACATAGACCTTCCCGCACACCCTGCATCGCTGGCCCATGAACCGGCCCTGCTCGAGTCCACGGAGGAATCGCGACTGGGCCACGCCGGGCGTGAAGTCGAAGTCCAGGCGGATGGGGGTGGCGAGGGTGGTCACCGGCCCCCGCTCGTCGGCTGCCGAGACGTCGGCTGTCGAGTCGTCGGCTGTCGTGTCGTCGGCCATCAGGCGACACCTCCCCCGGTCCCCTCGGGGACGAACGCCTCGATGTCGGCCATCGCCCCGATCCGCTCGGCGGCGGGCCGGAACCGGACCGTGACCCGGTCGCCGGTGGCCAGGCCATCGGGGCCGCCGGCGTCGACGACGTGGAGCATGGCGGTGTCGGCGCCGTCCAACCGGATCAGCGCCCAGGCGAACGGGGTCTGGCGCGGATGCTTGGGCCGCGGCTCGGACACCCAGGCCCACGACTCGACGACGCCACCCGGACCGACCTCGACCAGCTCGCCGGTGTCGTCGCCCGTGATGGGGTCGTACTCGGTCGGCGGCACGATGACCGATCCCCCGGCCCCCCGCACCCCGAGCAGCTTGCCGTCCCGCAGCCCGGTCAGGAACGCGCCGATCACCGGCCCGACCGACCGCGAGTATGGGTATTCGAGGCGGTGCTTGGCGTGGAGCGCTTCACTCTCGGGCATCCCGAACCTCCCCCAGGAGTCTCGTCGAACGTGAATTCGGCAGAGTAGAACACATTTCAGTTTTGTGCGCCAACAGCCCCACGGTCCGGGCACGGGGGATGCTCCGGCCGGGGTGGCCGGGACGCTCCGGCGGGGGTTCCAGGGCGCTCCGGCGGTGGACTCCGGGGGCGATGATGCGCCCTCGATGGCGGCGCTACCGTTGCCGGCATGCCCGAGCCCACCACGCGCCCGAACATCCTGCTCGTCGTCTCCGACCAGGAGCGGCAGCGATCGTGGCTCCCCGACGGGGTCTCCCTGCCCTGGAGGGACCGGTTGCGGGCCGAAGGGCTCGAGTTCAGCGACTACTTCACCCATTCGTCGCCCTGCTCGCCGAGCCGGGCCAGCCTGTTCACCGGCCGGTACCTCGAGGGCCACGGGGTGGTGGACAACGTGATCATGCCCGAGCACCACGAGCTCCCCACGGCGACGCCCACCCTCGGCACGCTGCTCGACGGGGCCGGCTACCGCTCCTCCTACATCGGCAAGTGGCACCTCTCCCACTCGCCCACGCCGGACATGGAGGCCTACGGCTTCTCCGACTGGGACGGGAACGACCGCCACTTCATGGGATGGGCCGGCACCGGCGTCCACTTCGACCCGATCATCGCCGGCAACGCCGCCCACTGGCTCGCCGAGAATGCCACCGCTGACCGCGCCGGGACCGAACCGTGGTTCCTCACCGTGGCCCTGGTGAACCCCCACGACGTGATGTGGTTCCCCGTCGACCAGCCTGGCTACCGCGAGCGCCATCCTGACGACGTGGCCGCCATTCGGAAGGTGCTCGAGTCCGCGGCGTGGAAGGACGACGACCCGCTCCCCGTCTTCTCCGACCCCTACCCCGAGGTGGTCGACCGGCTGCCGGCCAACTTCGACGACGACCTCCACACCAAGCCCGAGGCGCACCGGCAGTGGCGGTGGGACCAGCAGCACGGTCTGTGGGGGTACATCGACCCCGAGGACACGGCGGCGTGGCTCCGCCACCTCGACTACTACGTGCACCTCCAGCGGATGGCGGACGAGAGCCTGGGCACCGTGCTCGGCGCGCTCGAGGCCGCGGGAGCGTGGGACGACACCGTGATCATCTTCACCTCCGACCACGGTGACATGTGCGGCTCGCATGGCCTGCGCTCGAAGGGGCCCTTCGTCTACGACGAGATCATGCGGGTGCCCCTGTACGTCAAGGTCCCGGGGGTCACGACCCCCGGCTCGGTGACATCATCGCTCGGCTCGCACGTCGACCTCGCCGCCACCATTTGCGCCCTGGCCGGGGTGGACTCGGCCGAGACGGCCTCGACCGTCCAGGGTGTCGACCTCTCGCCGGTGCTCGCCGACCCGACCACCTCCGCCCGCGACCACATCCTCTTCGCACAGGACTCGGCCCAGACCGCCGGTCTCAACCAGGTGCGCTACGCCCTGCGCGGCTTCTACGACGGGCGCACCAAGTACGCCCGCTACTACGGGGTCGGCGGCGGCAAGCCGTCGACCGGTCTGTGGGGCAGGTCACCCGGCCACAAGCAGTTCGACGTGGACTGCGCCTTCGACGACAACGACCACGAATGGTACGACCACGACTCCGACCCCCCCGAGCTGGAGAACCTGGCCAACGACCGGGCACGCCGGTCGGAGCTGCGCGATCTGTACGAGCGGATGCGGGACTACGAGGCCGAATCGTTCGTGGCCTTCACGCCGTAGCCGACGGCCAGGTACTCGACGAGCCCACGGCATCCGGCCTCGACCAGGTCGAGGCACGACTCGAAGTCGGCGTCGCCTCCGTAGTACGGGTCGGGCACGTCCACCGCGCCACCCGCCCTCGGATCGAACTGGCGGAGCATGACCAACCGGCCGTCGTGACGCTCGTCGCCGGCCCGGGAGCGGGCCAGGCCGAGCAGCGTCTGCTGATGCCCGCGGTCCATGCACACCACCAGGTCGGTGGAGGCGAACCACGCCGTGGAGAAGGACCGGGCCGCATGACCGTGGTCGGAGTAGCCGCGGCGCTCGAGCGCGGCCCGTGCCCGTGGATCCATGGGTTCGCCGGCGTGCCACCCGCTGGTGCCCGCACTCGACACCGCCAGGTGGTCGGCGAGCAGGGCCTCACCCTCGGTGGGCGTCGCCGCGGCCAGGTGGCGCAGCACCACGTCGGCCATGGGCGACCGGCAGATGTTGCCGGTGCAGACGAAGCAGACCCTGGTCGGCAACGGTGCCGGCCCCGTGCTCCGTTGGTGGACAGGATCGCTCACGGGGGTCATTCTGCACCGTTCGCCCGGTGCGCTGGTCCGTTCGGGCGCAGCGGCCACCCGTTCACACCGGGCGCCGGCGTTCGCCCGGGGCGTCGGCCTACCACGGCGCCGGGGCCATGTCACCGCAGATACGCTGCCCCCGAGAGTGCCGGCGGCCCGCAGCCGCGGACCGGACGGCGTGCCCGGGAGGAACCAATGAGCGACCAGCAACCCCCACAGCAGATGGGTCACGGCGTCAAGCAGCGTGACGTGATCAAGATGACGCCGGAGGAGATCCACGCCTTCCTGCACGAGCGCCGGCCGATGACCATGTGCACCATCAACCACGACGGATCCATCCACGCCGTGGCCATGTGGTACGGCTTCATCGACGATTCGATTGCCATCGAGACGAAGGCCAAAGCCCAGAAGGCGGTCAACCTGGGCCGCGACTCCCGGATCACCTGCCTGTTCGAGGACGGCGACTACTACGAGGAGCTCCGCGGCGTGGAGCTGGTGGGCACCGCCGAGATCATCGACGACGCGGACAAGATGTGGGAGCTCGGGGTCAACCTCTTCGAGCGGTACTACGGGAACTACAACGAAGAGCTCCGTCCTTTCGTCGAGACCATGCTGAACAAGCGGATCGTGGCCAAGGTCAACGTGGCGCGCACCGTGTCCTGGGACCACCGCAAGCTCGGTCTCCCCCCCACCCGTCCCGCCTGATCGACGCGGGAACGACCTACGTGGCCCACCCGATGAGCAACGACGAGCTGCTCGCCTTCCTCAACGGCGAGCCCGCCCACACCGGCAAGCTGGCCACGGTCCACCCCGATGGCCGGCCGCACGTGGCCCCGATCTGGTTCGCACTCGACACCTCCACCGTCGGCGCCGACTCACCGATCGGCGACATCGTCTTCAACACCGGCACGGGCACGATCAAGGGCAAAGCCCTGCGACGCGACCCCCGGGTGGCGCTCTGCGTGGACGACGAGACGCGCCCCTTCGGGTTCGCGACCATCGAGGGAGTCGCCACGATCAGCGACGACCTCGCCGAGGTCGCACGGTGGGCAGCGGTCCTCGGCGGTCGGTACATGGGCGAGGAAAGGGCCGCGGAGTTCGGCGAGCGGAACGGCGTCCCCGGCGAGCTCCTGGTCCGGGTGCGGCCGACCGGCATCGTGGCCGTGGCCCACGTGGCGGACTGAGCCACCCGTGTAACGAGGAGCCGGCGCACGCGCCACTCAGTGCACATGGCGGACCTCGTCCCGGGCTGCTAGCACTGTCGCCGACAAAGGGAGAACCCGCAGATGATCCTCGATCGTTTCGCCATGACCGACAAGGTGGCCATCGTCACCGGCGCGGGCCGGGGTATCGGTGCCGCCACCGCCGTGGATCTGGCCGAGGCCGGTGCCGACCTGCTGATCTCGGCCCGCACCGCCGACCAGCTGGGCCACGTCGCCCGTCGTGTGGAGGCGGCCGGACGGCGGGCCCTGGTTGTTCCGGCGGACCTGAGCGACCTCGACGCCGTCGCCTCTCTGGTGGAGCACGCCCGCGACACCTTCGGCCGGCTCGACCTCGTCGTCAACAATGTCGGGGGGGCGCTCCCCCGCCCGTTCCTCGACACCTCGCCGGGGCGGCTCGAGCAGGCATTCCACTTCAACGTCTCCACCGCCCACGCCCTGCTGCGCCCGGCCGTGCCCCTCATGCTCGAGGGTGGTGGCGGCTCGGTGGTCAACATCTCGTCGGCCATGGGCAGGATCGCCGGCCGGGGCTACCTGGCCTATGGCACGGCCAAAGGGGCGCTCGCCCACTACACACGGCTGGCCGCGGCCGACCTCTCCCCGCGGATCCGCGTCAACGCCATCGCCGTGGGCTCGGTGGCCACGTCGGCACTGGACATCGTGATGCAGACCGACGAGCTGCGGGAGGCGATCGAGGCGAGCACGCCGCTCAAGCGCATCGGCGACCCCGCCGACATCGCCGCCGCCGTCATCTACCTGGCCTCGGAGGCCGGCTCGTACATCACCGGAAAGATCCTCGAAGTGGACGGCGGGATCGAGGGGCCGAACCTCGACATGGGCCTTCCCGACCTCTGAGCATCCACCCCCCACATGACAGGAGCAGCACCATGACCATGACCATGACCAAGACCTACCGAGTCGTCGCCTGGAGCACGGGCAACGTCGGGCGTCACGCCATCGCCGGCATCGACGCACGGCCCGACCTCGAACTGGTCGGGCTCTGGGTGTCCAATCCGGACAAGGTGGGCAAGGACGCCGGCGAGCTGGCCGGGCTCGGCCGGACGCTCGGGGTGGCGGCCACCGATGACGTCGACGCGCTCCTCGCCCTCGAACCCGACGTTGTGGTCCACACCGCCATGGCCGACCACCGGCTGATGGAGGCGCTGTCGGACATCCAGCGGATCCTGCGGTCCAGGATCAACGTCGTCTCGAGCGGGCCGGTGTTCCTGCAGTACCCCTTCGGGGTCGTGGACGACGCCATGATCACGCCCGTGCAGGAGGCGGCGCTCGAAGGCGGCGTGTCGCTCTTCGTCAACGGCGTCGATCCCGGGTTCGCCAACGACGCCCTCCCGCTCGTGCTCACCGGCGTCAGCGAACGGATCGAGGAGATCCGTGTGGCCGAGGTGCTCAACTACGCCACCTACAACCAGCCGATGGTGATCTTCGACATCATGGGGTTCGGCCGGCCCATCGACGAGATCCCCATGATCCTGCAACCCGGCGTCTTGACCATGGCCTGGGGCAGCGTGGTGCGCCAGTTGGCTGCCGGACTCGACGTCGACCTCGACTCGGTCGAGGAGTGGTACGAACGGAAGCCGGCCACCGAGACGTTCGAGGTCGACTCCGGCACCATCGAGCAGGGCACCGCGGCCGCGCTCCATTTCGAGCTGCGCGGCATGCGGGGCGGCAGGGCGGTCATCGTGCTCGAGCACGTCACCCGGCTCCACGACGACCTCGCCCCCGAATGGCCGCAGCCGGCCGGCCACGGCTGCTACCGGGTGACGATCACCGGTGAGCCCAACTACACCCTCGATCTCCAGCTCCTCGGCTCGGACGGCGACCACAACACCGCCGGGCTCAAGGCCACCGCCATGCGCCTGGTGAACGCCATCCCGGCGGTGGTCGACGGGGCGCCCGGGCTGCTCACCGCCCTCGACCTACCGCCGATCACCGGGCGCGGACTGGTGGTCTGAGGCGGTACACCCGGACGGCGGGCGTGTCGCCACCGGCACGGCGGACGGGTCTCCACCGGCACGGCGGACGGGTCGTCGCCGCCAAACAGTAGGGTCCGGTTCATGCAGTGGTCGGGTCGTGCACGCGTATGAGCATGGGAATGGGCATGGGTCCCCACGGGATGGGTGGCGGCGGCCAGTTCGGTGGCGTGATGCGCTCCATGCGGCGCGACGACTCGGTCACCCAGCAGCGGGTGACCAGGGGCACCACCAAGCGGATGTTCTCGTTCGCCCGGCCGTATCGGACGATCCTGTGCTGGTTCCTGGTGCTGGTGATCATCGACGCCGTGGTCGGCGTGGTCAATCCGCTGTTGTTCCGTTCGATCATCAACAACGGGATCTACAAGCACAACAAGGACCTGATCATCGTCCTCTCGCTGATCGCGGCGGGTGTCGCCATCGTGGACACGGGCCTCACCATCGGTATCCGCTGGGTCTCGGCCAAGGTCGGCGAGGGCCTCATCTTCGACATGCGGTCGAAGGTGTTCGAGCACATCCAGCGGATGCCCCTGGCCTTCTTCACCCGCACCCAGACGGGGGCGCTGATCAGCCGCCTCAACAACGACGTCATCGGCGCGCAGCAGGCGTTCTCCGACACCCTGTCGTCGATCGTGTCCAACCTCATCAGCGTCACCCTGGTGTTGATCGTCATGTTCTTCCTCTCGTGGAAGATCACCCTGGTCAGCCTCATCATCCTGCCGATCTTCGTCCTGCCGGCCAAGCGGGTCGGGCGCCGCCTGTCGGTCATCACCCGCGAGTCCTACGCCCTCAACGCCCAGATGAACAACACGATGAACGAACGCTTCAACGTGTCGGGCGCGCTCCTGGTCAAGCTGTTCGGGCGGCCCAAGGAGGAGCGCGACACCTTCGAGAAGAAGGCGGGTCGGGTCCGCGACATCGGGGTCACCCAGGCCATGTACGCCCGCTTCTTCATCGCCTCCCTCTCGCTGACGGCCGCCCTGGCCACCGCGCTCGTCTACGGATGGGGTGGCGTACAGGCGGTGGACGGCGCGCTCTCCGTGGGGACCGTGGTCGCCCTGGCCGCCTACCTCATCCGGCTCTACGCGCCCCTGACGGCGCTGTCCAACGTCCAGATCGACGTGATGACGGCGCTGGTCTCCTTCGATCGAGTGTTCGAGGTCCTGGACCTGCCCCCGATGATCGCCGAGAAGCCGGACGCCCGGCCAATCCCGCCCGGACCGGCTCGCATCGAGTTCGACCACGTCGATTTCCGGTACCCCCAGGCCGAGGAGGTCTCGCTGGCCTCGTTGGAGTCCGTTGCCGTGCTCGACACCACGGTGTCGAGGCAGGTGCTGTTCGATGTCAGCTTCACGGCCGAACCGGGCCAGCTCGTGGCCCTGGTGGGGCCGTCCGGCGCGGGCAAGACGACCATCAGTCAGCTCCTCCCCCGCCTCTACGACGTCCAGTCGGGATCCATCCGCATCAACGGTCTGGACGTGCGGGATGCAGCCTTCTCCTCCCTGAGCGACACCATCGGCGTCGTCACCCAGGACGCCCATCTGTTCCACGAGACCATCCGGGAGAACCTGCTCTTCGCCAAACCGGGCGCCACCGACGCCGAGCTCGAGGCGGCGCTGGCCGGTGCGCAGATCGCCACCATGGTCAGCAACCTGCCCGACGGCGTCGACACCGTGGTGGGCGACCGGGGCTATCGGCTGTCCGGCGGTGAGAAGCAGCGCCTGGCCATCGCCCGGATCCTGCTCAAGGCGCCCGAAGTGGTCGTCCTCGACGAAGCCACCGCCCACCTCGACTCGGAGTCGGAGGCGGCCGTGCAGAAGGCCCTGGCCACCGCGCTCGAAGGACGGACCTCGCTGGTGATCGCCCACCGGCTGTCGACGGTCCGGGAAGCGGACGTGATCCTCGTGCTGGACCATGGACGGATCGTCGAGCGCGGCCGTCACGACGAGCTGCTTGAGGCGGGCGGTCAGTATGCCGAGCTCTACCGCATCCAATTCGAGCGCCAGGAGCACCCCGACCTCATCTGAACCCCGGTGGGCGTGCGGGGGCGATCGCCTTCCGTCTTCATGCCGCGGCCGGTGGAGGATCGGGCCCGAACAGCCGTCGGTTCACATCGGGGCGCAGCGGTGGGGGCCCGGTGGAGAGCGTCGTGCCGTTGGGACGGCGGAAGCTGACCTCGCCGTCGCCCGCCATGGCGATCGACCAGCCGCCCTCGTGGATGTAGCGATGGTGGTAGCCGCACATCAGCACGAGGTTGTCCGGATCGGTGGCGCCGCCGTCCACCCAGTGGTCGATGTGATGTGTGTGTAGCCAACGCGTGCGCCCACAGCCGACGAACCGGCAGCCCCGGTCGCGACGCCGGAGCTGGCGGACGAGCCAGGGGGGAACCTGGCGGGTCATGCGGCCGAGCCGCACGACGTCACCGGTCTCGTTCTCGACCACGAGCTGCCACCGGCAGTCGCACGCCAGGCGTCGGGCGGTCTCGACAGCGAGGCGGGGCCCGTCCTCGAGCTCGGCCAGCCCGGTCTCGTCGCCGGACATCGAGGCGGCGTCGGCGTGGACGATCACGGTGGACCGATCGGCATCGGCGTCATCGGCGACATGGAGGGAGGCGAGCTCGACCAGGGCGTCGGCACACCGCGCCTCGTACGGCTCGAACGTACCGTTCCGGGGGTCGGGGGGAGCCTCGGACGCCATGCGGCCGAGCACCTTGACCAGCACCGCACCTGCCTCCGTCGGCAGCTCACCGCGGAGGCGCAGCTGATGGTCGTCGCTCCACCAGCGGAGCCGTCGCCGGGCGTGGGCGGCATTGGCGTCCTCGATCCTCGGCGCCCGGGCGCGGGCGGCCAGGTGGCGGGTCTGGGCCGCCGTCCAACCCGGGCCCTGGACCGCCAGCGCCTCGTCGGTTTCCGGGTCGGCGAGGCGGGTGAGCGGTGCCAGCTGATCCCACGAGAGCCGCCCCTCGGCGGCGACGGCACCGATGGACGGCAGGTCGGCCAGCGCATCGGCCACCCTCACCCATTCGGCGGCGGTGGAAGGCGAGATGGCCAGCCTAGCCACCAGCCACTGGGCCATGGTGGGAGCTCCGTCCTGGACCCACAGCTTCGACCGCTCGAAGGTCCGGATGACCTCCAGCAGCCGGAGGTGGACAGCTCGCTCGGCCGCGTGCAGTTGGACGATCGCCTCTGAAAGGTCGTCCCCAGTGACGTCCGGGGCGCCCGCGCCGCCCCCTGCGTCGGCAGGCTCGATGTCGGCTGTAGGCCCCGCCGGGCCGACCGCTGTCATCCGGCCATCATCGCAGGGGGGTGTCACACCACCTCGGGGCGCATGGGGGCCGGAAGCCGGGTGCCGAGCCGGTCAGGCGCCTTCGCCGATGCAGAGCGACGGTTCGCCCTTGTCGTGGGTGTCGCCCGGGTCGACGTGGCGGTCCGAGGACCACTGGCTGACCCTGGCCATCGTGGCCCGGGCGGCCCACTCGGGCCCGCCAGCGCCGACGGTGGTGGTGGTGGTGGTGGTGCGGTGTACCTGGTCGTCAGGGTGTTCGTCGGTGGTCATCTCGAGCTCCTTTCTGTGGTTGTCGTAGGTGAACGGCCAGTTCATTTGCGTGAAATGGGTCAACTGCGGGGTGCGTCGAAACATCAAATCGAAGTCGTGGGCCAGCGACGACTCCGCGGGCCGGTCGGCCGGGTGCTGGTCTCCTTCCCGCTGGCACCGTCCTCGTGAACAAAAAAGGAGCCGCTTCCTGAGAAGCGACTCCTTGACGGTCCCAGACCTTGTGGCGCCTGGTCACTCCGTCGAAAGTGCCTCCCGTACAGCCTTGGCGCTTGATACGAGCGCATCCTTGCTACATGCCGTCGAGAAACCGACAATCGACACCGCCATCGAGGACGGCACCACCTCGGTCTTGTCCTGGCCCTCCTGGGCCCGGGGGTTCCGGCTCTTCGACGTCTCCACAGCGCTCACAAGAGACAGTGTAGCGGCCAGCGACCCCAATGTTGTGTCAACTCATTCCTTCTTGATGCGTTTTTGATGGGTCCCGAGCGCCGGCGTTCAGCGGCAATACGGCGCGACCTGCTCCGGAGTTTCGTTACGGTTGACCGGTGGGCCGACTGGTCGTCGGCATCTCGCCTCTGCGGAAACAACCCCACGTTCGTCGGCTCTGGGCCGGCCAGGTGGTCTCCGGGCTGGACTCGCAGCTGACCCTCGTGGCGGTCTCGTTCCAGGCGTAGGGCTCACCCACTCGCCGGAGGTCCGCGCCCCGGCGACGCCGAGACGGGTGGGCCGCCGCCATCAGGGGGCCGCAATTCGCGGTCTGGTCGGGCGGCCTGGCCTGTGCCGCAGGTGTCGGCATCCTCTTGTGGCGGGTCCCCGAGCTCTGGAGGAAGCACGGCGGCGGCCGGGCACCGCCGCCGGGCGCCGAGGTGGAGGCCATCGCCGACGTCACCAGCGAGCTGGGAGAAGGGGAACCGCTCTGACCGGCCCGTCCCCGGGGCGGTGGATCTTTGATGGTCGACCGGGCAGGGATGCCCGGGCAGTACCCTTCGCCACGTGGCTGCGACCGGGAACGGACCACCCCCGCCTGGCTGGTACCCCGAACCGTCGGGCTCCAGGGCGTGGCGATGGTGG
>JBKQRT010000167.1:0-6147 GCA_052143895.1 Acidimicrobiales bacterium | reverse complement strand
CTGTTCCTCTACAAGCAGAGCCCATTCCTGGCAGTCGGCACCGGCATTTCCGGCACCATCCGAGACGGATACACCGGCACGACCGTCTGGGCGGACTGATCCACGAGTACGAGCTGGCCGCTTGAGGCGAGATTCGAGTTTTCGGACACTACGCGATCTCGGCGTGGTTGCTCGTGCATGTCCCCACGACCCGGAGATGAGGGTGAGCCACGAGACCATCTAAACGTCGCGATGCGTCCACAGCCCAAAGCGGGTCGGTCACAGACAGATCACCAACAAGGTTCATGATCTTCGAACGTCCGGCCGAGGTCAGAGATACAACGGTTCCGGCACTGGGAACGGACCTCATCTCTCAGCCGGCGTATGACCTCCATCGGCATCCTGGGGGAGCGTTCAGCAGGCGAAGTGACACTCTTCCCTCTGCCGGCCTTGGACCGGATCCTCGACAACACCCACTCGCCTATCGGAATCTCTCCTGGAGTTTCGCCAGCGTCTTGGAACCGGGGCAGAGCTTGTTGTACGGGATCGAGACGAGTGGCTCGTCCGGAGTCCCGTTCAGCTCGTGCATATCGGGAACGTGCTCATTCGCGTACAGTAGACCAGTAATGATCTCGCCCTTCGCGTGCCGCTCCTCGAGGTAGCTCGTCACCGACGTTCGATCCGTCGGGTCGTAGCCTTCGGGAACGGAGCGGAACCGCATGACGCTTCCGCTGTGCATTATGATGCTGATCCCTCGGTCATCAGGAACGGTCGCAAGGATCTCGTCATGCAGGGGCACGAAATCAGTCGCCCTCACCTCGTGTTGGCGGGTGAACTGGTAGCTCTTCGTCGACCCTTCGTGGTCGTTAAACTGTACGCACGGCGAGATGACGTCGATGAGGGCAAATCCGCGGTGCGCCAATCCGGCTTTTATGATCGGCACGAGGTGCTCCTTATCGCCGGAAAAACCGCGGGCAACGAACGTCGCTCCCAGACTGAGCCCCATCAGTACCGGGTCGATCGGGGCCAGCATGTTCGGCTCCCCACGCCTCGACTTCGAGTTGATGTCGGCTGAGGCGGAAGGCTGACCCTTCGTCAGACCGTAGACGCCATTGTTCTCAATGATGTACAGCATGCGGACGTTACGGCGGATCGCATGGGCGAGGTGCCCGAGCCCGATCGAGAGCGAGTCACCATCACCGGAGATCCCGATGTAATGCAACTCACGGTTCGCGGCGTTCGCACCGGTCGCGATCGTGACCATTCGACCGTGCGCCGAGTTGAGGCCGTGCGCGCCCCGAACGAAGTACGCCGGGGTCTTCGACGAGCAACCAATGCCTGAGAGCTTTGCGACCATCTGGGGTGGTATCCCGAGCTCGAAGAGCGAACGGGCGATCGCAGCGGTGATGGAGTCATGGCCACATCCTGCGCACAGCGTCGACATCGCGCCCTCGTAGTCGCGAATGGTGAGTCCGAGTTCGTTCTCCTGTAGACGCACAAACGGGATGAGTGGTTTGGTGATCGATGCCATGGTCAGTCCTCCAGCTGGCGCTCGATGCCCTCAACGACCTGCTTCGCGCTGAGAGGGAATCCTCCATAGACGAGCACGGAGCGTAATTTGCCCTGGTCGACGCGCGTCTCGATGGCGAGCAGCGAACGGAGTTGCGCATCTCTATTCTGTTCGACTACGAAACAGACGTCATGGGCGTCGAGGAACTCTCGGACATCCGACGTGAAGGGGAATCCTCGGATCCGCATGACGTCCACGGCAATGCCCGCCCCATCGAGGAGGTCGGCCGCCTCGCGGATGGCGAGATCGCAGCTGCCGACCGACACGATGCCGATCGTGGCACCATCGTGCCGCTCGACCACAGGCGCCGGCATGTATCCGGCGGCCGCTGCATGCTTCCGTGCGAGACGGTCCACGACCTCCTGGTACTGGTCGGGCGCTTCGGTGTAGGCACCGTGCTGGTCGTGACCGGATCCGCGGGTGAGGTACGCGCCTCTCGGGTCGACACCGGGCAGCGTGCGCGGCGTCACGAAGTCACCATCCTCGTCGGCGTACCGATAGAAGCGCGTGATCGCGTCGAGAGCGGCGACGCCGAGGACACGACCCCGGTCTGGGACGAACGAGTCGTCCCACGAGAGGGGCGGAACAACCCAATCGTTCATGCCGATGTCGAGGTCCGACAACATGATGACGGCGGTCTGAAAGTGCTCGGCGAGATCGAAGGCCTTGACGGCGAAGTCGAAGCACTCGGTCGGGTTGGCGGGGAACAAGAGGAGGTGCTTGGTATCCCCATGTGACGCGTAGGCACACGCCAGGAGATCACCCTGCTGAGTCCGTGTCGGCATGCCCGTCGACGGTCCAGCGCGCTGCACGTCGATGACGACCGCGGGAATCTCCGTGTAGTAGGCGAGGCCGAGCAGCTCGCTCATGAGCGAGATGCCCGGACCTGAAGTCGAGGTGAACGCCCGTGCCCCGGTCCAGTTCGCACCCAGTACCATGCCGATGGCGGCGAGTTCGTCCTCGGCCTGCACTATCAGGAAGTTGTTCCGGTACTGGATCGCCCCGGTCGGACCGGGTTCGGGTTGTGGCTCGCGTCGATAATCCCGGCACAGGGCCGTGAAGTTATCCATCACCGATGTCGATGGTGTGATCGGGTACCACGCCGCCACGGTCGCCCCGGCATACAGACAGCCGAGTGCGGTCGCCGTGTTGCCGTCGATCAGGATCTTGTCGCTCGTGGCGTCCATCGCTTCGAGGTGGAACGGCAAGGGGCAGTCGAAATGGCCCCTCGCGTACTCGTAGCCGAGCCGGAGCGCGAGCTGGTTGGACTCGCGAAGCCGCGCATTGCGCTCGAACGTGTCGTCGAGCAGATCCGAAGCGATCGTGAGATCGATCGCTAGGAGCGCCACGAGGGCGCCGACGCAGCAGATGTTCTTCATCAAACTGCGTGCGCGCGACTCCCGGAAGTTGTCCACACACAGCTTCGTGAGCGGCACCCCGAGAAAACTTAGGTCGGAGCGGACAAGCTCGGGAGGGAGCGGCCAGGTCGAGTCGTACAACACGTAGCCGTCCTGGCGGACCTCAGCGATATCCGCGGCGTACGTCTGGGCGTTCATTGTGATCATAAGGTCGTAGTCCGTAGCCCGTGCCATGTAGCCGCTTTTGTTGACTCTGATGTCATACCAGGTCGGTAGTCCTTGGATGTTCGACGGAAACAGGTTCTTTCCCGACACAGGAATGCCCATGCGAAAGATGGCGCGCATCAAAAGCGCGTTCGCGCTCGCTGATCCGGTTCCGTTGACGTTGGCGAGTTTGATCGCAAAGTCGTTGACGCTACTACCGAGAGGGTGCTCCGGGACGCCCGGAGCGACGTCAGATCCCGGTGGTGGGGCCTCCGGTGCTGGCCCGATCGTGGCCTCCGTGCGAGTGGGGCTGCTCATGAGGCACCCGTCATCACGCTGGTGGCCGCGTACGGGATGAGGAGAGCAAAGCGTTCCATGTCCCAGGCTGACGTCGGGCACCGCTCGGCACAGAGACCGCAGTGGACGCAGACGTTCTCATCCTTCACCATCACCCGAGCGGTCTGCGGCAGCGGCGCTGAGACGTAGAGCCCCTGGGAAGGATTGATCCGTGGCGACGTGAGCCGGGACACGATGCCCGCCTCATTGCCGCTGGCGGTGATGGTCAGACATTCGACCGGGCAGATATCGATACACGCGTCGCATTCGATGCATAGGGGACTTCTGAATGTTGTCTGGATATCGCAGTTGAGGCAGCGCTGCACTTCGTGGACCGTCTGTTCGACTGAAAATCCCAGTTCGACCTCCAGGTTCAGCTGCTCGAACCGGTGCCTCAGCTCGATGCGATTCATGCGCTGGCGACTCGCCGGATTGAAGTCGTTGTGGTAGCTCCACTCGCTTATCCCCATCTTCTGGCTCGTGAGGTTCATCCCGTTTGGCAGACGGTCCGTGAGCGCAAGCCCCTGACAGCGATTATGGATCGAGATCGCCGCCTGGTGCGCGTGCGCAACGGCCCAGATGATGTTCTTCGGGCCCCACGCGGCGTCGCCACCGAAAAAGATGCCGGGGAACGTTGACTCCATCGTCGTCTCGTCGACGACGGGGACGTCCCATTTCCCCCGCTCCATCCCGAGATCCCGCTCGATCCACGGAAAGGCGTTCTCCTGGCCAATCGCGAGAATGACGTCGGTGCACGGAACCACGATGGTGTCGACGGGACGGGACACGACGGCCCGATCGTCCCACTCGAGGATGTCGAACTCCATCCCCGTCAGCCGTCCTTCCTCCACGACGAAGCGCTTTGGCGAGTAGTTGACTAGGATCTCGATGCCCTCCTCCTCGGCGTCATCGAGCTCCCAGGGCGACGCCTTGAAGAATCGGCGAGGGCGGCGCGCCATGACCTTGATGTCCTTGCCACCGAGCCGACGGGAGGAACGGCAGCAATCCATGGCGGTGTTCCCGACGCCGATGATGAGAACCTGTTCGCCAATGGCGTCGACGTGCCCGAAGGCGATCGATTCCAACCAGTCGATCCCGATGTGAATCCGCGACTCGCCTGCCGTTTCATCCCAACGGCCCGGGAGGTCAAGCTCTTTTCCTCGCGGGGCGCCACTGCCGACGAAGATCGCGTCGAAACCCTCTTCGAGCAGCGCCCGGAGGCTTGTCACCGGCGTGTCGTACCTGATGTCGACACCCATGTCGAGGATCACCTGTGTCTCCTCGTCAAGCACCTCAGCAGGGAGGCGGAACGCCGGGATGTTCGTCCGCATCAGCCCACCGGGCTTGTCGTGCTGCTCGAAGATTGTGACGGCGTAGCCGAGCGGCAGGAGGTCGTTCGCCACGGTGAGCGAGGCCGGGCCGGCCCCGATGCAGCCGATCCGCTTCCCGTTCTTTGCTTCCGGCACGCGTGGTAAGCGATCGGTGATGTCGCCGCGCAGGTCCGCTGCGACTCGCTTCAATCGGCAGATGGCCACCGGCGCGCCGTCGACCCGCTCGCGCCGGCACGCTGGCTCGCAGGGCCGGTCACAGGTGCGACCCAGGATCGACGGGA
This sequence comes from Acidimicrobiales bacterium, assembly GCA_052143895.1. Lineage (GTDB taxonomy): Bacteria > Actinomycetota > Acidimicrobiia > Acidimicrobiales > RAAP-2 > Bog-756. The sequence goes on along the minus strand of JBKQRT010000167.1, from coordinate 1,088 downwards.
AGACATTCGACTCCCGGTTCACCATGTAGGCGTCGTCGTACCGCCCCTGGGCGATCAGCCGGATGTACTCGGGAACGTTCGTATGGGCTGGACACGCCCACTGGCAGTCCACCACCTGGTGGTAGTAGCTCGGATTCTCGACATCCGTGGGCTTCATCTGTCACACCAACCCCTGTAGACCGACCGACGGGTCTTCGACCAGGACCGCAACCGACCCGTCCATGTCACCGAAGCGAGGTTTTCGCCCGACTCGCGAGACTCCTCACAAGCACACTGTGAGCCTGAAGTACCGTGGTGCCCAGGGCCAAAAGTCCCGCGCCGTACCGTCGAGGGCCCGTGGGATCACGGCGAAGGACCCCAGGGCCACGTCGTGGCGTGAGCTCGGCAGGCGACCGTGCGGCCTGAGGGCATCTCGACTTTTCGGGTCTTCTGCCGCCACTACTCGGCCTGGCGAGTAGTGGGAGGGAACCTCCCCCTCCCACTCTCTCAGAACCGTACGTGACAGTCTCCCGTCATACGGCTCCCACAGGCCGGCTTCTGGTGGGCACGAGATACCAGTGGGCAAAGAGCTTGGGCTGCCGCTGGCGTGCGTCAGCCAACCATCTCCACGCCCGGATGGGCTTGCCCTCAAGTCGTTTGAACTTCCGCATGGCCCATCGGACGAGGTGCTCGTCGGTACGCTGAGCCAAGAAGTAGAGCCTGGAGCGAGAGAACGCTCCGTAGTAGCCAATCCATCCCCGGATCTGAGGATTGATCTCCTCGGCCAGGTGGGCAAGGTCCGCCCCGCTGCGGCGGTTGAGGTGCCAGGCTCTCATCTTCTGACCAACAGCCTTTTTCGCCTTGGCGCTCATAGCCGGCACGAACCCCACGAAGAAGCCTCGCCGGCCACGCACCTGACGGCCCTGGAAGGTGTAGCCGAGGAAATCAAAGCTGGTGTGCTCATGATTTCCCCCGCGGTTCGTGTCCTTGCAGTACACGATCTTGGTCTTCTCAGAGTGCAGCTCCAAGCCAAGAGGAGCAAGCCTCTCGGCGATGGCGGTCTTTAGACTTTGAGCCTGTTCCTCACTATTGCAGTGGGCTACAATGTC
>JBKQRT010000166.1:0-12580 GCA_052143895.1 Acidimicrobiales bacterium | reverse complement strand
CGCGCGTCTTTTCCGGCTCGCTCGAGCTGGCGATCTCGCCGCGGCGCACGATGTTGACCGCGCCCTCGGGGCCCATGACGGCGATCTCCGCCGTCGGGAACGCGAGGTTCACGTCGGCGCGAATGTGCTTGCTCGCCATGACGTCGTACGCGCCGCCGTAGGCCTTGCGCAGGATGACGGTGACCTTGGGCACCGTCGCCTCCGCGAACGCGAAGAGGAGCTTGGCGCCGTGCTTGATGATGCCGCCGTACTCCTGGTCGGTGCCGGGCATGAACCCGGGAACGTCCACGAAGGTGATCAGCGGGACGTTGAAGGCGTCGCAGGTGCGCACGAACCGGGCACCCTTCTCCGAGGCGTCGATGTTGAGCACGCCGGCCAGCATCTGGGGCTGGTTGCCGACGATGCCCACGGCGCGGCCGTCGATCCGGGCGAACCCGCACACGAGGTTCATGGCCCAGTGGTGGTTGACCTCGAAGAACTCGCCGTCGTCGACGACCGCCTCGATGACCTTCTTCATGTCGTAGGGCTGGTTGGGCGACGTCGGCATGAGATCCACCAACTCGGGCGTGAGCCGCTCGGGATCGTCGCCGTTCACGACCACCGGCGCCTCCTCGAGGTTGTTCGAGGGGAGGAAGCCCAGCAGGTACCGGACGTCGTCGAGGCAGGCCTTCTCGTCCGGGGCCACGAAGGCGGCCACCCCCGACTTGGTGGCGTGGCTCATGGCGCCGCCCAGTTCCTCGAGGGTCACGTCCTCGCCGGTCACCGTCTTCACCACGTCGGGCCCGGTGATGAACATGTGGCTCGTGCCCTGCACCATGAAGATGAAGTCGGTCATGGCCGGGCTGTAGACGGCGCCGCCGGCGCAGGGACCGAGGATCACGCTGATCTGGGGGATGACCCCGGAGGCCTGGGCGTTGCGATGGAAGATGCCGCCGTAGGAGTGGAGCGAGACGACCCCTTCCTGGATGCGGGCGCCGGCGCCGTCGTTGAGGCCGATCATGGGCACGCCGATCGACGACGCCAGATCCATCACCTTGTGGATCTTCTCGGCAAACACCTCGCCGAGGGCACCACCGAAGACGGTGAAGTCCTGGCTGAAGACGCAGACCCGCCTGCCCTCGATGGTGCCGAACCCGGTGATCACGCCGTCGGTATACGGACGGTTCTCCTCGAGCCCCATGCCGTGGGCCCGGTGTCGGGCGAGCATGTCCAGCTCCTGGAACGAGCCGTCGTCGAGGAGGTAGCCGATCCGCTCGCGGGCGGTCATCTTGCCCTTGGCGTGGTGCTTCTCCACCGCCCGGGGTGAGCCGGCATTGCGGGCCAGGGCGCGGCGCTCGGCCAGTTCTTCCAGTCGTTGGGTCATCGGATGATCCATGACCGTGAGGCTACCGGACCGGCGCGAGGGGCCCCAGTCCCGACGGCGCAGCCGCGGTCGGCGGTCGGTCCCCGGTCAGTGGGCGGTGTTGACCCAGTGGGGCCCGCACCAGACGTAGGTCATCGTCCCCTGGGCCCCGGCGCCGACGTAGGCGGCCGCGCTCCGTCCGACATAGCGCCGCTCGAGCTCGGGGTCGCGAGTCCCCACGAAGGAGTGGCGGTCCGGTGCTTGGGCACCTGCCCGCCCGGCGGTGCCGGCCGGATCCGGGCCGAGGACGGTCGGCTCCCACCGCTCGATGCGGTAGACGGACGCCACCATGTCGCCGACGACCGTCACGGCCCAGCGGGGCGAGCGGGGTGACTCCGGATCGGTCCACCGACGCCCGATCCGCCACCCATGCCGGATCCGCTCGTAGGAGAAGTCGGCGCCGGCGCCCCCGATCCGCAGCAGAACGACCTGGTGGCAGGGCTTGAACTTGGCCCTCTTGGCCAGCAGGGCGCTCACCTCGGCCGCCGGGCGCCGCTGGCAACCGAGGACGGGCTCGCCCGACAGACCCAGCGCCTCGTGGGTGGCGGCGGCCACGAGCAGCGCCTCGTCGGGGCTGAGGCCGTGGCGGAGGATGTCGACGCGCACCGACCGACCGCCCGACTCGATCTCGCGGATCCGGCCGAGCCCCGGGTACTTCTGCTCGAGGTCGTCGGTCGTCCCGGCGCGGCGGGCGGCCGAGACGTGCCGGAAGCACCGCTCCCCCTTGCCGTGGCCGACGTAGAACGGGCGCCCGGTGCGGGGGTCGACCAGCAGGTAGACGTACGACCGCAGCCTCGCCGCCACGCCGGGGGCGAACCCCCCGTCGGTGCCCGACGCCCCGACAGGACCGTCGGCGGCGTCCTCGGCCACCGGTACGCGGGGCGTGTCGGGAGCGTCCTCGGTCACCGGGGCCGGATCGGGGGCCGTCGGCAGCGGGCTGAGCTGGATCGGCGACGCCGGCAACGCGGTGTCGGGGCCACCTCGGCCAGGAGGGTCGGGGGTGGGGGCCACGGGTCTGGCCACAACCGCGGCGGTGTGTCCCTGCTCCGGTGTCGCGTCCGCCGGGGCGGGCTCCTCGCGGGTGCCGGCGGTGGTGTCCGGGGTCAGCGGCATGGACGGGACCGGCACGGGCGGGCGGGCTTCGTCGGCGAGGACCGGGAGGCTCGCCACCCCGATGGTCGGCGCCTCCCCGGCGGGCTGGTCGGCGGGAGCCTGCGACGGTGCGACGGTCGCTGCGTCCATGGGCGGCTACTCCTGGACCAGCTCGATCAGCGTTCCGAATGCCCCCCGTGGGTGGACGAAGGCGACCGTCGTCCCCCGCGACCCCGGCCGCGGGGCCTGGTCGATGACCTGGCCGCCGTGGTCCTTGACCGACTGCAGTGCCTCGGCGCAGTCCTCCACCCGGTAGCCGACGTGGTGGAGCCCCTCTCCCTTCTCGTCGAGGTACTTGGCCACCGGTGACTCGTCGGTGGTGGGCGTGAGCAGCTGGATGTAGCTGTCCGCCACTCGCAACAGCGCCTCCTCGACGCCGTCGGACTCGACCCGCTCGCGATGGCTGAGGGTCGCGCCGAAGGTGTCGGCGTAGTAGGCGATGGCCGAGTCGAGGTCGCGCACGGCGATGGCCACGTGGTCGATCTCGGTGAGCAGCGGTCGGGTCATGGGTCGAGCCTCCTCGTCATGGGCCCCCTCATGCCCCGTGTCTGCGGAACAGGGTGATCCGGTCCTCGCCCACCTCGGCGCGGAACTCGGGGTCGTCGATGCCCAGTCCCTCCTCGGGCGCCAGGCAGAGCACCCCGATCTTGCCCTCGTGCAGGTTGCGGTGGACCTGGTAGGCGGCGTCGCCCACCTGGTCGAGGGCGTAGACGGCGGACAGGGCCGGCAGGATCTTGCCCTCGCACACCAGCTGGTTGGCGTCCCACGCCTCGCGGTAGTTGGCGAAGTGGGAGCCCTTGATGGTCTTGAGCTTCATCCACAAGTGCCGGTTGTCGTACTCGATCATGTAGCCGGAGGTGGCGGCGCAGGTCACGACGGTCCCACCCCGCTTGGCGGCGAACACGGAGGCACCCATGGTCTGGCGGCCGGGGTGCTCGAAGACGATGTCGACGTCGTCCCCCACGAGGTTCCGGATATCCTTGCCGAGGCGCCGCCATTCCGACTCGTCCTGGGTGTGCTCGTCCTTCCAGAACCGGTAGTTCGCCACCTTCCGGTCGATGACCGCCTCGACGCCGAGGTCCTTGAGCAGCTCGACCTTCTGGGGTGACGAGACCACGCCGACGGGCGTCCCGCCACCGTTGAGCACGTACTGGACGGCGTAGGCGCCGAGGCCGCCCGACGCCCCCCACACGAGGACCTTGTCCCCCTGCTGCATGTGGGCGCCGTTCTTCGACACCAGCATGCGGTAGCTGGTCGAGTTACACAGGGCGTTGGCCGCCGCCTCCTCCCAGGACAGGTGGGCGGGCTTGGGCATCAGCTGGTTGGCCTTGACGACGGTCAGATCGGCCAGGCCCCCGAAGTTGGTCTCGAACCCCCAGATCCGCTGGTTGTCGGCCAGGATCGAGTCGTCGTGGGCGCTCGGGCTCTGATCGTCGACGTAGTTGCAGTGCACCGTGACCTTGTCGCCTGGCTTCCAGTTCCGGACAGCCGACCCGGTCTTCAGGACCACGCCGGCGGCGTCGGAGCCGACCACGTGCACGTCGAGCGCGTGGCGCTTGCCCCAGATGCTCTCCTTCCCTAGCCGGTCGAGGAAACCGAAGGTGGGGAGGGGCTCGAAGATCGAGGTCCAAACTGTGTTGAAGTTGATGGCGCTCGCCATCACCGCCACGTAGGCCTCGTCGGGAGCGAGCCCGGGGACGGCGACGTCGCCCACGTGGAGCGACTTCCTCGGGTCCTTGTCGGCGGTGTCGAAGCCGTCGAACATGTCCACCTCGTCGCGCCGGACGAAGGCGCCCCGGTATGCATCGGGAAGGGGGAGGGCGGCGATCTCGTCGCCGGACGCGCCCGACTGGATGGCTGAGAGGATCTCCTGCATGGGAAGCGAGGATAGCCCGCGCTCCATCACGGGAGCCGGGCCGCCCGGTGACCAGGACGGCCGCCGTCGGGTCTCCAGCGGTCGGGTGGTCGCCGGGTCGGGTCGCGCCGTATCATGGGTCGGTCGTCGTGGCGAGCCCGAGGGGGGAACGCCGCCAGAACTGGCCGAAAGGCCGCGGAGGTCGTCATGTCCGGAACCGTCATCGTCGCAGGTGCCCGTACCCCGATCGGCAAGCTGTCGGGGTCGCTGGCGAGCTTCGCGGCCACTGAGCTCGGAGGGTTCGCCATCGCCGGTGCGCTGCAGCGTGCCGGTCTCGCACCCGAGCAGGTCGACTACGTGTTCATGGGGCAGGTCATCCAGGCGGGCGCCGGTCAGATCACCGCCCGGCAGGCCGGCGCCAAGGCCGGCATCCCCATGGACGTGGCGGCCACGACGGTCAACAAGGTGTGCCTGTCCGGCCTCAATGCCATCTACCTGGCTGACCTCATCATCAACGCCGGTGACGCCGACATCGTGGTGGCCGGCGGCATGGAGTCGATGACCCAGGCCCCGTATCTGCTGCCCGGGGCCCGGGCCGGCTACCGCATCGGCGACGGCACCATCGTCGACTCGATGATGTACGACGGTCTGTTCTGCGCCTTCGACAACTGCGCCATGGGCCTCGGCACCGAGCGGTACAACGGTGCCGACGGTGTGAGCCGTGAGCGGCAGGACGCCTTCAGCGCCCTCTCCCACGAGCGGGCGGCCGCCGCCATCAAGGCTGGCAGGTTCGCCGAGGAGATCATCCCGGTGAGCGTGCCCCAGCGCAAGGGTGATCCGCTGGTGGTCGACACCGACGAAGGGGTCCGCCCCGAGACGACGGCTGAGTCGCTGGGCAAGCTGCGCCCGGCCTTCGACAAGAACGGCACCATCACCGCCGGCAATGCCTCGCAGATCTCAGACGGTGCCGCCGCCGTCATCGTGATGTCCAAGGCCAAGGCCGAGGAGCTCGGGGTCAGCCCCATCGGCGAGCTCGTCGGCTACGGGCAGGTGGCCGGTCCCGACGCGTCGCTACTGCACCAGCCGTCCCACGCCACCAAGGTGGCGCTGGCCAAGGCGGGCCTGTCCGTCGGCGACATCGACATCTTCGAGATCAACGAGGCCTTCGCCGCCGTCGGCTGCTCCTCCGCCGACGACCTCGGCATCAGCGAGGACGTGGTCAACGTGAACGGTGGGGCCATCGCCCTCGGCCATCCCGTGGGCATGTCGGGAACCCGCCTGGCGCTGACGGCGCTCCTCGAGCTCAAGCGCCGGGGCGGCGGCACCGCCGCGGTCAGCCTCTGCGGCGGAGGCGGCCAGGGGGACGCGGCGATCCTCCGTACGCTCTGACCGTCCGTTCGACATCGGATGGCCACCGACAGCAGCGTGGCCCCGGTCGGCCGAGGTCGATCAGCTACGTCATCACGGTCTCGCAGCGGCATGTCCTCCCCGCCAGGATGTGCATCGCCACGCTGCGGGCGACGACCACGGCTCCGATCATCGTGGTGGGCAATCTCGAGCCAGCGGACGCCGCGTCACTCCGTTCGCTCGGTGCCGAGTACTTCGACGAGCGGGAGGTCGACGTGTCGGGCCGGACGCCCCGGTTCGCCTGGACCGAGGAGCACCGGGAGGTCGGCTGGTACCGGCAGATGTTCTTCCGCCTCAGCGTCGACCGGTACGTCGACACCGACCAGGCGGTCATCCTGGACAGTGAGGTCTTCGTCTTCGACAACTGGGGCGAAGGCCGACTCTACGATCCGGACACCCGACACCCCCGGTGCTTCCACTGGGTGCCGGCCATCTGCACGTCCGTGCTCGACTACCGGCCAGACCGTGGCGGGGCGTTCCTCCTCCGGACGCTTCCGGGGTTCGGGGGGGTGCTGGAGTAAGCGAGCTCGGACACTTACCGGCGCCACATCTCCGGGGTCGTCCTGTTCTCGACCGCCAACGTCGCTGAGCTCTGGCGGCGGCTCGAGCGCGAGACGGACCTCGACCGGAACCTCGATCAGCTGTTCAACCACAAGGAGTCCCTGGCCTTCAGCGACCACGATCTGTACGGGATCGCCATCGACTACGGTCTGTTCGAGTCCGTCGTCCCCACCGTGCCACATGCGCGTCTGCTCGGTTGGCAGGGCAACCACGACGACCCGGTCAGTGACCTGTTCCGCAGGGGGGCGATGTGGAGCGTGTGCCAGCGCTACTACGACTACCCGTCGACCGAGGAGTATCGAGGATTCATGGAACGCACCGCCCGATCACTCGGCGTGAGCCTTCCCGGACAGGGCGGTCCGGACGCTTCCGACGACGATGCGCCTCGTCCGAGCCCCGGGGCGCGGTCGGCCGCCACCCGGCCCGGGACGGCGGGAGTCCCGGGACCGTGGGTCCTGGTCGTCGGGATGCACCGCAGTAACACCTCCGCGCTGGCCGGCGCCCTCGGGGCGATGGGCCTCTCGCTGCCTCCGGCCTCCGACCTGGTCGCGGGCATGCCCGACAATCCGAACCACTACGAGAGCGCCTCGCTGATCGCCACCGGCGACGCGCTGCTCGAGGCGCTCGGCGGCCGGTGGGATGTCCCGCCGCAGCTCGATGACGGGTGGGAGGACACGGCGCCGGCCACGGGCCTCGACGACGAGGCCCGCACCACCGCTCAGCGGGTCTTCTCCGGCGCCGGGGCCAAGGTGTGGAAGGACCCGCGCCACTGTCTGCTCCTGCCCTACTGGCAGCGCCTGTTGAGCGGCCCGGTCGCCGCCATCCTCATCTGGCGCTCACCGATGGAGGTCGCCCGGTCGCTCCGGCGGCGCGGCGGCAGCACCCTGGCGCACTCGCTCGCCCTCTGGGAGCACTACAACCGACAGGCACTCACCAACCTCACGGGCATGCCGGTCTTCGTCGTGAGCAGCGAAGCCCTCCTGGATGATCCGAAGGGTGCCTGCCGGGACCTGGCCGACTGGCTCGACGAGAGCGGGATCCCGGCACCGCGACCAGGCGGTTGGGATGTCGACGGTGGCGCCGCGGTGATCGAGCCCGGCCTCTCGCACCGGGTGGCCGTGGACGATGGAGAGCTCCTGCAGTCCCAGATCGCGCTGGTCGGACGGCTCCGTGGCCTCGAGGGGGCCCACCCCGCGTTGGGCGCGGTCGGCATCGGCTCCCCCTCGATCTGGTCGACGGACACACTGACCGAGCAGCGTGCCCTGATGGTCGCCACGGACCACCTGGCCAGGCTGGCCGCCGGCAACAAGGAGCTCTCCGAGGCCCACCATGCCCTCATCGCCAACTACCACGAACTGGTCAGGACTGCCGACGACCGCGTCCAGCACATCCGAGACCTCGAGGCCGCCAACGCATCCGCGGCGGCCGACATGGCCGACGTGGTCGCCGAGCTGGACCGTTCGACGGCCGACCGCGACCGGTGGCGGGAGCACGCGCAGCAGGTCGTCGAGGAGCTCGCCCGGGTCGAATCCTCCGGCAGTTGGCGGCTCACCGCGCCGCTCCGCACCGTGAAGGGTGCCGTGCAGGAGGCCCTCCGGACGGCGCGCTGACGTCGGCCCTGCCCCGGTCGCCGCCCGCTCAGTAGGGCGGGCCGAGCAGCCCCGCCAGGGTGGCGCAGCCGTGGACGACGTCCTCCCAGGCGCCGACGCCGAGTGCGAGCACGGCAACCGAGCAGGTGGGGAACCCGTGCGCCTCGAGACGGTCGTGGGCGGTGCCGTCACCGTCGGTCAGCTCCCACACCAGGCGGTACATGGACGGATTGTGGCCGACCAGGAGCAAGCTCACCACTGCCTCGTCCACCTCGCGCACGTAGTGCATGACGACGTCCGTCTCCGCTTCGTACAGGGACCGGTAGGCGTCGAGCGGTACCTTGTCCTGCATCTGGGCGAGGATCAGCTCGGCGGTCTGGCGGGTTCGGACGGCCGCCGAACAGACGGCCAGTTCGGGCAGGACCACCCCGTCGAGGCCGAGTGGAGGAACCTCCTCGGCCAGGCGCCGGCCCAGGGCCGTCGCGTCCCGCCGACCACGCGCCGTCAACGGGCGCTCGCGGTCGCCGGCGCCCCACGGCGCGTCCGACGCCGCCTTGCCATGCCGTACCACCCACAGGTACCGGCCCGCGGTGGTCGGTGGACTCGGCATTCCCTTATGGTGCCTCACCGGACCGACCCGTCGCCGGTGTGGTGGGGACGACGCCTCGCCGCTGCCGCCGGGTCAGGCCTCCACCACACGGCGTCCCTCGAGGGCCCGGCCGAGGGTGAGCTCGTCCGCGTACTCGAGGTCACCACCCACCGGAAGGCCGCTGGCGATCCGGGTGACGGTCAGTCCCATCGGTTTGAGCAGGCGGGCCAGGTACATGGCGGTGGCTTCGCCCTCGAGGTTGGGATTGGTGCAGAGGATGACCTCGGTGATCCCCTCCTCCTCGACCCGGACCAGCAGTTCGCGGACCCGGAGCTGGTCGGGCCCGATGCCCTCGATGGGGTTCAAGGCCCCCTGGAGCACGTGGTACTTGCCCGAGAACTCGCCGGTCTTCTCCACCGAGACGATGTCGCGCGGATCCTCGACCACGCAGACCGACGTGGCGTCGCGGCGATCGTCGAGACAGATGGCGCACAGACCACCCTCGGCCACGTTGAAGCACCGCGTGCACAGCGTGATCCGCTCCTTGACGGCGACGATCGCCTCGGCCAGCCGCAACGCGTCCTCGGGCGCCACCTTGAGCAGGTGGAAGGTGATCCGCTGGGCCGACTTCGGGCCGACGCCCGGGAGGCGCCCCAGTTCGTCGATCAAGGTCTGCAGCGGTCCGGAGAAGATGGCCACCTAGCTCACCTCCTCAGCACCGGGGAACGCCTGCAGCACCCGGGCCTGCGCCGAGTTGTCCACGTCGGCGACCTCGCCGAGCCGGGCCTCCTCGAAGACCGACGGGTCGTCCACGTCGTCGACGAGGTCGTCGGCGACGGGAGTGGTGGCTCGCTCTGCGAGGGTCGACGCCGGTGCGGTGGCGTCGGGCGCCCGGTCCTCGTCGGGGGACGGGCGCCGCCCCGTCGGCGTGGCGGTGGGGGCATCGGGTGCGACACCTCCGTTCCGGCCGGGCCCCACGGGCTCACCGTCACCGGTCGGGCGGTGGCTGTCGTCCGTCGGGACGCCGGCCGCGCCGGCATCGACCACCAGGACCATGCCGACGGGGCGCCCGAAGTGCTCACCCAGTGCTGCCTCGATGTCGCCCCGGACCTCCTCGCACCGGGCGCGATGGATCTCGTTGGGAAGGCCGTACACGGCGCGGTCCCCGTCCACGCCGACGAACCGCCCGGCCTGGAACAGGGCCTTGGCCTTCGGACGCAGCCGCCCGAGGATGTGATCGCCCCAGGCCTGCACCAGGTCATCGCGGGTGGGGAACGGTATGGCGTCCCCGGTAGGCGACGGGTCGGGAGCCGGGGCCCGGTCGGCGGCCACCGGGGCGGTCGGTGCGGGCGGGGGCGAGGCCGGTGTGGTGGGCGCTGGCTCCGGTCCGGTCGGTTCGGGCGGGGGCGAGGCCGGTGTGCTGGGTGCCGGCTCCGGTCCGGTGGCGCCGACGCCGGCCTGGCGGCGGACCGCACCCAGGGTCTTGCGGGGAGCGCCGGGCGTGGGGGACGGCATCGGCGGCGGCTCGGCGGCGACCCGCGGCGGAGGTGGTGCGGGCACGGAAGTCGTGGTGGGCACGCCCGCACCCGCCTCGAGCCGCTCGATGCGGCCCAGCATCGCCTCCGGCGAGTCGTCAGCCGCTGGGTGGGCCAGCCGCACCAGGGCCACCTCGAGGTTGACCCGGGGGTCGGGGGCGTCCCGCATGGTGACCTGGGCCCGGCCGAGCACCTCCATGGCCCGCACCAGTGCGGCCAGGCCGACCCCCTCCGCCCGGGCGGCGAGGACGTTCCGCTCCGACCCCGAGACGGCCACCAGGTCGGGTGCCACCAGGGCCAGGAACCCCTGCCGCAGGTTGTCGACGAGATCGCCGGCCAGCTGCTGGGGGCTGAACCCGGCCGAGGTCAGCTGGGCCACCGCCACCAGGGCCCGGGCGATGTCCTGCTCAGCCAGTGCATCGACGATCTCGCCGAGCTCGGGCTGGTCGTCGTCGATGGCGTCGGACGCGGCCACCTGGTCCAGCACCGAGAGCGCGTCGCGTGCGGAACCGCGCCCCCGCCGGACCGCGAGGTCGAGGGCCTCGTCGGGAACGTCCAGCTGGGCCTCCCGGCGGACCTGGTCCAACAGCTCCCCCAGGATCTCCGGACCCAGCAGGCGGAACTCGAAGTGCTGGGTCCGGCTGCGGATGGTGGGCAGCACCTTCTGCGGATCGGTGGTGGCCAGCACGAACACGACGTGTGCGGGTGGCTCCTCGAGGGTCTTCAGTAGGGCATTGGACGCGGCCGTCGAGAGCATGTGCACCTCGTCGACGATGTAGACCTTCTGGCGCCCGGGGGTGCCCAGTGCGGCTCGGGACACCAGGTCTCGCATGGCCTCGACCCCGTTGTTGGAGGCAGCATCGAGCTCGTGCACGTCGAGCGAGGTGCCCCGGGCGATCTCGACACACGAGGTGCAGCCACCGCACGGCTCGCCGTCCCGGAGGTCGGTGCAGTTGAGGGCCTTGGCCAGGATGCGGGCCGTGGAGGTCTTGCCCGTGCCCCGGGGACCACTGAACAGGTAGGCGTGGGCCACCCGCTGGTCCCGGACGGCGTTGCGGAGCGCCAGGACGACATGGTCCTGGCCGCGGACCTCGGCGAACGTGGAGGGCCGGAACCGGCGGTACAGCGACTGGTAGGGGATGTCGTCGAGTGCGTCGGCCACGTCGGGGCAGCCTACCGGTCGCCGACACGTCGATCCCCACCGGGAGCGCAACTTCGACGACGTCCCGACGCTCTGTGCGACGGCCAGGTTGACTGCGGCACACGAACCGATCCGCTGAGAGCTGCTGCCTTCCGACCCTGACTCGGTTCACGGGAGAACGTTGCGCAGGACCCAGCCGTCGCACACAGCATCGGGACCCGCCGATGCTAGCGCCCGGATCGCACCTCCGGCACCCGCCCGGCACCCACCGGCGTCCCCTGCCGGCCCCCGGGGGACGCGGCGGTGCAGACGACACCCGGGCCGCCCGTCGGTGCCGGGGCGGCGGAGTAGCCTGTCGGGGCTGTTGGCCCAACCCGGAGCGCTCCGGCGAGGTCGACCACCCGGAGGCGTGCGAGAGCGGCCGAATCGGCACGATTGGAAATCGTGTGTGGGGAAACTCACCGTGGGTTCAAATCCCACCGCCTCCGCCAGATGGACTTCGACGCGACCAGCCGGCCGGGACGCCTGCCGTCCCGTGATCCCCTGGCCACAGCCCGGGGTGATGCGGCGGCCATGGGCCTGGCGCTCGAGGAGGCGGCGGCGGCCGTCGCCCACGGCGACGTGCCGGTCGGCGCCGTCGCCCTGCACGGCGGGAAGGTCGTGGCCGCCCGCCACAACGAGCGCGAGCACCGCGGCGACCCCACTGCCCACGCCGAGCTGCTGGCCCTGTCCGATGCCGCCGCTGCGCTGGGCACGTGGAGGCTGACCGGGGTCACACTGGTGGTCACCCTCGAGCCGTGCCCAATGTGCGCCGGTGGCCTGGTTGCCGCCCGGGTCGACCGCCTCGTCTACGGGGCTCCCGACCTCAAGGCCGGGGCGTGCGGCTCCCTCTACAACCTCTGCGCCGACCCGCGCCTCAACCACGAGGTGGCGATCACCGCCGGGGTGCGGGCGGCTGAAGTGGCCGAGCAGCTTTCCGAGTTCTTCGCAGGCCGGCGCCGCGGCTAGCCTCTACGCCGGAGGGATGCGAGAGTGGCCGGCTCGGACGGTCTCGAAATGCGCCTGCCTACGTAGACACCGGTTGACCAGGATGGACATACATACAGGTCATTCGGTGATTTTGCCCCTTCTCCACAAGTGCTCGTGCCTGTGGATAATTACGGATAATCCCTAAATTCTGCGCAACATTAGGGGCAGATTAGGGATCGATCCTTCGAACGGTGCGCGGGACCGTCCGACGCCTACGGCTCCGGATCGTGCCAGGTTCGTCCCTGGTCAAGTGCCCACCGCTATACCCTGACTCCGGCCAGACCGGGTGCTTGACACGAGAGCCCTCGACGCAGGTCGAT
>JBKQRT010000165.1:0-2594 GCA_052143895.1 Acidimicrobiales bacterium | reverse complement strand
GACCTCGATGAGCTTGGTCGGGTTGGAGTCGAGGTCGACCATGTTGCCGGCTTCCTTGGCGGCCTGGGTTCCCGAGTTCATGGCGACGCCCACGTCCGCCTGGGCAAGCGCCGGCGCGTCGTTGGTGCCGTCCCCGGTCATCGCCACCATGTGCCCGCCCCGCTGTTCGCGTTTGATGAGCGCCATCTTCTCCTCGGGCGTGGCCTCAGCCAGGAAGTCGTCCACCCCGGCCTCGCGGGCGATGGCCGCAGCCGTCAGGGGATTGTCGCCGGTGATCATGACGGTGCGGATCCCCATGGCGCGCAACTGCTCGAAGCGCTCCACCATGCCCTGCTTCACCGTGTCCTTGAGGTGGATGACGCCCAGGACGCGGGGTCCGTCCGCAACAACCAGGGGAGTCCCCCCGCTGGTGGCGATGGCCTCGACCATCGGACCGAGATCGGGCGGGGCGTGGCCCCCGAGCTGCTCCACCCACTGGCGGACCGAGTCGGCTGCGCCCTTGCGGATGCGTCGTCCGTCAACGTCGATACCGCTCATCCGCGTCTGGGCCGAGAAGAAGATGAGTTCCGCATCCCCGAGGTCCGTCCGAGCGCGGTCGAGCCCGTACCGTTCGCCGACGAGCTCCACGATCGACCGCCCCTCCGGTGTCTCGTCGGCCAGGCTCGACAGCAGCACCGCCTCGGCCAGCTCCTGCTCGCCGACGCCCGCCACCGGCAGGATCTCGGCCGCCATGCGGTTGCCATAGGTGATCGTTCCCGTCTTGTCCAGCAGGAGCGTCGAGCAGTCTCCTGCCGCCTCGACGGCCCGACCGGACATGGCAAGGACGTTTCGCTGCACCAGGCGGTCCATTCCGGCGATCCCGATGGCGGACAGAAGGCCACCGATCGTCGTGGGGGCGAGGCAGACGAACAGGGCGACCAGGACCGCCGTGGACTGGATCGCCTTGGAGTAGATGGCCATCGGCTGGAGCGTCACCACTGCCACCAACAGGATCATGGTGAGTCCGGAGATGAGGATGTCGAGGGCGATCTCGTTGGGGGTCTTCTGGCGGCTCGCGCCTTCGACCAGGGCGATCATCCGATCGAGAAACGTCTCACCGGGCTGGGAGGTGATCTGGACCACGATCCGGTCCGAGAGAACATGGGTGCCTCCGGTCACGGCAGAACGGTCTCCTCCCGACTCGCGGATGACCGGCGCGGACTCCCCGGTGATGGCCGACTCGTCGATCGTGGCGATCCCATCGACCACGTCGCCGTCCCCGGGTACGACATCGCCGGCTTCGACGATGCACCGATCGCCGATCTTGAGCTCGGCCGACGGAACCTCGTGGACCGTCCCGTTGGGCCACTGCACGCGGGCGACGGTGTCCTCCCGTGTGCGGCGCAGCGTGTCCGCCTGGGCCTTCCCTCTCCCCTCGGCGACAGCTTCGGCAAAGTTGGCGAACAGCACGGTCGACCACAGCCACGCCGTGATGGCGCCGACAAACACGCTCGGCTGTGCGACGAACTCGATGGCGGTGATCAGACTGCCGACCTCCACGGCGAGCATGACCGGGTTCCCCGCCATGTGCCGGGGGTCCAGCTTGACGAAGGCATCGACGACGGCCCGGCGCAGAATTGCCCGGTCCAGCATCGACGTTGCCGGTCGTGTCCGAACCTTGGGTGGTCGGCGTTCCGGTCCCGGGACGACCTGGGTGTCGCTACTGGAGCCGCCGGGGTCGTCGATCACCCGGTGGTTCCTGCTCTCCCGTCCTCACGTGACCTTGTGGCGTCGTCGACTCCTCCGGATTCGCCGTCCACGTCAGCGTCCGTCTGTGCCGTGTCAGCGTCCGTCTCTGCCGTGATGGTGGCGCAGAAGCGCACCAGGAGCGCAGCGACGATGAAGAACGCAACGATGGTGGCCAGGAGTACGACGTCTGTCATTGCATTATGCCCGTGGCAGCTTCCGGGCGACGAGGAGCGCTGCCGCGGTGTTCACCCGGTCCGCAACATCGATCGTCGGCCGAGCCGACGCACCTCGCCGTCCCACGACGAGTCCTCCGACGAGCGGCCATAGGCACATTCAACTCGTGTGGGCTCGAAAGTCCAGGGCCTTTCTGCACTTTTGACGGGTGCTTCGAACTCGTGGCCAGGCAGTGCAGGAGGAGAGAGAGGGAGGCCGAGATGGAGACAGCCGGGCCGCTCGAGGATCTGTAGATCGGTGGGCGGGGCCACGCTGGGGACGCAGCGGTTCGCGCACGGCCGCCGGTCGATACGGACGAGTGCGATACGGACGAGTGCGGTGCGGGCGAGAGGATTCGAACCTCCATCCCCGAGAGGGGACCGGGACCTAAACCCGGCGCGTCTGCCAATTCCGCCACGCCCGCGGCACGCCGATCCTACCCAACCACCCTTCGCGGTCCCGGGAAGCCGGCGAGCCAGCTGTTACCATCGCCGGCACCGGAGGTCCGGTGGTGTCGCCCGGCGGTGGAGGCGCACGCCAGGGCCGATCAAATCACCCGCCAGACGGAAGCCCGACGATGGAACAGCTGCCGGATGTCCACCCGCTGGTCGCCACCGGTGACGCCCCGTCGGAACCCGGTGCGATGGCCACCA
>JBKQRT010000164.1:0-3236 GCA_052143895.1 Acidimicrobiales bacterium | reverse complement strand
AGTTTTTGGGCCAACCCCCGCACAGTGGGAGGGTGACCCGACCGCCGGGCTGGTGGTATTGGCTCTGTCAGGCTGCACCAGGGCGACCGGCCGCCGTGGTGCGGTTCCGGGCCAACCCCTACTCGGGGATGATCTCGGCCACTTCGTCGAGGTTGACCGCCTCGGCGTCCTCGAGCTCGTGCAGCACGCCCGGGCCAGCCTTCAGGGGCCCGGGCAGGAAGACGGCCGGCACTATGGCGATGGCGCACACGGCGAACGACCACCAGAAGGAAGTGGCGAACGCAGAGGCCAGTCGGTCGACGATGGTTACCGGGAGCGCGGTGCTCGGCATCGCGCCCAGGCTCGGGGCGTGGTGGGGGAACTGGTCGGTGGTGGCGTGCTGCAACACCACCGCGAACACCGCCACGCCGATCGACCCCCCGACCTGGCGGATGATGTTGGTCGAGGTGCTGGCCCGGGGCACCTCCTCGTGGGACAGCCCCCGGTAGGCGGCGGCGAAGACGGGCATCATCCCGAAGCCCAGGCCGATGCCCCGCACGAACAGCGCAATGGCCAGGAACCCATAGCTGGTCGACCCGGAGACCTGGGTGTAGGCGAGCGTCCCGAGGGCCAGGAGTGCCATGCCGACCGGGACGGTCCTGCGGGTGCCGTACCTGTCGGCCATCTTCGCCGACGTCCGCATCACGAGTGCCGCACCGATGCCCTGGGGTGCCATCAGCAGCCCGGCCTTCCACGCCGACTCGCCACGCACGATCTCGTAGTAGAGCGGCAGCAGGAACATGGTGCCGTAGAGGGTGGCGCCCACCAGGAAGATGCAGACCGAGGCCATCGTGAAGTTGAACCTCTTGAACAGGCGCAGGTCGAGCAGCGGTTCGGGGGCACGGAGCGAGCGGAGGACGAACCCGAGGATCAGCACGACCGAGACCGCCAGGCTGAGCTGGACGCCCCGGGACGAGAACCCGCCCTCGCTGCCGACCTCAGAGAGGCCGAAGACCAGGAGGGACAGGCCCGGTGCCAGCAGGAGGAACCCGATGACGTCGAGTCGGTGGGAACGGTCCCCGGGGGCGGTGGGGAGGAAGCGGAAGGACAGGAACAGCGCCACGATGCCGATCGGGACGTTGATGAAGAAGATCCAGCGCCACGAGAAGTTGGACACGATCAGCCCTCCGAGGACTGGTCCGAGGATGGGCCCCAGCAGCGTCGGCACCCCGATCAGCGCCATGACCTTGTTCATCTTGTCGGGGCCTGCGGTGCGGGCCATGATCGTCTGCCCGACGGGCATGATCATGCCGCCTCCCAGACCCTGGAGGACGCGGAAGGCGACGAGCACGCCGGCCGACCAGGCCAGTCCGCACAGGGCGGAGCCGGTGATGAACAGCGCGAGCGAGACGATGTAGACGGGCTTGGCCCCGAAGCGGTGCACGGCCCAGCCGCTCAGGGGGATCACCACCGCCAGCGCCAGCAGGTATCCCGTGGTGACCCACTGGATGGTGGTGATGCTGGTGTGGAAGTCGCGGGCGAGCGTGGCCAGGGCCACCGCAACGATGGTCGTGTCGAGGATTGCCATGATGGTGCCCAGCACCACCACGACGCCCACCTGCTTGACCTCCTTGGGGAGCCGGTCGTCGGACGGTCCCGGCAGGGCGGCCGACGGCGTGCTGTCAGCTGTGCTCATCGACCCCTCCCGGTCTTCCGTTGCGCAAGCGCCTCCGCCCGTCTGGCGACGCTACAGGATACGGATGTACTGATTCGGCCTGCGGGGAGGACCGCCGGCCCCGCACGTGAGGCTCGAAGAGGAGCATCGACGTGAGGGACGACGAGTCGCAGCCGGGAGTAGATCTGATGCTGGCCGGAACCCGTCCCCCAGCGCCGGGTGCTTGCCGCCCGCGAACTGCCACCGACCAATCAGGCACTTCGAGGCGTGTGGAAAAGTCGCTCGGGGGACTTTCGTTCCATGGCTGCGTCGACCGCACACACGCCGCGAGATGGACGTGCGAACATGCTGTACGGCCTTGTCGCCGGTGTCGCTTTGATCGCAACAGGTGTCGTTGAAGTCACGACCCATCGGGCCTTCTCCATCGGGGTCGGGGTCGCCTCTCTACTGCTCGGTCTCATCATGTTCGTTGCATCCACAATCCGATGGCGGCGGATGGGCAAGGTGCCGGAGTGAGGCTTTCCACCGTCCCCCACCGCCCGTTATGCGCCTCGGCTCTCTGCCTAGTCAGCCGAGGGTGACACTGCCCTGCTCTCATAGCCGGGGCCGGGCCCGACTACTACCCAGCTGAGGGATCTGAGTGCCCAGCCAAAGATCGTTCGACGCTCGGACAGTAATGTCGTCAGTGCCAGCCACTCTGAAGCCTGAACGGAGAGGAGGTCGGCATGCCAGTACTTGCGTGGGCCAACAGTCACCGCCTCCTAACGTTGAGCGTCGGAGTATCGGTTGTCGTCGTCGCGATTGTCGCCGGATTCTGGTTCTTCGTGTTCCGCGACTCGGAGACTCAGATCGATCTGAGTCAAGCGCTGCGCATCTATCGACATGGACAGGCGCACGGATCGCTCACGCGTGAACCGCAGCTTCCCCCAGCGGGCGTGTACACGTACCGCACCACGGGTGGCGAACAGTTGAGCCTAGCGGGCCTCAGCCGCGACTTTCCGCCGATCACCTCGATGATCGTCACCGACGTAACGTGCAGCACCATGATGTGGGAGCCCTACGTCCAGCACGTGGAAGGACTGGTGGAGTGCCGTTTGCCAGACTCGGCACTGGGAATTGGATCGCTTCCGTCCTCTGAAGAGATTGCCGGCATCCGGACCTCGAGCGATATCCGGTGTCCGCCGAACACGTATTTCGTCCCGCCCGATCCGCAACCGGGTGAGAACTGGCACACGACATTCCACGCCGAGGGCGAGACGGTGACCCTCTCCGGTCAAGTCATCGGATCGTCATCGGTTATGGTCAGCGGTCGCGACGTGCCGGCGGTCCAGACCAAATTAGATTTCACCTATTCAGGCAATGAATCCGGAGAGAATCCGAATGAGTACTCGATTCTGATGCCGGATGGGATCATCCTCCGCCAGCATGAGTCCGTCGCCTTGACCCAACAGACAGGACCGCTGGGATCGGTCCACTACTCAGAGAACCTGGGGATCACTCTCACATCACTGAGGCCAGCGCGATGAAGCTGCTACACCCAGATACTCAGTCGGAGAGCGCGGCTCTTGGATCGGTCAGCACT
>JBKQRT010000163.1:0-4171 GCA_052143895.1 Acidimicrobiales bacterium | reverse complement strand
GCTAGAGGGGGCCTGTTGACGGGGTTCGGTGCGGCCGGTATGCTGGCCGACATCAACGGCCGTAACAATGAGATCCACCGCACGGCCCAATCCTTCGATTTGGCAACCTTCGTAGGCTTTGGACACTCACCGACCGAACAGGAGTTTATAGATGGGAATGCGGCTTAGAATGACTGCGGTGGAGTCACCGCGCCTGGTGATGCGATGCTCAACCTGTAAGCAGCAAATCGGAGGGCAGGTTCGAGATGCAACCATGAACGTCAACGCGAACTTGTTTGGGGCGGCCAAGTACGTCGTGTGCCCGACCTGCAATCAAGCCGTCCCCGAACACATGCGGACACCTGCCTACAAAGCCGTGTGGACGCGGAAGAACCGGGCGCAAACGTAAACCTTGGCCCGTTGATTTGGTTTTTGGGGGACGAAAAGGGGCCATCACCGACATTAACGCACGGGTATCTCTGTTTAGCGGCAGGTGTTTGGAGTCGTGCGCCACTGCTTGGCACAAGCAGTGCCCTGGCGGGCCGGAGCGGGAACTCCGGCGGGCGGTGAGGTCTGCCTTCCGTGGCAAGGCGAGGACGCCCGGCAAAGGGCACTTGACAGACAGCCTCGCTCAAGAGGTGAAAGCTATGAAACGGTATGCGATCGTGATTGAAAAAGGCGCGACGAATTATGGCGGCTATGTCCCCGACTTGCCGGGGTGCGTGGCTACCGGAGCCACCGTAGCGAAGACGGAACGCCTGCTGCGCGAAGCCATCGCTTTGCACCTGGAGGGAATGAAGGAAGACGGCCTTCCCATCCCGGAGCCGTCGTCGCACGAGGTCACCGAGACGAGAGGGCCGAAGCGTGCACCGCCGTCGGTCGTATGTCCTATTGAGTCCTCGCAGTCGCTATTGGTCTGCTGCTCGAAGAGCCCGTAGCCCGTGGTGGGGTTGAGGAAGGCGATCCTCTCGAGCGTCGTCGAGTGGAGCCCCGAAGTCGTGGTGGTGGCTCTGGATGGGACTTCCGACGTGGCCGTGCTCGATGGGTGGCTCGCCGTGGACGAAGAGCAGGCAGCTACGACGGCCATCGGCAGGACGACCAGGACCATGACCGCCTTGTTCCTTAGCGTCCGGCTCATCCCGGAGATGATGGCACGGTTCAACTCAGCCCAACGGGGTCGTTGGCTTGGTAAGCCAACCGCCAGCGCATCATTGCGGCTGTGGAGCTCGGCACACCGAACTCGGAGCCGGCCGCCGGACCGCCTTGTGCGGACCAGGCTCGTCTCGCCTGAAGATCGACGGTGCCAAACGAAGGTGCGGCCTTCGAGCGCCAGACGTCGGGCATCGCCCGCCATGCTGGGGATTCATCAACAGACCCATGTCTCGCAGCGCGTGGACTCTTCAGCTCCACCCCTGACAGACATGCAGGTCACGGGCTCTAAGCCCAGCAATCTAGAGCTCACCTCGCAGGGTATGCCGCCGAACCGGGAACGGAAAGTGGACTTGTTGGGTGAAACGGCAATGATGCAGCGCCGAATCATTTCAGCGGTGGTCACCCGGCTATTGCTTCCGGCGCTCATGTCGGCGTGCGGATCTAAGCCTGCATCCTCGACGGTGGTTCGATCTGGATGTTCATTGTTGACGAAGCAGGAGGCAGCAGGCGAGTTCGCCGCCGGCGGGAACACGCTCCACAATTCGACCTCGGCCGATCAAAGCTTCTGCGTCTACCCGGCCCGGTCAGCCGGGGTCCTGATGTTCACTACCTTGTCCTGGGACAAGAAGCGGCCCGGATCCCGCTCGGGTGTGGCGAATCGAGTGCTAGACGACGACCAGCCGGACATTGCGAGCTCGAGGGCGCGGCGAACCAAGCGGTAGAGGAAGGAGAGGATCACAGCTACCGAGCTTCGCCGAGGGCGTTGTGCCAGGTGCCGGATCAGGCAACGCTCGCTCGGTCCGAGACACCCGAAATGGCTACTCACCCGTTGAGAGCAGCGGCGAGCTGGCGTCGTGCCCGGGCGGCCATGAAAGGGTTGGTGTGCTGGTAGTAGGACAGCTCGGCGATGGCGGTCGAGAGCGCCCACCCGCGACTCCGTGCCCAGGTGGCATCGTCGACTCCTAGCTCGGACCGGAGGACGTCACGCGAGCCAGCGTCGAAGATCTCCCAGGCGATGATGAGGTCACAGGCCGGGTCACCGATGCCGAGCGCGCCCCAGTCGATCACGGCGCTCAGTTGTCCGTCTCGGAACAGGATGTTGCCAGCAGCGATGTCGCCGTGAACCCAAACGGACGGCTGGCTCCATGTCGGGACCTTCAGGGCCTCCTCCCAGTGAGCAGTCACCGCGTCGGTTTCGACCAGGCCGAGCGACGCACTGATCGCCCAGCGGGTGAATGCGTCCCTCTCGGCGAGGGGGACCCCACGACCGAGGTTGGAGTTCTTCGGCTCCGGCCCGCCGGTGGGATCGATCGCCTGAAGCGCAGCGATAAAGCGGGCGAGGTCGGACGCGGCCTGCTCACCCGTGAATTGCGCCTTGGTCGCGTCCTCGCCCTCGATCCATGTCAGCACCGACCACGGCCATGGGAACTCCCTTGTCGGTTCTCCTCGTGCGATCGGGACCGGTATCTCCAGCGGGAGATGCGGCGCGAGGATGGGCAACCATCGGTGCTCCTTGTCGATCGAACGGGTCGCCGACGGGCGCAAGGGCATCCGCACGACCATTTCGCTGCCGAGGCGGTACAGGGCGTTGTCCGTCCCGGTGGATTCGACCTCTTCGATCGGCAACACTCCCCACTCCGGCAACTGCGCCTCGAGGAGGGAGCGCACCAGGTCGACATCGCTGTCGATCTGATCCTCATGCATCTTCGGCGTCATCGGCTCCCATCCGATCAGGCCGGCCCGGCAAATGGGCGAAGGTTCCCGGTCGAGGCTAGACAAGCTGTGGCCGGCAGTACTTGGAGCCCTGAGGTTACGGCACTAGTTGACTCTAGGAAAGGGGGTGCGCGATCTCGATCTGGCCTCCGTACTCGCTGCCCCCTACCGACCAGAGCATGTTCTGCGGGGCACCGGTCGACGACACCGTCACCTCCACAGTGCCGAAGCCGAGTCCTGACTTCCGGTCGGGGGGCTTGTTGGGTACGTTGGGCAGCGGTTGGTCTCTGGTATCCCAACGCCTGGAATCAAGAGAGCCGTGGCCCGGAAACGCGGCCGAGTCGAAGACGAGGACGGCGAAGTCACCGTTGGTCAGCGGAACTGCCGGTCCTCCCGTCATCATGGCATGCCCCGGTTCGGTCGATCCGGGCGGCGGAGGTACCGCGATGATGTCACCCGCACGGATCTGGGAGGCCTGGGTGACCGGTTTCCATAGAGACGTACCGCCAGCCGGAAGCGACGCAAGATAGGCCGTCAGCCTCGCCGGCGTTGGTACGTAGTGTGCTCCGATGTGTTCCGTCGAGCGCAGCGCATTGTTGGCATTCGGATCGGCCACGGAGAGGAAGTAATTGGTGGCGCCGACGCAGTCAAATTGGTAGTGCCCTGTTGTGGAATTCACCACGTCGTGGTGGGAGTAGAGGCTCCAGATCATCGATTGCCATGCTGAATACACGGCGTCGTTCAGTGCGTTGGAGGTCTTCGGCGATTGGACGCCGCTGATCAAGGGTCCAGGAACCTCGGGGCTCGGAGGCATGGCGGCCGGCGCGTCGACGCTGTAGATGAATACTGGGTTGGGATCGATCGTCGTCGCCGTCGACGCATTGCTTGCGACGGTCG
This sequence comes from Acidimicrobiales bacterium, assembly GCA_052143895.1. Taxonomy (GTDB): domain Bacteria; phylum Actinomycetota; class Acidimicrobiia; order Acidimicrobiales; family RAAP-2; genus Bog-756. The sequence continues at coordinate 430 of JBKQRT010000163.1, read as the reverse complement.
AAGTCGTGACCGTTGGCCTGCTGGGATCCGACGGAGTAAGGGCGTTCTGCGTAGCGCAGGCACTAACAGCGAGCGCAAGAGCTGCCAGGACTGCAGCGGCAACCCACGGGTCCCCGTGGCTACGACGCAACGTCACTGTGGATAGAGGAGGGGCCTCGAACGGCGGAGGGCTCGCCGCCCGTGGAGACCGCCGTCATGGTCTGGGGTGCCCGCGCCGAAAGCACACCAGCTCCCATAAGGGCAACGCCGACCCACCACGGTGAACCATACACAAGAGCACCGGCAACGCGAAGAGGGACATGACGGCGACCCGCGCCGCCGATTCGGATTTGGCGCCCGAAGACAGGAAGGAAACGGCCATGCCCAAGCTGATGCAGATCACGGGCCACGCGGCCAGATAGCTTCCCACCGGGGCCCACCACTGCAGACC
>JBKQRT010000162.1:0-15265 GCA_052143895.1 Acidimicrobiales bacterium | reverse complement strand
CAGGGCGCGACAACGCCCACAGAGGGACCGTATCGACCAGAGGTGAACGCCTGGCGAACCGGCGGTGAACGCAACACGAACATCAGGTGCGCTGGAGATGAAATACCGGGGCCGGCTACCGCAGGTCCGGCGGCGGGCGCACGACACGGACGCGTCGCGTCCCGCCGGCAGTGCCCTCCAGCGTCGTACGGCGCCGACCTGGGCTTCTGCCGCATCGCCGGCGTGGCTCGACCCGGTGCGCGGCACCCTCCGTTCCCCTCGGCCCCGCCCGGGAGGGAATACCTGTTCGATCCGACTGTTTACTTCTCCACAGCTAGAGACGGTCGACGGGCGGAGCCTGTCGACATCGGAGGAACGATGGACAAGTCACACGAGAACCTGCCGCTGCTACCCCTGACCTCGGGCGTGGTCCTGCCCGGCATGGTCTTCACCATGGGCCTCGAGTCGGACGAGGCCCGGGCGGCGGCGGCGGCGGCCGAGGCGGCCGACGGTCATTTCGTGATCGTCCCCTTCATCGATGGCCGGTACGCGGCGGTGGGCGTGGTGGCCGAGGTCATGGAGCAGGGCGAGCTCCCCGGAGGGATGTCGGCGGTCGCCGTGCGTGGCGTCGAGCGGGCGCGTCTCGGCACCGCCGTCCCCGGCACCGGCCGGGCGCTGTGGGTGGAGGTCGAGTCCGTCGACGAGGGTGAGGTGACCGGGGAGGTCGCCGAGCTGGCACGCGAGTACCGGGCCGTGCTGGAGAACATCCTGCTGAGCCGCGGTGCCGGGCGCATCGCCGAGCGGCTGGCCGACGTCACCGATCCGAGCCGGGTGGCGGACATGGCCGGCTACTCGCCGGACCTGTCCCTGGCCCAGAAGGTCGAGGTCCTCGAGACGATCGACGTGGCGGCCCGGCTCCGCCTGGTCATCGCCTGGGCCCGGGAGGTCCTGGCCGACCTGACCCTGCGCGAGCGCATCAAGACCGACGTCGAGGAAGGCATGGAGAAGACGCAGCGGGAGTTCCTGCTGCGCCGGCAGCTCGAGTCGATCCGCAAGGAGCTCGGTCAGCTGGGATCCGGCGACGACGAAGCCCCGGACGACTACCGAACGATGCTCGGCGAGCGCAAGCTGCCCGACGCCGTGCGCACGGCCGTCGAGCGGGAGATCGACAAGCTCGAGCGCATGAGCGAGCAGAACCCCGAGCACGGATGGATCCGCACCTGGCTGGACACGGTGTTCGAGCTGCCCTGGGGACGGATGTCCGAGGACCGGCTCGACGTGGGCGAGGCGTCGCGCATCCTCGACGAGGACCACGACGGGCTCCAGGACGTGAAGGACCGCATCCTCGAGCACCTGGCCGTCCGGAAGTTGCAGGCCGAGCGCGGCCTGGCGCCGGTGTCGGGCCGCGGCGCGGGAGCCATCCTGGCGCTGGTCGGACCGCCGGGGGTGGGGAAGACGTCGCTCGGCGAGTCGGTGGCCCGCGCCCTCGGTCGCGAGTTCGTCCGGGTCGCCCTGGGCGGGGTCCGCGACGAGGCGGAGATCCGTGGCCACCGGCGCACCTACGTGGGGGCCCAGCCGGGCCGCCTCGTGCGCGCCCTGCGGGAGGCCGGCACCTTCAACCCGGTCATCGTCCTCGACGAGGTGGACAAGCTCGGGGCCGACTACCGCGGTGACCCGTCCTCGGCGCTGCTCGAGGTCCTCGACCCCGCGCAGAACCACACCTTCCGCGACCATTACCTCGAGGTCGAGCTGGACCTGTCCAGGGTCCTGTTCATCGCCACCGCCAACATGGTCGACACCATCCCGGGGCCCCTGCTCGACCGGATGGAGGTCATCCGGCTGGACGGGTACACCGAGGACGAGAAGGTGGCCATCGCCCGGCACCACCTGGTCGGCCGCCAACTGGAGCGCGCCGCGCTCCGCACTGACGAAGTGGTCGTCACCGACGACGCCCTCCGGGTCGTCGTGGGGGACTACACCCGCGAGGCGGGCGTGCGGTCGCTCGAGCGCGAGCTCGGACGCCTGCTCCGCAAGGTGGCCGCCAAGGTGGTGTCCGGCGAGCAGGAGCCGCCGGTCACGGTGGACGCCGCCGACGTGCGTGGCTGGCTCGGACGGCCCCGCTACTTCTTCGAGGCCGCCGACCGCACCGCGGTGCCCGGCGTGGCCACGGGTCTGGCCGTCACCGGCACCGGCGGGGACGTGCTGTACGTCGAGGCGTCGATGATGGACGGACCCGAGGGCCTGACACTCACCGGCCAGCTGGGCGACGTCATGAAGGAGTCGGCGGAGATCGCTCTGTCCTACGTGCGCTCCCACGCCGAGGCCCTCGGCATCGACCCGGGTGCCTTCGCCGGCAAGCGGTTCCACCTCCACGTGCCGGCCGGGGCCATCCCGAAGGACGGCCCCTCGGCCGGGGTCACCATGACCACGGCCCTGGTCAGCCTGCTCCGGGACGTGCCCGTGCGGTCGGTGCTGGGCATGACCGGCGAGGTCACCCTGCAGGGCCGGGTGCTGCCCATCGGCGGCGTGCGCCAGAAGGTCCTGGCCGCCCACCGGGCCGGCCTCACCTCGGTGGTGCTGCCGGGCCGCAACGGTCCCGACCTCGAGGACGTGCCCGAGGCGGTGCGCGACCAGATGACCTTCCATCTGGCCACGGACATCGCCGAGGTGCTCGACGCCGCCCTCGCCACCGGCTCCGACCGGGACGAGGAGCGCCGGGAGGCGGCCTGACGGTCAGCCGGCGGCGAGCTCGCCGGCGAGGAGCCCGGCCAGCTCGAGGGGCCGGTCACCCTGGATGCTGTGGCCGGCTCCCTCGACGGTGACCACACGGTCGCCGGGTCGGCGCCGGTGGAACTCCGCCTCGTCGGCGTCGTCGACCACGGGCGAGAGCGAGCCGCGGAGCAGGAGCACGGGGACCCCGATCCGTTCGAGGTCGTCCCACAGGGAGCTGAAGTCGACCGAGCCCACGTGCATCCCGGTCGCTCCGGCGGGACGGCCCAGCTGGTGGCGCCACGTCCAGGTCCCGTCGTCCCGCTGCACCGAGTTGTGCAGCACGCCGCGCCGAAGCGACGAGACCGACCGGGTGGGATTGAACTCGATGGTGCGCTGGAGGATCTCGTCGAACGAGTCGAACGACTCCGGACCGGCGAGGAAGGCGGCGATGTCCGAGCCCTTCTCGCGGGTCACGCCGGGGGTGATGTCGACCAGGGCGAGCCGGCGGACGAGGCCGGGGTGGGACGCGGCCAGGGCGATGCAGGTGGCGCCGCCGAGCGACATCCCCACCACCAAGCGGGCGTCAGGCGCCAGGCGCCCGACGACGACGGCCACGTCCTCGGCCATGGCCCGGGGGTCGAGCACCCGGGCGTCGCCCGGCCAGTCGGAGTGGCCGTGACCGGGCAGGTCGACGGCCACCAGCGGGCGATCGAGGGCCAGGGCGACCGTGTCCCAGGTGTGGGCGTTCTGGCCCCCGCCGTGGACGAGGACCACCTCGGGAGGAGCATCGCCCCACACCAGCGTGCTCACCCGCCGGCCCGGCGCCACCTCCACGGACTCGCGCCGTACCGCGGGCGGGCCCTCCCAGGGCAGCCCGGCCTCGGCGGCGTTCTCCTCGAACAGGGAGAACTCGTCGTAGTGCTCCGGGGGAACGTTCATCGCGCCCCTCCGGACGAGGCCGCACCCAGCTCGGCGACGAGCTCCCCCAGGGTGTCGTCGGCGACCAGGTACGGCGTGTAGAACGCCACCCGGTCGACTTCGGCACCGAACCGCTCCACGATGTCGGCGGCGACCTCCGTGGGCGAGCCCACGGCGGCCAGCGCAGTCAGCATGGTGTCGTCGATCATGGCCGGCATCTCCTCCCAACGTCCCGTCTTCGACAGCGTATTGAGCTCAGGTTGCAGGTCCTCCCATCCTTCGACCTCGAGGACGGGTCGGTAGGACGGAGTGGACGCGTAGAAGGAGAGGAGCCAGCGCCCGGCCACCCGCGCCGCCTCCAGCTCCTCCTCGTCGCGGCCGCAGCAGACGATGACCTCGCCGGTCAGCGTGAGGTCCGTCCTCGTCCGGCCGCCCCGGGCCAGGCCCTCGGCGACAGCGGCCAGCGTGCGCTCTCGGAAGTGCCGGGCGGTGTTGAACGGCATCACCAGCAGGCCGTCGGCCACCTCGGCGGCCAGCCGCACCATCTGCGGCCCCAGCCCGCCGAGGGCGATCGGGGGTGGGCCGAACGGATTGGGTCCCGGGTCGAACATGGGCGGCATGAGGGTGTGAGAGGTGAACTCCCCACGGAAGTCGAGACGCTCGCCGGTCTCCCAGGTGGCGAAGATGGCCCGGAGGGCGCCGACCGTCTCGCGCATGCGGGCGATCGGCCGGTCGAACGACGCCCCGTAGCGCTTCTCGACCTGCGCCCGGATCTGCGACCCCAGCCCGAGGGTGAAGCGGCCCTCCGACATCAGCTGGAGATCGTAGGCCTGGTGGGCGAGCTGGACCGGGTTGCGCGGGAAGGCGACGGCGACGTTGGTGCCGAGCGCCAGCGACCGGGTGGCGGTGGCGGCGAGGATGAGCGGGGTGAACACGTCGTGGGGCCCCTCGAAGGTGAACGCCCCGTCCACGCCGAGCGCCTCGAGCCGGCGGGCGTGCGCCGCCGCGCCCTGGAGCCCCGACAGCTGGGTGTCGATCTTCACCGGTCCATGTTCGCACCCTTCGGCCGGGGCGGCCGCCCGGCACGGCCACGTCCCCACCGCGTCGCCAGCGCCGGGGGTGACACACTGGGGTGATGGCACCCAGCTCCTGCACCGCCTCCGAGGCGGCTGCGCTCGTGCGTCCCGTGGACACCATCGGGTTCGGGCTCGGCCCGGCCAACCCGGACGCGTTCTTCACCGCACTCGGCGAGCGGGACGACTGGGAGGACCTGACCTTCGGCGGCGCCTTGCTGCTCAGCTACTACACCGTTCTCACCCATCCCCACGTCTCGTACCGCTGCGGCTTCTTCGGGCCGGCCGAGCGGATGCTCCTCGCCCAGGGGGCCAACATCGAGCTGGTGCCCGGCGGGTTCCGCCAGTTCGCCCCCATCCTGCGCCGGTACGCCCCCCGGGTGATGACCGCCCAGGCGGCGCCGTCCGACACCGACGGGACGGTCAACCTCTCACTGCACCTCGGTGCCACTTACGATGAGCTGGTCATGGCCGGCCGGGACCCCGAGCGGCTGCTGGTCGTCGAGGTGAACCCCAACCTTCCCCGGACCTGCTCCCTGCCCCCCGAGTACACCAACGCCCTGCCCCTCGACATGGTCGACGTGGTGGTCGAGGCGGACGGGGCGCCATTCACGCTGCCCAAGACGGAGCCCGACGACATCGACCGGGCCATCGCCGACCTAGCCAGGTCGTACGTCACCGACGGGGCCACCCTCCAGATCGGCATCGGTGCCGTGCCGGACATGATCGCCTCGCGACTGGCGCACAGCCCGGGCGGCAGGTACGGCGTCCACAGCGAGATGTTCGGGGACGGGCTCATGCACCTCCACCAGGCCGGCAAGGTGACCAACGACCAGAAGAGCATCTTCGACGGCGTGTCGCTCACCACCTTCGCCCTCGGCTCGTCCGAGCTCTACCAGTGGCTCGACGGCAACGACCAGGTCGCTTTCGCGCCGGTGCAGGTGGTCAACGACCCCACCGTCATCGCCCGCAACCACGCGTTCGTCTCGATCAACGGCGCGCTCAGCGTGGACCTCTACGGGCAGGTGGTGGCCGACAACATCGACGGCCGTCAGGTCTCCGGGGTCGGCGGCCACCAGGACTTCGTGGCCGGGGCCGAGCTGCGCGTCGACGACCACTCGCTCATCTGCCTGCGCTCCACCGCCACGGCCAACGGGGTCACCCGGACCCGGATCGTGCCCCTGCTGCCCGAGGGCTCGGTGGTCTCCACCCCCCGGCACCACACCGGGGTGGTGATCACCGAGCACGGGAGTGCCGACCTGTCGGGTCTCACCGTCCGCGAGCGGGCGGCCGCGCTGGTCCAGATCGCCCACCCCGACTTCCGCGCCGGCTTGGCGGAGGTGGCGAAGACGCTCGGCCGACGCTGACGGATGGAGGACCGGGATCCGCGGTCGACACTGACGCTGGCCACCTTCAACGTGCACATGGGGGTCGACGGCTGGGGCCGCCCCTTCGACGTGACCGCCGCCTGCTCGACCCTCGCCGCCGACGTGCTCGTGATGCAGGAGTCGTGGGCGCCCGACGATGACGGTCCGAGCACCGCCGGGCTGGTGGCCGAGCGCCTCGGGTACGAGGTGGTGGCCGAGGTGGCGCTGGCGCACGGCCGGCTCTACGCGCCCCTCCCGACGTCGTCGCGCCGGTGGGGCCCGGTGGTCGTCCAGGTGCGCAAGACGTTCCGCCTGGACGGCGAGCGCCCGCAATCGGGCGACGGCCCACCGGGTCGGCCCTTCGCCCGGGGACGGTGGGGCCTGGCTCTGCTCTCGCGGGTGCCGGTCCGCGACCTCGGGGTCCTCCCCCTCGGGCGGCTCCGCCGCGACCCGGCCCGGCGCGCCGTGGTCCGCGGCACGGTGGACCTGGCCGGGGAAGAGCTGGTGGTGTGCGGCACCCACATGGCCCACATCACCCACGGATCCCACGCCCAGTACCGGTCGCTCGCCCGGGTGCTCCCGCCAGCCGGGACCCCCGCCGTCCTGGCCGGCGACATGAACCTGTGGGGCCCGCCCACCACCTCGTACCTCCGGGGGTGGCGGCGGGCGGTGACCGGGAGGAGCTGGCCCGCCCACCACCCCCACAGCCAGCTCGACCACGTCCTGGTCACCGCGCCGGTGACGGTGCTCCACGGGCGGATCGCCGGGTACGCCGGCTCCGACCACCGGCCGGCGGTGGTCACGCTGACCCTGGCCGGAGCGGGCGGAGCCGCCGACGGCCGGGAGCCGCGCCCCGGTCCGGGATAGCGTCGACCCATGGAGCACGCGCTCGCCGGATTCGAATCATCCACGTTCACCCACGACGGCGAGACCCGCACCGTCTACCGGACCGGCTCGGGCCCGGCGGTCATCGTCATGAGCGAGATCCCCGGCATCACCCCGGCGGTGGCCGGGTTCGGGCGGAAAGTGGCGGCGGCGGGCTTCACCTCTGTGCTGCCCCACCTGTTCGGCGAGGACGGGCGCGCGGCGTCGATCGGGTACGGGGCGTCGTCGTTCGCCCGGGCCTGCATCGCCCGCGAGTTCACCGTGCTGGCCTCGGGGAGGACCAGCCCGGTCATAGGCTGGCTGCGGGCCCTGGCCGCCGACGAGCACCGGCGTTGCGGCGGCCCCGGGGTGGGCGCGGTCGGCATGTGCTTCACCGGGGGGTTCGCCCTGGGCATGATGGTCGACGACGTCGTGGTGGCGCCCGTTCTCAGCCAGCCCTCCCTGCCGATCGGCATGACCCGGGCCCACCGCCGGGACCTCGGTCTGTCCGGCGAGGACCTCGCCCGGGTGCAGGAACGGGCCGCAGCCGGCACGTGCGTGCTCGGCCTCCGGTTCGCCGGCGACAAGCTGAGCCCACCGGAGCGGTTCGCGCACCTCCGCGAGGTGCTGGGCGACGCCTTCGTGGGCGTCGAGATCGACTCGTCGCCCGGGAACCCCTACGGCCACAGGAAGCGAGCGCACTCGGTGCTCACCGAGGACCTCGACGACCGCCCGGGGACGCCGACACGTGCCGCGCTGGACCAGGTCGTCGCCTTCTTCGCCGAACGCCTCCACACGTGAGCGGACCGGCCGACGCCTGGCGGGCGCGGGGTTCGTACCGGTGGCTGTGCGGACAGCAGATCTTCACGATCGACATCCCGGCCTCCGGCGACGACATGCGCCCACCGCTGCTCGTCCTCCACGGGTTCCCCACCTCGTCCTTCGACTTCCACCAGGTGGTGGACCAGCTGGCCGCCGACCGGCGGGTGCTCCTGTTCGACATGCTCGGCTACGGGCTCTCGGCCAAGCCGGACCGACGCTACGACTTCGCCGTCCAGGCGGACATCGCCATGGCCCTCATCTCGGCGGCGGGGGTGGACCGCCTCGGCCTGCTCACCCACGACGTCGGCGACACCCTCGGCGGCGAGCTCCTGGCCCGACAGCTCGAGGGACGCTGGGAGGTCGAGATCACCGACCGGGCACTGACCAACGGGAGCATCTACGTCGACCTCACCAGGCTCAGCACCGGGCAGCAGTTCCTGTTGGGGCTGCCCGACGAACGCCTCGCCATGGACGCCGCGCTCGACCCGGCCACGGTCATGGCCGGTGTGGCCGCCACCTTCAGCTCCTCCTCGTCGGTGCCCGAGGAGGAGCTGGCGGCCCAGTGGGAGATGATCGCCCACCTCGGCGGACAGCGCCTGCTGCCCCGCTTGATCCGGTACGTGGAGGAGCGACGACGAAGCGAGGACCGGTTCACCGGGGCGATCGAGCGCCATCCGGCCCCGCTCGTCGTGGCCTGGGGGGCGGACGACCCCATCGCGGTGCCGGCCATGGCGGACCGCCTGGCCCGGAAGCGACCGGACGTGCGCAGCCACTTCCTCGACGGCGTCGGCCACTATCCGATGGTCGAGGCCCCCGGGCGCCTGCTCGCCTCGCTGTCCGGGGCGGACGACTGAACAGCCGGCGAGGCGCGGGGTCCGGGCGGGTCACACCGTGCACACGATCTCGCCGTGGAGCACGGCGAACCAGCCGTCTGACGAGGCGGCCCAGCGCCGCCATGCGCCAGCGAATCCGGCCAGGTCGGCGCGCCGGGCCAGGCCGTGGGCCAGGAGCTGGTCGGCCAGGGACGAGGCGGTGAACCGGTCGGCCCACAGGCCACCCCACCACGCCCGGTCGGCCGGAGTGGCGAAGCACCACACCGACCCGGACGCGACCACCTCGTCGAACCCGACTCGGTTGGCCCAGTGGAGCAAGCGGCGACCGGCGTCCCATGTGGCGCCGTTGATCCGGGTGAGCTCGCCGTAGAGGGCGAAGGCCCGGTCGAGCTCGCCGTCCTCGGGAAAGAACCGCATGGCCGGGTAGTCGCTGTCGCGTGCGGCCACCAACCCGCCGGGCCGGCAGACCCGCCGCATCTCGGTGAGGGCGGCCACCGGGTCGCCGACGTGCTGGAGCAGCTGGTGGGCGTGCACGGCGTCGAAGGTGGCGGCGTCGAACGCCAGCTCGAGGACGCTACCCACCTCGAAGGACAGTGCGACCTCGGCGTCCCCCGCCACCAGCGAGCGGGCCTCGGCCACCACCTCGGCGGCGGCGTCGACGCCCACCACCGGGCCCGGAGCCACCCGGCGGGCCAGGTCGCGGGTGATGGTCCCCGGCCCGCAGCCGACGTCGAGCAACGACCAGCCGGGCTGGAGCCGCGGCAGCAGGTACCCGGCCGAGTTCTCGGCCGTGCGCCAGCGGTGGGACCGCAGCACGCTGTCGTGGTGGCCATGCGTGTAGGGAATGTCGGTCATCCTCCCAGCATGGTGGGGATGCCCAGCATAAGCAATCAAGAGAACTGAACATTGGATATAAGCTCGTCGAATGGCCGCTCCGGACTGGCTGCGCACGTTCGTGGCCGTCTACCGGGCCGGCTCGGTGAGCGGTGGCGCCGCTCGCCGGGGCCTGTCGCAGTCGGCGGCCAGCCAGCAGCTGGGCGCGCTCGAGCGCCGGGTGGGCCTGCCGGTGTTCGCCCGCACCCCGACCGGGGTCGAACCGACCCGCCGCGGGCGCGAGCTCTACGCCGAGGTGGCCGACTCGCTCGACCGGCTCGAGCACGTCCTGGCCGGCCTGGACGCCGGGACGGTGGTCGTCCCCGATCCGCCGCTGCGCATCGGGTCGTCGGCCGAGTTCTTTGCCGCGGCGGTGGTCCCGCGTCTCGGGCCGGGGGCGCCGGCGTTGGCCGCCCGGTTCGGGCCGGACGCCGAGCTCCTCGAGCTGCTCGAGCACGGAGAGCTCGACGTGGCCGTGACCAGTTCGACGCCGACACGACGGTCCCTCGCCTCCACCTCCATCGGCACCAAGCGGTTCGTGCTGGTCGGGCCGCCCGGTTCCGCGCCGGATCCCCGCCCCGCCTCCCTCGTCGAGCTCGGCGACCACCTGGTGGGCAGCCCCTGGGTCGCCTACAGCACCGAGCTGCCCATGACCCGCCGGTTCTGGCAGTCGGCGCTGGGGCGTCCCTTCGCCGGGGACCTCCGCCTGGTCGCCCCCGACCTGCGGGCGGTGGCGGCCGCTGTGGAGCACGGCATCGGGGTCAGCCTGCTCCCTGACTTCGCCTGTGCCGACGCGCTCCGTCGGGGCGCGGTGGTCGAGGTCCACCCGGTGGCCGACGTGGTCCCCGCGGAACCGTGGTTCGCGTGCACCCGGGCCGCCGACCTCGACCGGAGCCGGATCACCGGGTTCGTGGCCGGACTGGCCGGGCCCGGCGCGCCGTGAACGGGCCCGGGGCCCGGATCATCCGCCCACGCCGGGGACGGGACGGCCCTCCTCGAGGTAGACGGTGCCGGGGCGGGCGGCCAGCCCCCGGGCCACGCGGCGACCCACCGGGCCGCTCAGCAGCTGGTCGGCCTCCTCCGGCGTCGCCCACCGGTACCCGCTGACCTCCTCGGCCTGCAGAACGATCCGGTCGCGGTCGGCAGCAGTCACCTCCCCGCAGTCGAAGAGGAGGCGGAGCCCACCGGGGCGGCCCGGCTTCGGGCGCAGGAAGTCGACGCAGATCAGGCGCCCGGTGCTCACGATCAGGCCGGTCTCCTCGCGCACCTCCCGCCGGCACCCCTCCCACGGGGACTCGCCGTCCGCCTCGAGCTGCCCGCCGGGGACGGTCCATCCCGACTTGTAGGTGGGCCTGAGGATCAGGAGGTGGCCGTGGCCGTCGCCGATGAGTGCCCCGGCCGATGCCGGAATGCGCGGGAGAACGTACTCGACCATCGGCCCATCATCACCGAAATGTCCGCGCTGCGGTGCCACTCTCGGCGCATGTCCTCGCTCTTCGAACACCTCCCCCACCCCTACATCGAGGAGCGGAAGCTCCACCCCCCGACCAAGGTCGCCGACCAGCTGCCGCACGACGGCCCGGTCTTCCCCTGTCCACTCCGGCTTCGCTGTCCACTTCGGCTACGGGCGCGGTGGGTGGTGCCGGGACCCGGCCCGGTGGCGCTAGACCCGGGCCATGTTGTCGAACCGGGTGTGGTGCCCGATGAAGGCGAGCCGCTGCACGCCGGTCGGGCCGTTACGGTGCTTGGCCACGATGACCTCCGCGGTGCCCTGGCTCTCCGTCGACTCGGGGTTGTAGATCTCGTCGCGGTAGATGAACATCACCACGTCGGAGTCCTGTTCGATGGAGCCCGACTCCCGCAGGTCGGCCAGCATGGGCCGCTTGTCCTGGCGCATCTCCAGCCCGCGGGAGAGCTGGGAGAGCGCCACCACCGGCACCTCGAGTTCGCGAGCCAGGATCTTGAGGCCACGGCTGATCTCCGACACCTCCACCTGGCGGTTCTCCGCACCGTGCCGGCCGGTCATCAGCTGGAGATAGTCGACCACCACGAGACCGAGCCCCTCGCGGCTCTTCAGGCGGCGGGCCCGGGCCCGGATGTCCATGACAGTGAGGTTGGGGTTGTCGTCGATGAAGATGGGCGCCTCGCTCATCCGACTGATGGCGTTGCCCACCTTGGCCCAGTCGGCCTCCCGGAGGTTGCCGGTCCGCATGCGGTTGGCGTCGACGCGCGCCTCGGAGCCGAGGAGGCGCTGAGTGAGCTCCATGTGGCTCATCTCCAGGGAGAAGAGCAGGGTGGGGACGTGCATCTTGATGCCGGCGTGGGCGACGATGCCGAGCGCGAACGCGGTCTTCCCCATGGCGGGACGGGCGCCGACCACGATCAGGTTCGAGGGCTGCAGACCCGACAGGAGCTGGTCGAGGTCGGTGTACCCGGTGGGGAGCCCGGTGATGGCGTCGCCCTGGTCGTAGAGCTTCTGCAGGTGGTCGAGACCCTTGCCCAACAGCTCGTGGAGCGGGGTCAGGGAGTCCACCACCCGGCGCTGGGCCACGTCGAAAACCAGGCTCTCGGCCCGATCGAGCACGTCGGCGACGTCCTCGGGAAGGCTGTAGCCGAGCTCGGTGATCTCGGCCGCCACCCCCACCAGGCGGCGCAGCAGGGCGTGCTCCTCGACGATGCGGGCGTAGTAGTCGGCGTTGCCGATCGACGGAGTGTTGGCCTGGAGGGATACGAAGACGGACGGATCGCCGATGGTCTCGAGCAGACCCCGACGGCGCAGCTCTTCGGTGACCGTCACCCAGTCGGCGGGCTCGCCCTGGCTGAACAGTGAGGTGATGGCCAGGAAGATGTGGCCGTGCGAGGACTTGTAGAAGTCTTCGGGCTTGCAGATCTCCATTGCCGAGGCGATGGCGTCCCGCGACAGCAGCATGGCCCCGAGCAGCGACTCCTCGGCCTCGAGGTTGTGGGGCGGGACCCGGCCGGCGGGCACGCCACCGCCGTTGGAGGAGGGCAGACGCCGGGGCCGCGTGTCGTCAAAGGCTTGGACCATGATCCGTCAACCTTTGCCGAGATGCCCTGTGGAGCGTAAGGGCCTCTTCCTGCGGATTGCGCCACCCCCGGGTGTGGACGAGCCGTGGACAAGTGCGGCGCGGCTGCGGACGGACCGGTGCATGGCCTCATCATCCCCGGGGGATGTGACGCGGCGGTGGATGTCCCGCCCGCCCGGGGCGCCGCCCTGGTCCGGCTACCCCTCGGGGACGACGTCCACCGTCAGTTCGAAAACGACGTCGCCGACCAGTTCGACACGGATGTTGTGCTCACCGATCATCTTGATGGGCTCGTCGAGCACCAGGTCCTTCCGGTCGACCACGGCGCCCGTCTGCTCCTCGACCTTGCGTACGATGTCAGCGGCCGTGACCGAGCCGAAGAGCCGCTCCCCCTTGGCCCGCGCCGACATGGTGATCACGTTGCCGACCAGGGTGCGGGCCACCGTCTCGGAGGACTCCCTGTCCCGGGCGTCGCGCAGGTCCCGCGACCGGCGCATGGCCGCGGCCTGGCTCTCGATCCCGGCCGACGCCACGATGGCCTTGCCGGCGGGTAGGAGGTGGTTACGGGCGAAGCCGCCGGAGACATCGATGATGTCGCCGCGCTTGCCCACGCCGTCGATGTCGCTGCGCAGCAGGACCTTCATGTCAGCCCTCGCCCTCTCCGGCCGGCGCGTCGACCTCTTCGACGACGAGCACGTCGCCGTTGTCGAGCGCGATCTCCTCGACCACGACCTCGGCCACCGGCGTGCCGGCGGACCCGTCCTCGGGCACCGCCGTCGACGTGGCGTCCGCCGCCAGCGACCGCTCCTCGTCCCGGCGCCCTCGGCCGGTGCCGCCCTGACCGCCGTAGCCGCCGCCGTCGCGGCCTCCCCGGCCGCCGCCCCGGCCGCCCGGTCGCTCGGTGGTCGTGCGCTGGGTGTAGGGGAGCAGCACCAGTTCACGGGCCGTCTTGATGGCGATGGCCACGTCGCGCTGGTGCTGGGTGCAGTTGCCCGAGACCCGGCGGGCGCGGATCTTGCCGCGGTCGCTCATGTACTTGCGGAGCATGCCGACGTCCTTGTAGTCGACCCACCCCACCCGGTCCTTGCACAGTGCGCAGGGCTTCTTCTTGATGCGACGCCCGGTGTCCTTGGGGGAGCGCCGGGTGGTACCTCCACGATCGTTGTTACGCGCCATGACTAGAACGGCTCCTCGCTGTATCCGTATCCCTGTGGCTCGGCGGCCTGTACGCCGCCGCCTGCCGGTGCTCCGCCCCGACCGCCACCGGGCGGCCCGCCGTCGCCGGGTCCCCGGCGCTCGTTCTTGGTGACCTGGGCGGTGGCCCAGCGGATGCTCGGGCCGATCTCGTCGGCCACCACCTCGACCTTGGAGCGCTTGTCACCGTCGGGCGTCTCCCAGGTCCGCTGCTCGAGGCGACCGGTCACGATGACCCGTGATCCGCGGCTCAGGCTTTCAGCCGCGTTCTCGGCCATCTCCCGCCAGCACACCACGTCGAAGAAGGAGGTGGCCTCCTCCCACTCCTGGGTCTGGCGGTTCTGCCAGCGTCGGTTGACGGCCAGCCCGAAGCTGGCGGTCGCCTGTCCCGTGTTGGTGAAGCGCAGCTCCGGATCGCGGGTGATGTTGCCAACCAGCGTGACGACGTTTCCGTTGGCCATGGTCAGGCCTCCCTGCCAATGGTGGCGGCAGCGGCGGCACGACGACCCGCCACCTTGTCCGGGATCCGGATGACCTTGTGGCGCAGGACCTCGTCCGCCAGGACGAAGACGCGCTCCATGCCGGCGACGGCCGGCGGCTCGGCGGTCAGCTCGATCACCACGTAGTAGCCCTCGCGTTTGTGCTCGAGCTCGTAGGCGAAGGTGCGCCGTCCCCAGCGCTCCACTCGCCCCACGTTGCCGCCCTTCGCCTTCAGGGCGTCGAGCGCCCGGTCGAGGACGCCGTTGACCGCCGCCTCGTCGGCACCGGTGTCGAAGATGACCATGGTCTCGTAGGGCCGCACGGGCGGCTCACCTCCCTCTGGATCGGGCGCCGGGACGCCCGAGCCCCACGGCGTGGGGCAGGTCGGAACTGGATGGCCGTCCCGGGGGGCGGCTGGCAGGACCGGTCCACTCTACCGGCATTCCGCCGGCTCGCCGAACCGGGACCATGCCGGTCGCTCAGCGGTAGGTCTCGGCATCCGCCGGGAACGTCCCGGCGCGCACGTCGTCGGCGTAGGCCGCCAACGCGGCAGTGGCGGCCGCCCCCAGCTCGGCGTAGCGGCGCACGAACTTCGGGACCTGCTCGTTGAACCCGAGCAGGTCGTGGAAGACCAGCACCTGGCCGTCGCAGTCAGGTCCGGCGCCGATCCCGATGGTCGGCACGTCCAACGATTCGGTGAGGGCGGCGCCGACCGGGGCGGGTACCCCTTCCACCACGACGGCGAAGCACCCCGCGGCCGCGACGGCCTTGGCCCCGACGGTCAGCGCGTGGGCAGCGGCGTCGTCCCGTCCCTGGACCCGGTAGCCACCCATGGCGTTGACCGACTGCGGGGTGAGGCCCAGGTGGCCCATGACCGGGATCTCGGCGGACACCAGTGCCTCGATCATCGGCACCCGGTTGGCCCCTCCCTCGAGCTTGACCGCCTGGGCACCAGCCCGGATGAGCACCGCCGCGTTGCGCACCGTGTCGACCGGATCGAGGTGGTAGCTCATCCACGGCAGGTCGGCCACGATCAACGGCCTCGGCTTCGACCGGGCCACTGCCGCGGTGTGGTGGGCCATGTCCTCCACCGTCACCTGCAG
>JBKQRT010000161.1:0-2731 GCA_052143895.1 Acidimicrobiales bacterium | reverse complement strand
CGTCAGAGAGCACACTGCGAGACGCCGGGAAATGGGAGACGGTCAGGCATCACAGACTCAATCTTCGAGCGGGCGAGGCTGAACGTCCTCGACTGATTATCAGCTACTTGGCCCGGCGGGCGGGCCTACTTGACCATGGACCAAATGCGATCCCATTCGCCGTCATCGTTTCGATGAAGGATCCAGCGAGCGGCAGTGATCTCCACGACAGGATTGCTGCCGAGTTCCCAGTGTTGACACCACTTCCACGAAGCGAAGCACGGATCAGGGCTCTTCGCTTGCGCTCGCGTAACTAGCCACTTCCCGACATATCGTGTTCGGCGTTTGTCCTCGGTATCGATGGATCGAAACAGTCCACCTCGGTTACGAGAACCGGCTGAGTGCCAGCTCCCCTTTGACTCTCACCTCGGGAAGCCTCCTGGAGCAGCGAGGTGTCTCTCACATGGCAGTCCCAGTTCCGACTGTCATCACCGACCTACCGGCTGGTCACCAGGTGCAGCTGGGTCATAGGGACTCCCGAGTTCCCCTCGCGTATCCAGTGGTCGATCACCGGGAGAATTCGACCGTCGGTCTCGATGACGCACTCGGTGGCGGCGCCCAAGGCGTCCCGAAGGTCGTCGTACATCAGCGGCTTGGCGCATTGCTGCCCCTTGGGGACGACGTGGAGGGTGAGCGGAGATGATGGATCGTCTGGGGATCTAGTTGATTAAAGCGCTCCACCCGGGGACTGGTGTAGAACACCAACACCTCGCCGGTCAGCCTGGCGTCACTCTTGAGCGCTTCGACCGCTTGGCGGGCGAGCCGCTTTACCTCGGCGGCCGACCAGCGGGCGATGCATTCCTCTCCATTGATCGACGAGATGGCGCCGGCAGGCACGCCAAGCCGTAGAAGCCGGGCCTGTAGGTGCCGAAAACTCATCCGCCCAGTTCACGCCACGAGTCGGTACTCGTGGATGAGGCCGCCCAGAACGTCGGATCGTCGGATCTGTTCGGCGTTGACGTTGCCGATCGGGCCGCAAGTCACCTCGGCATTGGATGGTGGGCGCTGGCTGAGGGACCGGTGCGGACGGTGCGAGTTGTAGTGCTCGACGTATTCGCCGAGGACGGCGTCAAGGTGACGCCGTCCAAGAATTAGCATCCGATCGAGACACTCTCGCCGGATGGTGCCCACGAATCGCTCGGCGACGGCGTTCGCCCGTGGTGCGCGGACCGGGGTCTCGATAATCTTGATGCCCTCTGCGGCAAACACGGCATCGAAGGAGCTGCTGAACTTGGCGTCTCGGTCACGGATGAGAAACTTGACCGCAGCGGCACGCTCGGCGAGCTCCATGCAGAGATTGCGGGCTTGTTGGGTCACCCCAGTCGCCGACCGGATGAGCGGTCACGCCGGCGATCCGGACGGTCCGAGTGTCGTGGTGGATGAAAAAGAGCACGTAGCGCCGGCGGAGCAGCACGGTGTCGACGCTGAAGAAGTCGCAAGCGATCAAGCCCTTCGCCTGAGTGGCGAGGAACTCCGCCCAGGTCGGACCTGAACGTCGCGGTGAGGGTTCGATGTCGCGGCGCTTCAGAATCGCCCAGACGCTCGAAGCGGCGATCACGATGCCCATGGCGGCGAGTTCACCCTGGATCCGCCGGTAGCCCCAGGTAGCGTTCTCCTTCGCTAGCTGGACGACGAGCGCAGTGGTTCCTGCGAGGATTGCTGGTCGGCCAGCCCGACCGTGTGGGTAGGTCCAGCGCTTGGCGATCAGGTCACGGTGCCAGCGAAGCAAGGTCGCAGGTTGGACGAAGAACCGACCCCGGTGATTGCGAGGGAGCAGTCCCGATAAGGCGGCTAGTACAGCCCGGTCCGCCGGCTGGAGCGCCGGACGGTGGACCTGGCGTCGGAGCACTGCCACCTCGTGGCGCAGCATGACGATCTCAATCGCAAGATCGATGTCCGTGCGACAGGAGAGCCGGATCAGTTGGAGGGCGCGTACCATCGCCCGGTAGAGGAACGAGAGGGCCATCGCCGGATGCTCGCCGCATCATGCTCCGGGCGTCAAAGCCCAGTCCACAGGACATGGACGGCCTTCTCGGCATCCACAGGTAGGAGCCCGCAATAGAGCATTGTTTTCGGCCGGTCGGACCCGTCCCCGCCCCCACGCCCGTTGGTGAAGCTGGTCAGCTGGTGAAATAGGACAGTTCCGAGGGCAGATCATTGCGGGTGAACTGCTCCTGGTAGACGGGGTCGTAGATCCTCTTGATGATGTACTGGCCCCCGGTGACCCATTGATCGGGATCGCTAACGTTGGGAGAGCCCTTGCGGGGAGGCGGAGGCTCGGCGCGGGAGATGGTCTGTTGCTGGATCAGGATCTGCCCCCAGGCAAGCCAGCGGTCGCCGATGTTGTGGAACCAGTACACCCGGACCGGATCGAGATGGAACAGCCGCGGGCCGGGCTTGCCCGAGAACGTGAACACCTGACCGGCCACGTCCTTGAGAGTGATCGGGCTGCGCCGGTGGCGATCGAGATCGAACTGGTCGGCTGGAAACCCCTGTGCTGTTGTCAGCTGGAGGGTGTCGTTGAACTCGAAGAGGCTGCCCATGGATCACTCATCCTCAGGTGAGGGAAATCGCTGCCGGAGGGCCGCGAAGCCGTGCAGGTAGAAGGCAGAGATGGCGTCAGTCGGGTGGTCGAACTCGCTCGACCACTGGACGATGCTCGACTGATTGAGATCGCCGGCAAAGACACGCA
>JBKQRT010000160.1:0-5318 GCA_052143895.1 Acidimicrobiales bacterium | reverse complement strand
CAGCGAGCAAGTTGTCGTCTCGTCGGTCGCGCACCTTTTCTCCCACCGCTGACCAATGTCGCTCCATATCGTTGTCAGCCATCCGTTTATCCCCTTCCAGGACGACTAGCTGCAGGGGGCACTGTTGAATTAAGGCGCGCCACTTGGGACGGTGCATGAGAATCGCCGAGATTCCCGTACTGAAATGCATCGTGACGGCGTTGACAGGCCCAATTTGCTATTCGTCTGAGGCGCCGATGGAGGCAGGATCAACGGCGTGCACCCTTAATGCAACAGTGCCGCCGTCCGAATGACGGAAGATCGTCACGAACGGCTCTGAGAGAGGGGGAGGGGCAGGGGGAGGTTCCCTCCCGCTACTCGCCAGGCGTTACAATCCTCGTATCACGGTTAGTGGTTGCCGCTACCCGAGATCGATGGTGAAGTTGGGGTCGCCGGGAACGGGGCTATTGTCCTGGGTGGCAACCGTGTTATCCCTCAGGATGCCACTGATTTTGATCGTTCCCGGATAATCATAGGTAACGCCCGGTGGCGGCGGTGGCGGAGTCGTATAGGGGGCGGTGCAATTGAGAATCGGACCACCGGGAGGCGAGGGCTGGGTCATGCAGTCGTCCGAGAGGACCTGCACACCGATGCCCTGGCCGCGGATGACCTCCTGGACACCAGTCGAAGCCGGCGCATAGGCCTGACCGGAGTACTGGAGCACCTGAATCCCAACAAGGCCTGTTCCGTAGATCCTGTTCATGGACAGGAAAGCCACACCCTGGTCGAGCGAGATCCCCTCGTACCGATTGTTCCTGAAGTTGGTATTCGAGATCGTCACCTCCGGTTGAGAGGGTTCGGTCGCCGCGCCCGAGACGTAGTAGGCGCCCAGATCGTTTCCTTTGATCGCGGACTTGCCCAGGAAACCACCCCTCGCGAGGTAGAAGAGCACCCCGGTTGCTTGGGTCTGGTAAAGCGCGTTCGATCCGCAAGCTGGCACGAGTGAACTATCGCACTCGTTGTCGGACACGGTGGACTCCGAGATGATGCCCACAGCACCGTAGGAGACCTGAATGCCGTTCTCGGCTGTTGCCACCAAACCACGGCCTGTAACCGTCGAGTTCGTTACGTTTAGGATGCTCCAGGTCGGAACTGACGCATCTGCCCCTTCCACCGTGATGCCGTTCTTCTGGTAATTGGAAACGGTGGTGTAGCTGAGGCTTGCCGTAGCCACCTCATTCGGACTCGTCGCCGCCGAACCCACCTGGATGGCCACACCGCCTTGACAACCGACATCCGGGTCGCCGAGAGGTACACCGGCGCCATCAACGGTCAACTTGTTGGCCACGAGATCGCTACCTCCACCGACGAAGATTCCGTAGAGCCTGTCGTAACAGGTCGATGCCGGCCAGTAGGCCGACACCGTAATACCGGTGATGGACACTTCGCCCGCCCCGCAGATCGAAACTTCGTCCTGGGGCTGCACATCGACGCTGCCGATGGCGTTGTCACATGTCGTCGTCGAATTCTGAGGACCACCCGGCTCATTCATGGGAGCCGCGTCGGGCAATTGCACAATGGGTTTACCGATGCCCACCAGCTCCACGGGCTGGGTGATGGTCAGCTGTTCGACATACGGGCCGCTACTCCGGTTACCGCCGCAAATGTAGATGGTGGCGCCCGACCCGGCTGCGTCGATCGCCGATTGGATGGTGCTGTAACCCGGGTGGCCGCAGCTGGAACCCGGTGCTGGCGTCAAAGGTGCCTTGTTGGACACCCAGAGGCCGGTGGCCGCCGCTCCTGCCACGGTGGATGGGACGGTCACCAGTCCCATCACCATTACGGCCGAGACAGCCACAAGAGTTGCCGTGATTCTTCGCATGCGGCCACCTTTCGCTCAAGGTCGACGCTTTACAGCCCCCCGCATGCTGACCCCCACCGCTCCACATCATCCGCCGATGTCTCTGCGGATCTACTCCCTCGCCTGAACGCTACAGGAAGCAATGGTGGCTGTCATCCTCAAATATGATGAACAGGCACCGTGACAATGGGCGCGCACTTGCCGAGGCAGCGTGGGATTCGTGCCCAGGCTCTCGCTGGACGAGGCTGCCAGGGACGGCACTGTTGCATTAAGCCTCGATCCACCGAAATGGCCGGGCGAACCGGCGATGGCGTGATTTCGGTCTGGCGGTTGGTGCCATCGGGAGCGTTTCGTGACGCCTCCGGCAAACAGGGCGTCGTCGATCAGAAGTCGTGGGTGGCGGTCGAGGTGGGAGCGGCTGGACCGTGGTGGGCCACCCCGAGGGCGTCGGTCAGATCTGGATCGTCAGAGCCCGTAGGCGGTCGAAGCACTCGGCCCACTCGGTGGCCCAGGGCCACTGTGTGGGGAGATGGAGCTGTATTTTCCTCGACCGGTGGGTGAGGCGGCCGGGGACGGTGATGTACTTGCGCCGGATGGTCTTGGCCACGACCGGCCCGCTGTGTTCGAGCCCGAGGGATGCGAGCCAGCGGATCATGTTGTGGGCGATGGTGGCAAGCACCACCCAGGCGGCGTTGGCGTTGAGGTCGCCCGACGGACAATGGGCCATGCCTGCGCCCTCCTCGAGGTCCCGGATGGCCAGTTCGACCACGGCGTGGTGGCGGTGATCGGCATCGAGGAAGACGGCGGCTCCATCCCGATCGGTGAGCAATGCGTGGTAGCGCCACGAGGGGAACAGCTCGGCCTGCTTGCCGGTGAGCCTGGTGCGCCGGACGACAAGTCGGTGCTTGTCTCCATAGGGGCACTCGGCCACTGCAGCTTCACCGCCGACCGTGTAGTCGATTCCGACCCACGCTTCGTCGGCGATGGCCTCGATGACTCTGACCACGGCCTTGTTCTGGTTGACGGTGATCGAGTAGCGGACCTTGTGGTCACGACAGGCCTTGATGACGTGCTCGGAGTGGAATCCCGAGTCGGCCCGCAAGGTGAGGGGTCCGGTCGCTCCCGCCCTCCGGACGCGACCGATCGTCTCGCGCACGAAGCGCCGTGCTCCCCGGCGCCTGCCGGCCGAGCCCTTGCGGTGGCGGATGTGGAGGGCCTCGCCGGTGTCGGCCCGGGTCGCGATCAAAGGGTGCTGGCCGAGCACCTTGGTGTAGCCGTAGGCGGCACCGTGCTTCTGCTTGCCGTAGACGCGCTGGATGGTGGAGTCGATGTCGATGGTCATCGGGGCGTCACCCGGCGCGGCACCGAACGACCAGGCTCGAGTAAGGAGTTCCTCGCTGAGGCGATCCAGTTGGCGAACGTGCCCGAAGGTGAAGGCACGCAGGAACGTGCCGAGCGTGGACGGCGCCATCGCCCCGTGGCCGAGGACCTTGCCCGTGGACCCAGAACGCAGGACATCGCAGTCGTCGATGCACTCCGCACCGGCCACCATGGCGTGGACCAGGTTCAGCACCTTGCGGCCGGGCAACGCGTGTCCGGGCCGCCCGCCGAGGTCGATGATCTCATTGGCCAGGGCGAACGTCCCGATCTGCTTCGACAGGGTGGCTGCCAACGCGAGTCCCGCTCCGGCGACCGCCCGGTCGTCGTCGAAGGTCACGGCAAGGCGCGTCGGAGTATGCGATTCTGTGTGCACCGGAATTATGCCTTTCTGCGTTGGCGGTTGTGGACTTCAGCGAGTCACATCCTCCCAACTCAGGGGGCATTTTCCGCGTAAGGTCAGGCCTCAGTAGCCGAGGTCAGGAGCAGTAGTTCGGTGGGTCGAGGCTTAATCCTGGATCCACCGAATTCTGACCTGATCCGGTAGCCGCGCATCCGCGGAAAGTGCCTCCCTGCCTGGGAGAATTGTGATTGTCGAAGTCACCATTCGCACCAGCACCAGGAGGCACTTCCAGTGAGTTCAGTATCGCGCAGAATCGACCGCATCGAAGTGACCTTCGACGAGCCGAATTTGGTGGGCAACGCCGGCCTGTTGCTGGTGGCCACCTTGGTGGTCCGACTGCGGCTCGAGGCACTGATCAACGACATGGTCGATCTGTCGGGTCGTGTGGGAGGAGCGCTTCCCGGACGCAAGGTGCTGACCCTGGTGCACGCCCTGGTGGCCGGTGGCAGCCACATCGATCACGCCGACGTGCTGAGATCCGGTGCCACCCAGGCGGTGCTTCCCCACCGGGTGATGGCCCCGTCCACCTTGGGCACGTTCCTGCGTGCCTTCTCGTTCGGACATGTGCGCCAACTCGATGCGGTCTTCGCCGAGGCACTGCGTCGTGCGTGGTCGCTGGGTGCAGGACCGGGGTCGGATCGGTTGGTCGTCGACCTCGACTCCACCATCTGTGAGGTGTGCGGCAAGACCAAGCACGGGGCCGGCTTTGGCTACACGAAGAAGCTCGGCTACCACCCCCTCCTCGCTGTCCGGGCCGCCACAGGTGAACTCCTCCACGTCCGGATGCGCAAGGGATCGGCCAACACCCAACGGGGGACCAATCGATTCGCCGAAGAGTTGGTCGCCCGGCTCCGTCGGGCCGGAGCCACCGGCGAGCTGGTCATGCGCTTCGACTCGGGGTTCTGGTCGAACGCCACCATCGCCACCTTGGGACGATTGGGTGTCGGCTACACCATGGGGGTCCGCATGGTGAAGTCCGTGGTCACAGCGGTGTCGGCCATCGACGAGGGTGCCTGGACCCCCATCGACTACACGTGTGATGGCATCGCCGAGGTGGCCGAGTGCGTCTACAAGGGACGCCGGCTGATCGTGCGCCGCACCCGGCTGGTCGGCCGCCAGGCGACACTGTGGCCCGAGTGGCGCCACTTCGCCTTCCTGACCGATCAGGAAGGCACCGCCACAGAAGTCGACGCCTTCCACCGGGCGCATGCCACCGTGGAGCTGGCCATCAAGGACCTGAAGGAGGGTGCAGGCATGGAGCACGTCCCCTCGGGCAACTTCAACGCCAACGCCGCCTGGCTGGTCTCTGCCGCACTCGCACACGACCTCATCCGCTGGACCGCCATGCTGGGTGAAATCACCCCCGAGGACCACCTCGTCGTGGCCCGAACGGTGCGCACCAAGTTCCTGTCCATCCCCGGCCGGCTCGTCAGCCCCGGCGGCAGACCGACACTCCGCGCTCCGCTCGAGTGGCCGTGGGCCAAAGCCTTCGAACGAGCACTCGATCTTCTCCGGGCCCTTCCACCCGTTCCCGTGTAGTCAGTCCACCGCGGCCGGTGCACCGCAGACGATTGAAGGACGGCACTGACAACCAGTGAGAATCACAAACTCTTGGTCTCACACGCCCCGACGCCCGTTGAAGAAGTCAGCCCGAAGTCGGTTGACCCTTCACCGTGCCGATCGCCCAAATCGCTGCCC
>JBKQRT010000159.1:0-9171 GCA_052143895.1 Acidimicrobiales bacterium | reverse complement strand
TTCTTCGGTGCCGCCCGCAACATCGAAGAGGGCGGCTCGCTGACCATCCTGGCCACCGCGCTGGTGGAGACCGGCTCGAAGATGGACGAGGTCATCTTCGAGGAGTTCAAGGGGACCGGCAACATGGAGCTCCGGCTCGACCGGCGCCTCGCCGAGCGTCGTCTCTACCCCTCGATCGACGTCAACGCCAGCTCCACCCGCCACGAGGAGCTGCTCTTCGACCGCTCGCAGCTCCAGCAGGTGTGGAAGCTGCGCCGGGTACTCAACGCCCTGGCCAACGAGGGCAGCGCCGCCGCCGGGCTCGAGCTGCTCATGGACAAGATCCGCACGACCAAGAGCAACGACGAGTTCTTGGCCGAGATCGCCAAGGGCCCGGCGACCTAGCCGCCCGCGCCCGGGGCGCCGGGTCAGCCTCGGGCCATGGTCGGACGGCGAGCCCGTTCCGGTACACTCTGTCCGCTGCGCATCGGCTGTCGAACGACACCGAGCTGTTGCGACCACGGGAGAATCCAATGAAGACTGACATCCATCCCGACTACGTCGAGTCCTCGGTGCGCTGCTCGTGCGGCAACACCTTCACCACCCGCTCGACCAAGGCGGAAGTCCACCTCGAGCTGTGCAACGAGTGCCATCCCTTCTTCACGGGGAAGCAGAAGCTGGTCGACTCGGGTGGTCGCGTGGAGCGCTTCCAGCGCCGGTACGCCAAGACGGGCTCTCGCAAGAAGACAGCTGCGCCACCCGCGTCCTGAGCCCGGCGACCTCCGTCGGCCGGACGCCGACCGGCACCTGCGCCGGCTGAGGACCTGGGCCCTGGTCGCACTACCCTTGGCCCGTGTTCAGCAACCGCGAACAGCTCGAGCGCCGCATGACGGAGCTCGAGCGCGAGTACGAGACCACCCTTGCGGAGCTCAACGATCCGGCACTCTCCTCCGACCCGGCGCGGCTCCGTGAGGTGTCGCGTCGCTTCCGTGAGCTCGAGGACGTCGTCGGTTGCTGGCGGGGGCTGCAGAGCGCCGAGTCGGACCTCGGGGCCGCACGCGACATGGTCAACGACTCGAGCGGCGACGAACGCGAGCTCGCCCAGGCCGAGGTGGTCCGGGCCGAGGAGGACATCGCCCGACTCGAGGAGGAGCTGCGGCTGCTGCTGGTGCCTCGTGACCCCAACGCCGGCCGCAACGTCATCATGGAGATCCGCGGGGCGGAGGGCGGTGAGGAGGCGAACATCTTCGCCAAGGATCTCTACGAGATGTACGCGCGCTATGCCGTGGCCAAGGACTGGAAGGTCGAGGTTCTCTCCTCCAGCCCCTCAGAACGGGACGGGTTGAACGAGATCACCTTCGTGGTCAAGGGCGAGGATGCCTGGCAACGGCTCGAGCACGAGGGCGGACCCCACCGGGTCCAGCGGGTGCCGGTCACTGAGTCGGCCGGCCGCATCCACACGTCGTCGGCGGCGGTGACGGTGCTGCCCGAGGCGGAGGAGGTCGACGTGGCCATCGACCCGAGCGATCTCAAGGTCGACGTCTACCGCTCGACGGGGCCGGGCGGCCAGTCGGTCAATACCACCGATTCCGCCGTGCGGATCACCCACCTTCCCACCGGCATCGTGGTGGCCATGCAGGACGAGAAGAGCCAGATCCAGAACCGGGCGAAGGCGATGACCGTCCTGCGGTCCCGCCTGCTCAAGGCGGAGCAGGACCGGCAGGCTGCGGAGCTCTCCCAGCAACGTCGCAGCCAGGTGGGTGGCGGTGGTCGGTCCGAGAAGATCCGGACATACAATTACAAGGACAACCGGGTGACCGACCACCGGATCAAACTGACCCTCCACAAGCTGGACCGTATCCTGATGGGCGACCTCGACGAATTGACAGACGCCCTTATGGCCGACAAGCGCTACCGGCAACTGGATGAAGGCTGAACCGATGACCGGCCGGGGATCTCGATCCGAGTCGAGCGCGTCGTCGATCCAGCTGCCGTCCGCACCGGCTGCCGGCATCCGTGACGACCTCGTGGCGGCGCTCGCCGCCCAGCTCGGATCGCGTCGGGAGGCGAGGTGGATCGTCGAGGACGTTGTGGCCGGTATGGCCGGTATGGCCGGTATGGCCGGTGTGGCCGGTCCGGCCGGATCCGGGCGTCGTCGACTGGACGGACCAGGACTCGAGCGGGAGGCCCGGGCGCTCGCGGCCCGGCGGTCGGCGGGGGAGCCACTCCAGTACGTGCTCGGGCGATGGCCGTTCCGCACCGTCGAGGTGGCGGTGGACCCGAGGGTCCTCATCCCGCGTCCGGAGACGGAGCAGGTCGTCGAGGTGGCCCTCGGGGAGCTGCGACGACTGGTCGCCAAGATGGCGGGGGCGCCCCGTGGGCTGCGGTGCGCGGACCTCGGCACCGGCTCGGGTGTCATCGCCCTCTCGCTGGCCGTGGAGGTGGGCCCGTTCTGCCCCGACCTCGAGGTGTGGGCCACCGACGCCTCTGCTGACGCGGTGGTCGTGGCGGAGGCGAATCGACGGTCCCTGGCCGATGTCGACGAGGTGGCTGCCAGACGGGTGCGGACGGCCCAGGGCGACTGGTACGCGGCCCTGCCGCCGGCCCTCGTCGGCCGGTTCGACCTGGTGGTGGCGAACCCGCCTTACGTGGCCGAGTCCCAGTTCGGTGGACTCGACCGCACCGTGCGGGACTGGGAGCCGCGCCGCGCCCTGGTCGCACCTCGAGGTGCCTGCGGGGTCGAGGGGATGGCCGACATCGAGACGATCATCGCCGGGGCGCCGGAATGGCTCGCCCCCCACGGCGTCCTGGTGCTGGAGCTCGACCCGTCGCAGGCAGACGCGGCGGCGGACGCGGCCCGCCGCTCGGGGTTCGCCCGCGCCGATGCCGAACGCGACCTGTCCGGCCGCCTCCGGATGCTCGTGGCCGGACGCTGAGGTGCCTGCCGTCCTGTCCGCCTCCGATGGGGAGTCGATCGGGCTCGCCGCCGAGGCACTACGCGACGGGCTGGTCGTGGCCGTTCCGACCGACACCGTCTACGGTCTCGCCGTCGATCCTCGTCGGCCCGGCGCGGTGGCCCGCCTGTTCGCGATGAAGGAGCGGCCGGCGGAGGTGCCGCTGCCGGTGCTGGTAGGCGAGCGCGACCAGGTCGACATCGTCGCCCGCCCCTTGGACCGCGCGGCCGAGCACCTGGCCAGCCGCTACTGGCCGGGACCGCTCACCCTGGTCGTCCCCCGTCGCTACGGGTTCACCGCCGACCTCGGCGGACCGCCGTCGGCGCTCCGGATGGTCGGCGTCCGGTGGACCGACCATCCCGTCGTGCGCAGCCTGTGCCATCGGCTGGGGCCCCTGGCCGTGACCAGCGCCAACCTGCATGGCCGGCCACCGTCGACCACGGCGCGGCAGGTGATGGCGTCGTTCAGCGGGGTCGGCGCACCGGCGGTCGTGCTCGACGGGGGGACGTGCGACGGCCTGCCTTCGACGGTGGTCGAGTGTCGGGGCCCGGCATCCCGGTGCCTCCGCGAGGGTGCCATTCCGTGGGACGAGCTGGCCGAGGATTCATCGGGCGCACCGTCGGAGGACGGCGCCCGGCGCAGCTCGGCGACCGGTGGCGCCCTCCCGTCCGAGTGGCTCTTCGGGCGTCGGGGTTGACGATGCCCCTCGCGACGGGCGACACTGGTGTCCTGATGGACATCGACACCGCCACCCGCGTCAACGTAATCATTATCGACTAGGCACACTCCGAACCGGTGTGTGCCCTGTGACCGTCCACTTGGTGGGCGGTTTTTCAATTGCCGGACGGAGGGGTCCACCGGAGGCCACGGAGCCGCCCACGGGGAGCCCGGGGAGGTGGAACCGGACCGGGGATGGTCCCCGGACCGCCCCCTCGGAACCCCGACAGCTGGCGAGCGGGGACGACGGGACCGAGCCAGGCAGACAGGCGAGGCAGACAGGGCGAGCCAGGCAGGACGAGACAGTGGACAGAAGGACGAGAGACGAGTGAGCACGTACAAGGTTGGACTGATCGGCGGCGACGGCATCGGCCCCGAAGTGGTGGAGGAGGCGCTGAAGGTGGTCGGCGCGGCCGGGGTGACGCTGAGCACGACGACCTACGACCTGGGTGCGGACCGGTACATCCGCACCGGCGAGATCCTGCCCGACCCGGTGCTCGAGGAGCTCCGGGGCCAGGACGCCATCCTGCTCGGGGCGGTCGGTCCACCGGTCGGGTCCACGGCCGTCCCGCCGGGTGCACTCGAGCGGGGACTGCTCCTCCGCCTCCGCTTCGAGCTGGATCTGTACGTCAATATGCGGCCGTTCACCGGGGTTCCCGGCGCGCTCGCTCCCGACTGCGACTTCGTGGTCATCCGCGAGAACACCGAGGGTACCTACGCCGGTGAGGGTGGCTTCCTGCGCCGGGGCACCCCCTTCGAGGTGGCCACCCAGGGATCGGTCAACACCCGGCACGGGGTCGAACGGTGTGCCCGGTTCGCCTTCGGCCTGGCGTCGGAGCGTCCCCGGCACCAGCTCACCCTGGTGCACAAGACCAATGTCCTCACCTTCGCCGGCGACTTGTGGCAACGCACCGTCGACGAGGTGGCGCCCGACTTCCCGACGGTCCAGCGCGGCTACAACCATGTCGATGCCACGTGCATCTACCTGGTGGAGAACCCCGGTCGCTACGACGTCATCGTCACCGACAACCTGTTCGGCGACATCATCACCGATCTGGCCGGCGCTGTCGCCGGGGGCATCGGGTACGCCGCCTCGGCCAATCTCAATCCCGACCGCACCGGTCCTTCGCTCTTCGAACCGGTCCACGGCGCCGCCCACGACATCGCCGGGACCGGCAGGGCCAATCCCGCCGCAGCCATCCGGTCGGCGGCGCTCATGCTCGACTTCCTGGGTGAGTCCTCGACCGCCGACAAGATCACCCAGGCGGTCGCCGACTTCATCACGTCACAACCCGATCCGACCCTGTCGACCGCGGCAATCGGCGACGCCATCGCAGAAAGGCTCTGAGCCATGCCTCTGACTCCCACCGAAAAGATCTGGATGGATGGCGAACTCGTCGACTGGGCTGACGCGACGGTGCACGTGCTCACCCACACCATGCACTACGGCTCGGGCGTCTTCGAGGGGATCCGGGCGTACCCGACCCAGCGGGGCGTGGCCGTCTTCCGGCTGCGGGAGCACATCGAGCGGCTGTTCGTCTCGGCCAAAGTGTTCATGATCGACATCCCCTTCACGGTGGACGAGCTCATCGAGGCCACGCGCACCGTGGTGCGGGTCAACGGGCTCGACGACGGCTGCTACATCCGTCCGCTGGTCTACCTGGGCTAC
Source organism: Acidimicrobiales bacterium (assembly GCA_052143895.1). GTDB lineage: Bacteria > Actinomycetota > Acidimicrobiia > Acidimicrobiales > RAAP-2 > Bog-756. The sequence continues at coordinate 3,852 of JBKQRT010000159.1, read as the reverse complement.
GGCGAGATGGGCCTCAACCCGATGCCGTGTCCGGTCGGCGTGTCGATCGCCGCCTGGCCCTGGGGCACCTATCTGGGTGACGACGGACTGACCAACGGGGTGCGGATGAAGATCAGCTCCTGGAGGCGTCACGACCCCAACGCGGTTCCCACCGCGGCCAAGGGGACCGGCATGTACGTGAACTCGTCGTTGGCCAAGGTCGAGGCCCTCAAGGCCGGCTACGACGAGGCCATCCTGCTCGCCCCCGACGGGAACGTCAGCGAGTGCACCGGCGAGAACATCTTCATCGTGCGCAAGGGGAGGCTGATGACCCCGCCGACCTCGGACTCGGGCGCGCTCGAGGGGATCACCCAGCAGTCGGTCGACACCATCGCCCGCGACCTGGGCTACGGGGTCATCTACGAACAGCTCATCCGCACCGATCTCTACACCGCCGACGAGGCCTTCCTGACCGGTACGGCCGCCGAGCTCGTGCCGATCCGGTCGGTTGACGACCGGGTGGTGGGCGACGGCTGTCCCGGCCCCATCACCCGCAAGCTCCAGCAGATCTACTTCGCCACCGTGCGCGGCGAGGTCGACCAGTACAAGGATTGGTTGGACTATGTCGAATGACGGCCCCACACTCAACGACGAGTCCCACCTCGGATCGGCGGTGCCGACAGATCACGCCCATTCGCACGGCAGGGGGGTGCGCCACACCCACCCGTTGACACCCGGGCAGCACGCCCACGCCCAGGCGAGGAACCCGGATGGCACGGCGACCCGCGGGGCGGGCCACGACTTCGACCTGCCCGCGCTTCCCGACGCCGTCGACGTCTTCGACACGACCCTCCGGGACGGCTCCCAGCAGGAGGGGCTTTCGCTCACCGTCGACGACAAGCTTCGGGTGGCCGAACAGCTCGACCATCTGGGCGTCACCTTCATCGAAGGGGGATGGCCCGGCGCCAACCCGAAGGACGAGGAGTTCTTCACCCGCGCCCCCGTCGAGCTCTCCCTCTCTCGGTCGACCCTGGTGGCGTTCGGCTCCACCCGCCGGGCCGGGGTGCGGGCGGAGGACGACGACACGCTGCGGCACCTGGTGGCGGCCCAGACCGAGGCGGTCTGCATCGTGGCCAAGTCGTCGGAGGTACACGTCGTCGACGCGTTGCGCACCACGCTCGACGAGGCGGTGGCCATGGTGGCCGATTCGGTGGAATTCCTGCGCGCCAACGACCTGCGGGTCTTCCTGGACGCGGAGCACTTCTTCGACGGGTACAAGGCCAACGCCGAGTTCTCCACCCGGATCCTCCGCGCCGCCGAGGAGGCCGGGGCCGAGGCGCTCGTGCTCTGTGACACCAACGGGGGGACGCTTCCCTACGAGGTCGAGCGCATTGTCACCGATGTGCTCGGAAGGTTCGAGACCCAGCTCGGCGTGCACTTCCACAACGACAGCGGCTGCGCGGTGGCCAACTCGCTGGCTGCGGTGGCCCGGGGCGCCACCCACGTGCAGGGGTGCGTGAACGGCTACGGCGAGCGGGCGGGGAACACCGACCTCTCGGCCGCCATCCCCGATCTGACCCTCAAGCTCCGAGTCGAAACCATCCCCCGTGAGCGGCTGGAGCTGCTGACGCCCGTGTCCCACCACATCGCCGAACTGGTCAACATCCCTCCCAACCCCCAGCAGCCGTTCGTGGGCGCGTCGGTCTTCGCCCACAAGGCCGGGCTCCACACCTCGGCGATCGCCCGGCGTTCGGACGCCTACGAGCACATCGCCCCGGAGCTCGTCGGGAACGGCACCCGGTTCGTGGTGTCCGAGATGGCTGGACGCTCGACGCTGGCGATGAAGGCGGCCGAGCTCGGTCTCGAGCTGGACTCGCAGGCCATGGCCTCGGTGCTCGACTCCCTCAAGCGGCTCGAGTACGAGGGCTACCACTTCGAGGTGGCGGACGGCTCCCTCGAACTCCTGCTCCGGTCGTCCACGGGCTGGGAGCAGGACTTCTTCGAACTGGAGTCGTACCGGGTCATCGCCGACCAGACCGAGAGCCAGTCCACCGAGGCGACTGTCAAGATCCTGGTCGAGGGTGAGCGGGTCGTGGCCACGGCCGAGGGCAACGGGCCGGTCAACGCCCTCGACGGCGCCGTCAGGGCCGCCATCGGCTCGCACTACCCCGCGCTGGCCAACGTCCACCTGATCGATTACCGGGTCCGGGTGCTCGATTCCGCCAAGGGGACCGGCTCGGTCACGCGGGTGCTCATCGACTCCACTGACGGGGACCGCACCTGGACCACCATCGGGGTGTCCGAGAACATCATTGCCGCGTCCTGGCAGGCCCTGTCCGACTCCATCGTCTACGGTCTGCTGCACGCAGGCGTGCGGTCCGGCGAGTAGCGAGTCGCAGGCCCCCTCACCGAACTTCAGGAGCTACGGAGTGACCCAGCCGAGTTTCGTCCCCATCGTCGAGTCCGATCAGGTCCGGCGTGCCTATCACCTGCAGGTACCGAGCATCTGGACCCAGTCGAGGCCGTCGGAGCTGCGCGGGGCCGCCCAACCGTCCGGGCCGCTACTGGGGGCGCCCGGCCCCGATCAGGGGTTCGCCCTCAAGCTCGCCCGCCGGTTCGAGGACCGGCTCGAGCTGACACCGGAGGAGTCGGCCGATGATGCCATCGCCGGGTGCACCGCCGTCGCCATGCGCCGGGGCGCACGCGTCGGGCGGGCGCCGGCCATCCACGACCTGACCTTCGCCTTCACCCTCTGGGGGTTCCTCGGAGGCGCCCCCGCCGACCTGGTCGAGGCCCGCCGACCGCTCTTCCAGTCGGCCGCGCACCACTACCGGTCCCAGCGGGTCATCGCCGACAGCGTGACCGAGGAGGCCCTCCGCCTGACCCCCGAGGCCGTCGCCGGGCAGCTCGGACGGTGGCGGGAGCTGCTGGAGCTCCCCGAGTAGGTCTGGGTCCCGGAACGGCCGAGCGATCGGGTGGACCGAGCGGCCGGTCAATGACCCTTGCGCCACCTGCGCTTGGTTGCCGAGGCCGTCCCCGCGGGTGCCGTCGACGTGGTCTGGGCCGTACCGCCGCGGCCACCGTAGAACGTCGCCGCGATGTTCCGCCCATCGTCACCGTCGTACTTGACCGAGACGTTGTCGGCGAGGTGCGAGCCATCGAGCGCCTTCTGGAACAGGTCGGGGAACTGCGGTCCCACCTGGGCCGCCTTCACCGTCTGGGGCGGCTGGGCGTTCTGTTCCGCACCGTCGAATCTGGCAGCTGCTGCTGCGTCGGACGTCGCAACGGGCTTCGAACCGTCCCGCACGGAGGGGTGCAGCTCGGGCGGGTACCACTTGCCGTCGCTCGCGACCCACCATCCCGGTCCTTCGGGTTCATCACTCATACGGTTGCCTCCACTACTCTATGTGTTAATTGATAGGCCGAAGCCTAGCTCCCGGAACGCCGAAAACGCACCTGTCATGTGGAATTACTGTCGACCGAATGCGGTCCCGACTTGAGAATTCCCTGTTGACCTGCGTCAACGGCAGCCGCACCCCGCCAGCTCCGCCACGCCCGTCCGGCGCCCGCCGGGTTCGAGGGGGCTCGGATCTACCGGGAGTGGACGCCGGAACGAATCTACCGATGAGTAACTTGGGGAGACGGCTGTACCGACCTCCGCCCTGAACGACACGCACCGAGAGTTCCGCGCATCACTCCGGAGGTTCGCCGAGGAGCGGATCGCCCCCCATGCGGCGGAGGCGGATCGGGAGGCCGCCTACCCGTGGGAGTCCTTCGAGGCCTGTGTCGAGCTCCCGTCGTTGGGCATCCCGACCGAGTACGGCGGTTCCGGAGCCGACATGGTCACCCAGGCCATCGCCACCGAGGAGGTCG
>JBKQRT010000158.1:0-3373 GCA_052143895.1 Acidimicrobiales bacterium | reverse complement strand
GCTCAGGCGGTCCCGTGAACGATCAGGGTCAGACGGCCTCGGCGCTTGACCGGGCGCGGTCCAAGTCGGCATACTGCGTACTACTACGGGAGGTAGTTGGAAACGGAAGCACCGACTTCGATAGCGGTGTACTAACCCATCGCAGAGCGCCCTAGCGCCCGGAAGGGGACCTGAGTGACGAGCGAGACGATGATCGGCGGCGAGCCAGGAATGATCGTTGTTCCGAACTCTGACGGAGAGACGGTCGGACTTCAGGCATGGACAAGACCAGACGGTCGGAGAAGGTTGCAGCTCGTTCTGGCGACCATCTGGCTCATCGATGGCATCTTGCAACTGCAGTCGTTCTTCTTCACCAAGAGCTTCGGCCTGCAGATGATCTCCGGCATGTCCCAAGGCAACCCCTCGGTCATCGCTCGACCAATCACCTGGTCCGGAGCGACCATCGGCCACCACGCTGTGCTCACCGACGCTTGCTTCGCTGTGGTGCAGACCGCGATCGCCGTGGCTATCGCGTGGCGGCCAACGGTGAAGATCGGACTGGCCGTCTCCGTCGCATGGGCGGTCGGCGTGTGGTGGGTCGGCGAGGGGCTGGGTGGGGTTCTCAACGGGACAGCCAATCCCGTCAACGGGGCACCGGGAGCAGTGATGATCTATGCGCTGCTGGCAATGCTACTGTGGCCGAGCGATCGGGTCGGCGACAAGGTTCACTTCATCGCAGGTCGGGCGGTGGGTGCCCCGACCGCCAGGGCGCTCTGGCTGGTGCTGTGGGGCTCACTCTCTTACTTCGCCGTGCTCGGCACCAACCGGTCGTCCCGAGGCCTCCACAACCTGATCACCACCGCGGCCACCGGGGAGCCGGGGTGGATGGCGTGGATCGATCACCATGCGGCCAGCGCGGTCGATCACCATGGTCTGGCCGTAACCGTGGTTCTGGCCATTCTGTTGCTCGTGGTCGCCATTGGCACCTATCTGCCAGAATCGCTGGCGAACGCCACAGTCATCCTGGCTATCTTGATTGCTCTGATGTTCTGGGTGGTAGGAGAGAACCTCGGAGCACTGTTCACCAACGGGGCCACCGACGTGAATTCCGGTCCCCTCCTGATGCTGCTGGCTGTCGCCTACTGGAGGTGGACACCGCGCACTGATCCTGTCCGCAACTCAGAGCCGACGCTGCTGAATGTCGAAGGAGCCTGACGTGACCAATCCAGGTTGGTTGAACGACATATTCGCCACAGTGATGATCGCAGTGGCCGTCTACAGCGCCGGTCGTTTGGTGGCAGCACGTAGGTGGTCGCGCCCGACTCATGAGGATGTGGAGATCGCTCACTTCCTGATGGGGACGGCCATGGCCGGGATGCTGGTGTCGGATCTCAATCCCATCCCCAGCGGGGTGTGGGAGGTTGTGTTCTCCATCCTCGCGGCCTGGTTCATCTGGCGTTGCTATCAGTTCGTCACGGACCCGAGCACAGGGCTCGGATATGACAAGCATGTGCACCGGCTCTCCCGCCGTCTCATTCACCTGGTGATGTCGCTGGCCATGCTCTACATGTTCCTGGCCGCAGTCCCAGCCGCAGTGGGATCGGGCGGCAGTATGGCTATGGGATCTGCCACCGGCGCCACCACGGATTTCGTCCTCTTGCCCCTGGTTTTCGTTGTTGCCCTCTTTGCCTCGGCGATCTGGGAGCTGGACAGGATCGGGAACTTGTCTCCGTCTCGCACCACGCTGCACCAGGCGGCACCTGTGTTTGCCTCAGTGGGAGGTTCCCCGAACACCTCTCAGGACTCGGATGCCGCAGATGATCGTATGGACGAGGCGCGCCCTCCGTGGCTTGCACCTCGCCTCGAAGCAGCCTCTCATATCGCCATGTGCGTGACCATGGGCTACATGCTTGTTCTAATGCTGTGACACGGAGTCCCACGGCCGAGGCCACGACCAGCGTGGTTACGCCGAAGAGAGGTTCCTCATTGACTGCGATCACGACATGTGACAACCCGATGTGCGCCTGTGAGCCTTGCACCTGCGACAACTGCAACTGTGGCGTGGCCAGGCTTGGCGACCTCGAACGGCGAGTGATGGAAATCCTCTGGGAGCGGCCGGACGGTGAACTGACCGTGCGCGATGTGACCCAAGTGCTTCCCGACTACGCCTACACGACGGTGGCCACTGTCCTCGACCGTCTGGTCCACAAGGGATTGGTGCACCGCAGGATGGACGGGCGCACCATCCAGTTCACAGCCGTTGGTACCGGGGACGCCCACACAGCGGTCCTCATGCACGAGGCTCTGGCCGCCGCTCGCGATCCCGACGCCGCCCTGGTCTGCTTTGCCGGGTCCCTCTCGCATTCGCAAGCTCTCTCCCTTCGCCGCACCCTCAATGGCATCGAACGCAAGGCACGAAAGATCGGCCGGTGAGATCCCGCCGACTTAGGGCGAATGACAACCAACGGAAGGTGCCCCCTACCGATGCCGGCTACGAGTGCGTAGTGCGTCGGCCGGGAGCGGGGCATGGTCCGTAAATGAATTGTGGGCCGGCTCGGGCCGGGCCAAGCTGGAGCGTGCCAGAAAACCGATTCTATGGCGAGATCGCCAAAGCCTACGACCAACCTGGGACGGGGATGTTCGCTGGTGAGGTACTCGAAGCGACCGTCGACTGCCTGGTCGAGTTGACCAGCGGCGGAGCGGCGATGGAGTTCGCTATTGGTACTGGCCGGGTCGCTATCCCCTTAGCTGCCCGGGGCGTTCCGGTCGCCGGGATCGAGTTGTCCACGGACATGCTGGCGGTGCTGCGGTCGAAGCCCGAAGCGAGCGATATCACAGCCGTCGAAGGCGACATGGCCGTGACACGCGTGGAGGGCGAGTTCTCCCTCGTGTACCTGGTCTACAACACGATCACGAACCTGACGTCGCAGGACGAACAAGTCGCATGCTTCGAAAACGCTGCCCGTCACCTTCGCCCTGGTGGCCGCTTTGTAATCGAGAACGGCGTGCCCGGTCTTCGTCAGTTACCGTCAGGCAATTCCGGTGTCCCGTTCGCAGTAACGGAGGACTACATCGGCATCGACGACTTCATTGACCGCACGCACAAGCAGATCTCCCGGTCTCGGCACTTCTACCGAAGTCCCGATGGCAGCTTCCGCGAATTCACGGCACCGTTCCGATATGTGTGGCCAGCCGAGCTGGACCTGATGGCCCGGATCGCGGGCATGACGCTGGAGCATCGATGGGGGTGGTGGGATCGCTCGCCCTTCACCGGTGAAAGTCCCTTACATGACAGCGTGTGGCGTCTCCCGGAGGGATAGACGCATTCGCCGGTTCGCCCACCCGATGGCTCCGGTCACCAATTGTGGTGTCCCGCCTGGCACCTGCGTCGGAC
>JBKQRT010000157.1:0-2819 GCA_052143895.1 Acidimicrobiales bacterium | reverse complement strand
GAAGGTTTGTTCGGCGCCACTCTCGGCGGCGTCGCTGGAAGAGGAGGCGGTGGTTCCTCCAGCACCAGCTGCCTGACCAGTCCCGGTTCGGCCTCTGCGACCAGGTATGCCACCGCTGCGCCGAGGGTGCTGCGGATCACTGAAATTCCCCACCCACGATCACTGAATTTCCCCACCCACTGAGCAGGGCGAGGGGCTCCTTGAAGGGTCCGCCAAGCCGGTGGAGGGCCCCTCGAAGCTGGCGGTGTCCAAGCCGACCAGCCCGAGGAGCCCCCTGCCATGTTCTCAGTGGGAGAAGACGTGGAAGCAGATGCACTGTTCAAGCGGGGGTGGACCGTGTCGGCCATCGCCCGTCACCTGGGTCGTGACCGCAAGACGGTCCGTTCCTACCTGTCGGGCCAACGGACACCGGGTGTCCGCCGCACCGACGTGCCCGACCCGCTCGACGAGTACCGGGCCTATGTGGTCGCCCGGTTCGCCGACGACCCGCACCTGTGGGCCTCGGCGCTGTTCGACGAAGTAGTTGCTCTCGGGTATCCGTCGTCCTATGTGAGCTTCGCCCGTCAGATCCGCCTGGCCGGGCTGCGCCCGCACTGCGAGGCGTGCTCGGGGGTGAAGGGCCGAGAGACCATCGAGATCGACCACCCCTCCGGTGAGGAGATCCAGTGGGACTGGTTCGAACGGCGGAAGGCTCCGTGGGGAGCGACCGCCTATGGGCTCCTCGGCACGCTGTCCCACTCGGGTAAGACCCGGGGGGTGCTGGCCGAGTCCATGGACCAGGCGCACCTCGTCGAGGCCATGGACGCGGTGATGCGGCGCCTGGGCGGGACTGCCCGCAAGTGGCGCACCGACCGCCTGGCCACGGTCATCGTGCCCGGCACCGCCGACGTCCAGGCCAGCTTCGCTCCCGTGGCCAAGCACTACGGGGCCATCGTGACTCCGTGCCCTCCCCGGCGGGGGAACCGGAAGGGGGCGGTCGAGTGCGGCGTGAAGTTCTGCTGTGGGCGCTGGTGGCGCACCATGACGGCCACCACCATGGCCGAGGCCCAGGTGAGCATGGACCACTTCTGGTCGACCACCGGGGACGCCCGCCTGCGGCCACCGGGGCGCTATCTCGACCCCGAGGAGCTGACCGGAGAGGAAGGACATCCCAGGTGGCCGACCGTCGGTGAACTGGCCGACGCCGAGGAACTGATGGCCCTGCCGGCCGTCCCCTACCCGGCCACCATCGAGGTGCACAAGGTCATCGACGACAAGGCCAGCGTGGCCTTCCGGGGCAACCGCTACTCGGTGCCCCCGGGGATGGGCGGGGCCGAGGTCACTCTCCGGCACCGGCTGGGGACCGGCAGCCTCGAGGTCTTCTCGCCCTCGGGCGTCGAACTGGTCTCCCACCGCCTGGCCCAACCCGGTGCGGGTGCCATGGTGCGCACCGAGGCCCACCGGGTGGCCCTCGAAGCCGTAGTGCTCTCCCAGTTCTCCACGATGCGTCCCTGTGACCGCAAGGCCAACAAACCTCCCGGCCCGGCCGCCCTGGCCGAACGGGCCCACCTGCTCCAAGGACCAGCCACCGAGCCGAGTGTCGACCTCGAGGCCATGGCCGAGATCATCGCCCTGGCCTTCCCCGGGGCCACAGAGGCCGGGGAGGTGCCGGCATGAGTGAGCACTCCCGATACCAGGAGCTCCGAGCCCACCTGGCCTTCCTGCGGATGACCGCGGCGGCCGAAGCGCTACCAGCAACACTCGACGAAGCCAAGGCGGCCAACCTCAGCCACCAGGACTTCCTGGAGCGACTGTTGTCGGTCGAGGTGGAGGCGGTCGACGAGCGGCGGCGGGCCAGCCTGGCCCGGTTCGCCTCGCTGCCCTCGCCGTTCACCCTGTCCGACTTCGACTTCTCGGCCCAGCCGTCGGTGGACAAGAAGATGATCGACGAGCTGGGCACACTGCGCTTCATCGAGGACGCCACCAACGTGCTGCTGATCGGACCGCCGGGGGTGGGCAAGACCATGCTCGCCGTCGGGCTCGGACACGCAGCGGTGGCTGCGGGCATGCGCACGTACTACACGACGGCCGCCGAACTGGCCGCTCGATGCCACCGGGCGGCCCTGGAGGGCCGGTGGGCGACGACCATGCGCTTCTACGCCGGACCGCGCCTTTTGATCATCGACGAAGTGGGCTATCTGCCCCTCCCCGCCGAGGCCGCTGCTGCCTTGTTCCAGGTTGTCAGCCAGCGATACCTGAAGGGCAGCATCGCTCTCACGACCAATTTGGGCATCGCCAGTTGGGGGAAGGTCTTCAACGACGATCCGATGGTCGCCGGTGCCATGCTGGACCGGCTCCTCCACCGCAGCGTGGTGTTGAACATCGACGGCGACAGCTACCGGATGCGCAGCCACCGGGCCCGGGCCGAGGCCACCCGCAAGGCGGTGGTTGGATCGTGACGCACTGTCCAGTCTGTTCCATCCCCGCTCCCGCCGACTGGTCGTGCAGCGAGCCGTGGCTGTGCTCGATGGCCTGCTTTCGCACCTATTGGGGCATCCCTGAGCCCGAGTCTCAGCAGATGGACGTCAGCGAACTGGTCGTTGGGGAGGTGGTCGCCGAGGACTGACCTACACTCGAATCAAGCTCGCCGCCCTGCTCAACAACTGGGGACTTTCGGTGATCGAGTCTGGGGAACAATCCGTGATCCCTACCAGGCTGGCCGGCGCTGGACGAAGGCCATCTCGAGGGCCTCTTCGACGAGCTCGGTGCGCATGTGGTCGGCCAGTGCCCAGCCCACCACCTTGCGGCTCGCCAGATCGATGACCGTGGCCAAGTAGGCC
>JBKQRT010000156.1:0-3447 GCA_052143895.1 Acidimicrobiales bacterium | reverse complement strand
GGATTGTGTTGTCGAGGCTCACCATCAGGAGGCTCACGCACAACACCGACAGGATCGCCCAACGCCTGCCTTGTCGTCGTTCCATCGACGGGGCGTTGTCGATAACGGGGATGTCCGTACTCATTGTCCTAGTGTCCTCGGGGCGGCGGTCCACAGCCGCTGGTGAAGGGCGTGGATGGGATTCTCGGCCCCCACAGGCTACGGCCCCATTTTGCGGTCACATCTACCCTGAAGAACCGCGGCACTGTTGCATTGAGCGCGGCTGCCACGGATTCTGCTTTCACTAGCGGTCAGGATGGATGTCAGACGCTTGCGTTTCATGTCTTCACAATGCTTGGCAGCACAAGAATCTGAGCGTCTTCGGCACCTCGAAAGGGCTGGCATGGCTCAATGCAACAGTGCCACAGAGCGCACCTAGCAGCGATAGACGCGCTCTGCGTTGCTCGCAAAGAGCTTCCCGCGGGATTCACTGTCGAAACCAGCCGTCACAGCGCTGAACGTGGCGTAGAGCTCGTCGAACGTGCCGTACACCGCGTCGACGGGGTAGTTGCTGGCGAACATGCAGCGGTCGACGCCGAAGGCCTCGATGGCGTACCCGAGCCACGGGGCGAAGGCATCGACGCGAATGGACCCGAATGGCATCGCCAGGCCCGAGAGCTTGCACACGACGTTGTCGCCGAGGCCGGCCAGCGCGTCGATGCCGACCCGCCAGAGGGCGTGCTCCTCGTCGGAATTCGAGCGGGGCCATCCGGTGTGCTCGACGACAACGATCAGATCATCGAAGCCGGCGAGCTGCGCCGCCGCCACCTGAAGTTGATCGGGATGGGCCATCAGCTCGAACAGCAGGTTCCGCTCCTGCAGAGCGTGGAGCACTCCGGCATCGGGCAGCGGCTCCCGGGGGGGGCCCATCGGGCGGACCCCACGGAAGCGTGAAGCGGCCATCTGCCGGTCGATGAGTTCGACGGCCTCGGCCACCGTGTCGGTCGGCGGGAGACCACCGATGATGGCGTCGGGGCCGCCGCTCGCATCTGCGTTGCCATCGAGCTCGATGGTTTCCTCGATCGAGTGACGACCGGTCGCGGCGGCGACGTTGACGAACTTTTCGACGTTCCACCGGGCCGTCTCCGCCCGATAGGAGTCGACGTCGAAGCGGCGATGCATCCTCGACGCATCGCCGGCGCCATGTGCCGGAGGACGCGAAAGGTACGGGTACCAGTCTGTGCGGGCGGGGTCCCAGAGGTGCACGTGAGCGTCGACGACCCGGATGGGCTGGTCGGTCATCAGGCCTCCATCGACGGTTGGTAGCCGGTGGCGCCGGCGACCTCCCGAATTATGGTGTCGAGCCAATCGGGGACAGCCGGACCACCGTACGAAATGCTGCCGATCGGTCGGGGGTGACTGCGAAGGCCGAGCCAGCCAGCGCCGATCACCAGCTCGGCACCGGCAAGAGCCGTTGCATCGGGGTGGCCGAGCAGGTGGGCAACGAGTTCACCGACCGGCTGGTCGGCTGTCACCTCCGAAGTCTCGATGCTCGCAGCGAAGGCGGTGATGCGCCCCTCCGTCGAACCCGCGGCAACTCGAGCGAACTGCGCCGAGGCCTGGGCTCGACTGCGACCTCCCGCGGTGGCCGCGTCGGTGAGGGTCACCAGCCGGACTGGACGCGCGGCGCTGGCGGCGTAGTCGGCTGCCGCCCGGGCCCATCCGGCGTCGGTATGGATGTGCTCAACGATCCCGCGGTGCTCAGCGAGCAACCGCTCCCAACCATCCGTCGAGGTGGCCGTCGGCTGAGGACCGGCGGGCGCGACGACGATGGCGTCGATCGGCCCAGCGGCTTCGACCACGGAGCTCAGTGCGTTGGCGGCGTTGCCGAAGCCGTGCGCGACCTCGACGCGGTGGCAGGTTACCGACCGGGCCTCGAGTGCGGCAGTGAGAGAAGCTGCCAGCTGTGGGCGGTCAGTGACGACAGCACAGGACCGCACCTGCGCCGACGCGAGCTCGGCGGGCGCCGGCTCGTCGAAGATCGGCCCGAACCGGGGGTTGCCGCCACCGTCGCTCGCCTGGCTGGTCTCGGCCATGGCGAAGGCGCGAGGGATGACGGCCTCAAGCACCCGGGCGAGGGAGACCACCTCGTCGCTGCGCACCACCTCGAGAAGGCGGGGCTCTTCGATGACCGCTACTTCCGAGCCGCCGGCGAAGAGCACCCGGCCGGTGCACCACCCGAATCCGTCTCCGACGAGGTGTGCGGCGAGCGGCCCGAGGTCCTCGGGGCCCGGCATCGACGCAAAGAGGGAGAGCCCGCCACCGCCTCCGGTCATGCCCGCCCGACGAGCGCGCTCGGCCGCCGCGGCGACCATTCGGGTGGCCGCGATAGGCGAGATCGCGTTGACAGTCACGCCCGGTGGCGCCTGCCGGCCCAGCTGCCACGTGAGGGCGGCGATGGCCCGTTTGGCACAGCTGTACGCGCCGGCATCGGCGGCCCGCCACCCCGATCCGGAGGTGACGCCGAGGACGCGTCCGTGTCCGGCGGCGGCCATGAGTGGCAGCGCGGCGTCGAGCACGTTGAGGTAGCCCCCGAGGTGCACTGCGAGCACCGCGAGCCAGTCCTCCTCGGTGCCGTGGGCGAAGTAGGTTTGCCGGGTGATGCCGGCGACGTTGACGACGGCGTCGAGCCCGCCGTGCTCGTCGACCAGCTCCCGGAACAGGCCGCTGACTGCCTCGCTGTCGGTCACCGACACCGACGAGGCTCGGGCCGAGCCGCCTGCCGCCACGATCCGACCGGCGGTGGTCTCTTCCGGCTCCGGGAGCTGCTCGGAGCCGTCCAGGGTGACGAGGGGGTCGACGGTGACGACGAACCAGCCGCCACGGCCGAGCTCCTCGGCGATCGCCGCTCCGATCCCGCCCCCGCCGCCGGTCACGACGGCAACCCGCTGACGCGCGCTCACGACGCCGTCGACCGGACCTCGAGCTCCAGGCCCTCGAACCTGCCGGCCTCGAGCCACTGCTCGAGCCGCTCGCGATAGGCGAACCAGTCGCCCATCCCGCGGCCGTAGTTGCCGTTGCGGGGGTTCATCGCTTCCGGGTGGCCCTCGTTGTTGATGCGCGACGGCGTGCAGGCGGACATGACGGCGCTGCTGTCGACGAAGGAGTCAACGATCTTCTGCGTCCACGCCTCCTCGGCCTCGCCGCTCACGTCAAACACATCCACGCCCTGCTGCTCGAGCAGCCCGACGGCGCCGCCGATGAACTCGGCCCCGAGCTCGGCCAGCTGCGTGTAGTTGACGGTCACCACCGCCTGCTGACCCGGCGCCGGCATGACGAACATATTCGGAAAGCCACGGGTCATCATCCCGAAAAGGCTGGCAGCGCCGTCGGCCCACTTCTCGGTCAGCGTGACACCGCCGCGTCCGACAATCTGGTGGCCGGCGCGTCGGAAGAGTGGGGTGACCT
>JBKQRT010000155.1:0-24703 GCA_052143895.1 Acidimicrobiales bacterium | reverse complement strand
TGGTCTTCCAGAAGCCCAATCCGTTTCCGGCCATGACCATCGCCGACAACGTGCTCTCGGGCCTCAAATTCTCCCGGGCGACACCGCAGAACCGTGCCGACCTGGTGGAGGAGATGCTCACGAAGGCCGGGCTGTGGAACGAGGTCAAGGACCGTCTCGGCGAGCTCGGTGGGGCGCTGTCCGGCGGTCAGCAGCAGAGGCTGTGCATCGCGCGGGCCCTGGCGGTACGGCCCCGAGTGCTGCTCATGGACGAACCCTGCTCGGCCCTCGACCCGACGTCGACGCTTCGCATCGAACGAACCATCCACGAGATCGCCGAGGAGGTGACCGTCGTCATCGTCACGCACAACATGCAGCAGGCACAGCGGGTCTCCGACCACTGTGCGTTCTTCCTCGCCGAGGAGAACAAGCCGGGCTACATCGTGGAGCACGGCCCCACCGATACGATTTTCACGGAACCCTCCGACCAAAGGACAGCGGACTATGTCACTGGCCAATTCGGCTGAGGCGCACCCGACCCGGCGGGTGCGGCGCTGTACATCGGCAGCGTCGATCGTCGTCGCGAGCTGCCTCGCGCTGCTGTGGAGTGCCATACCGGCCGCCGCGAGCCCGAACATGCAGTCCACCGGATCGAGCTTTGCCAGCGTGGCCATCCAGTCCTGGGTCGGGCAGACTGCCACCCTGTTCGGCCTGAACATCAACTGGCAGGTCCAGTCGTCGGTGGTCGGCCTCAACACCTTCGCCCAGAACCAGGTGGACTTCGCCGCCTCCGACATCCCGTACAGCTCGCAGCAGTCGACCTACTACCCCAACGACCCCTACCAGTACATGCCGGACGTCGCCGGTGGTCTCGCCTTCATGTACAACCTCACCGGGAATGACGGGCAGCGGATCACGAGCCTGCAGCTCAACCCCCACGTGCTCGACGAGATCTTCCTCGGTGAGATCTCGTCGTGGAACAGCCCTGACATCGCCAAGCTCAACCCCCAGCTCGCCGGGGACCTCCCCTCGGGCAGGATCATTCCGGTGTACCGATCCGATGCCTCGGGTGAGAACTACCTGCTCTCGGACTACATGCTCCATCAGGACAACAGCAACTTCGTGTCGGCACAGACTGCCTTTCACCTCGACGTCGTGGGACAGCCGAGCGCGTCGTGGCCCATTCCCACCCCCGGGTACCCGGTGAGCTCTCAGACCTATCCGGGGTGGGCGTCCGGCAACCCGGTCCCGCAGAACGGCTCCGACAATGCGGCCAACTACGTGTCCGCCGTCTCGAGCGAGGGATCGATCACCTACGTGGAGACCGCCTATGCCAAGGAGCACGCCTTTCCGGTCGTCTCGATGATCAACGCCAGCGGGCACGCCGTGCAGCCGACGTCGCTCAACGTCGCCACCGCCCTCGAGGCGGCCATCCTCCACGCCGACCTCACCCAGGACCTGACAAACGTGTACACGAACCCGCTCCCCAACGCCTATCCACTCTCCGCGTACAGCTACTTCGTCACCCCGTGCTCGCCGCAGCTGGCGGGTGCCCAGAGCCCGCCCACCACGTGCGCGGCCGACCCGGGCAACGCCGCGTCGACGTTCCCGAGTGCGAAGGGACAGGCGTTGGGCGTGTTCATCGGCTACGTGGCGTGCGCGGGCCAGCAGGCCATGGCCGACCTCGGGTACTCGCCATTGCCGCCCAACCTCGTCCAGGAGGACTTCGATGCGATCGGGCGCCTGAACGGGGGTCAGCAACCGCCACCGGTCTCCGCGGCCACCTGCAAGAACCCCTACGTGGACGGGCAGATCGCGCTCCCGGGAGAACCGGCCATCATCGGTCAGAACCCGAACCAGCCCGGGGCGGTGACCTCGACCCTGGCGGCCGGAGCCGCCGGCGGCGGCGCAGCAGGCGCCTCGGCGAGAGGCGCGGGAGGCTCCGGCAAGGGCGGTGGCGCCAGCAGTGGCTCCGGCTCGAGCGGGTCCGGCTCGGCGTCGGGCGGCGCCGGCGGGGAGGCAGGGGCGGCGGGGGAGGCGGTGCCGCTCGGGGCCAGCGGGCAGAACAAGTACCTGCGCGCCGACGCGCTGGTGGCGGCCAGTCGGCAGGTGGCAGGTGCGCCGGTGCTCGAGCTGCTGGGCTGGTTGCTGTTCGCTGCGCTGATCGTCCTGGCACCGCCACTCATCGCCCAGGCGCGGAGACGCCGGTCCGCCCCGGTCGGAGACGGGCCCGACGAGCGGACCACGTGATGGTCGCGCAGAGCACGAGGAGCAGAGAGGCAGGGATGCCCAGAGGGCGACAGGGGCAATTGCGACGGATGATCACCGGGTTGGCAGTCCTCGCGCTGGGGATCGCCACCCTCACGGTGGTGAGCACCACCTCGTTACTCTCCCACGGCGCCGCCTCGGCCGGCGCCGCCCCGTCCTGCCCGAGTGACGGGCAGGACGGGTGTGTGGAGACCCTGCCCTGTGCCACGGCGCCGTGCCCCACGATCGACGTCGGTCCGGCGTCCGAGTTGGTCGACGGTCAGTACGTGCAGGTGAAGGGCACCAACTTCCCTACGGGTGACAGCATGCGGATAACCCTGTGCCAGACGGCATCCTCGCCGACGGACCCGTCGTGCCTGTGGGGCGAGTGGGAGTCGGACTACTACACACCGGTCAGCGTCCCGATCAACACCGACCCCACGAACGGCAACCTGACCCAGGACGCGTATCCCGTGTTCTTCGACCAGTCCGGGGAGAGCAACACGGCATTGCCGGCGCACGACGTCCAGAACAGAGTCGGGGTGGAACCGAGCTTCTTCTGTGACAACGCGCCCGACGCCTGCGCGCTCGAAGTGACGCTGGAGGTCGGCAACGGGCCCGGGATCGGCACGGGACCTCCCGACTCGTCGTCGAACACGGCGATCGTCCCGCTGAACTTCGCCGCCCAGGGGGCCGGGTGCCCGCCGTCCGCCCCGGTGGTGAACACGGAGAGCTCGTTCAGCATGGAGCACTTCCTGCCCGCGGCGGTGGACGCCACCTGCCAGGGATCGGGCGGCGCCGTGGACATCAACACGGCCACCGACTCACGTTCGGTGGTCTCCGACTTCGCCTCCGGATCATCGAGCGTACAGATCGCCTACGTCGACGACCCGGCCGACGTCACCCAGGCGAGCCTGCTCGCCGGCAGCGGACGCAAGTACGCGTACATCCCGGTAGCCGTCTCGGGGACGGTGGTGTCCATGCTGGCGGGAGCCTCGAACGGCGTCCTCGACTACCCCATCTCGACCTACAACCTGACACCGAACATGGTGGCCGGACTCATCACGTCCACGTACGAATCCGCCGGGGGGTACCTGACGACCGGCTCCAACCCGACGATCGTGGACGCCGACAACCTCATCCCGCCCCTGGACTGCAAGAACCTCAAGAAGTGCTCGAGCAAGTCGGTGGTGACGCAGCTGAACAACGAGCTCCCCTACAACGCGTTCAACCTGCTCAACCCCGTCTCGAGCGGTCTGCTCGGCCCGAGGGCGCTCCAGTCCGACATGTCGGACGTGGCCAACGGAGCCAGCTACCAGGCGACCGACTGGATCTGCAGCGCGCCGAACGTCCCCATCAATGTGACCGTCACCGAGATCAACCCGCCAAAGGGCCAGAAGAACCCCGTGACGGTGAGCCTGCTCGACCCCAACGTCGCCCACACCACGTTGACCGTCCCGCCGTACGCCTCGGAGGCGTGGCCCCCACCGCCGCCCGAGCCGACTCCGCCGTGGGTGTACCCGACCTGCCACGCCTACTCGACCCTCCCCTCGCTGGCCAGCAACGGCGGGTACGGCGAGTTCGAGAGCCCCGCAATCCAGGCGCACAACATTCGGAACCAGATCTACGGAGGCGGGTCGTTGCCCGGCTTTCCGCCGGCCAACCCCGAAGCCGCATTCGGGATCATGGACTCGTCGGACGCGTCGTTCAACGGGCTCAACACGGCGAAGCTCCAGAATGCCGACGGCAACTTCGTGGCGCCCACCCCGGCGTCCATCGACGCCGCCCTGGCCGATGTCACCACGTGCCCGCTCCCCGAGCCGACGTGCCCGGCGGGCACCTATCCGATCAACTACGGCACAGCCCCCAGCCCGGACGCGTACCCCATGCCGGACATCACCTACGCCCTGGTGCCCACCACGCCGCAGACGGCCGCGGATGCCAGCGCCGAGAAGGAGCTCCTGACCAACCTGGTCAATTTCTCGCACACCGGTAACTCGGGCGTCCTCCCGGAGGGCTACGCCCCCCTCCCCGACGGCATCTACAAGACGGCCATGGCGGAGATCACGAGGGACATCGTGGCGCAGGCCCCGTCCGCGCCGGCCAAGGGGTCGTCCGGGACGCCGACCGCGTCCACGCCGGCCTCGTCGGGTGGATCGACGTCGGTCGGAGGGTTCGAGCCCGCCTCTGAGGGGCTCACGGAGCCATCCCTCCTGCCCCTTTCGGGCTCGTCGGTTGCACCGGCGGCCAGCGCGGCTTCGGCCTCCGGTTCCTCCGGCCGGGGCGGCGTCGTGTACCGCACCGTCACCCCGGCGGGGATCGCGTTCGTCAGCCTCGACACCGTGTCACGGTTCCTGCTGCCGGTTCTCCTGCTCTTCGCGCTGGCCTGCCTGATCGCCGGTCCCCTCCTGCTCCTGCCCGAGCTCCGACGACGACGGCGCACCGCCGGAGGCCCGCCATGACCGAGACCCGGTCCTCGATGGTCGCACCCTCGCCGGCAGGCACGGTGGAACCGGGGGCGGACGTCGACGAGGACGGCTCCCCTGACGAGTGGGCCAGGCCATCCGGGTACGACCGGAACCCCGGCCGGGCGGACAGGGAGAGCGAGGAGGCGGCTGACGGCCAGACCGGCCTCACCATCCGGATACCGAACATCCCGGTCCGCCGCGTGGTGGGGGTCGGCCTGACCGGTGTGGGGGTGCTCCTCGTCCTCTTCGTCTTCTACCTGTTCGCATTTACCCCGCTCACCGCCAGCCGCAACCAGCAGCGTCTGGTCGGCTCGCTGGTCGGTCAGCCGTTGTCCGTCTACAGCCTGGTGTCCGGGCACGTCCCCCCCGAAGGCAGCGCGGCGGCGGTCCTCGAGATCCCCGCGCTCGGCCTCCACCAGGTGGTGGTGGAGGGGACCAGCGCGTCCGACCTCATGGACGGACCGGGCCTCATGCCGGGATCCGCCCTACCCGGCTCGCCCGGCAATTCGGTGATCGCCGGGCGGCGGGTGACGTTCGGCGCCCCCTTCGCCTCCCTCGGCGACCTCCGCCGAGGCGATCGGATCCGGACCGTGGACGGCGCGGGGACCTTCACCTACCGGGTGGTGCGCACCGAGGTGGTCGGCGCCGGCCAGCGGGACGTGATCACGCCCACCACCGACAGCCGGCTGACACTGATCACCTCCAACTCGTCGGCGGTCCCGAGCGGGCGCCTGGCCGTGGTGGCACGGTTGGTCGGTCGGCCCGTCGCGGTGCCGGCCAACGTGGTCGCCGTCCCGACCTACGAGCTGGGGCTCGCCGGCGACCCGGTGGCGGGTGGTCTCCTGGTCATGTGGTCGCTGATCACCATCGTGGTGCTGGTCGGAGCAGCGCTGGTCGCATGGCGCTCCCGCCGTCCATGGCTGGTCTATCTCTTCGCCGTACCGGTGCTGGTGGCCTGCGGGCTGTTCGCCTGCGAGAGCCTGGCCCGGGCCCTGCCGGCAACGTTCTGACCCGATTCGGGTGGGCCGTTCGGAGGTTTCCCCGACGGACTCCGGTGCGTCCGCCACCGAGAGCGCTGCCGGAACCGCGCAGGGCACTCGGACCGGCACGGTCCGGGGTCACGGCGTCACCAAGAGTTAATCCGGGCCGCACGCATCCGTGACGAAGCGATTACCTGGATTGTTTACGGTGCCAGTGAGGGCCGGCGGCGGTTGCGTGAACCGCTGGGTGCCCTCGATCCCCAGCCACTACAGAGGAGAAACGAACATGTTCCAGAAGCTGTTCAACCGCCGAAAGGGCGTGGCCATGGCCACTGCTGCTTTCGGCCTATCGGTCGCCTCGCTGGCCTTTGCCGGCACGGCAGGAGCCACCACCACCAGCGTGCTCAACGGCGGTGGCTCGAACACCGCTTACGAGGTGATGGGTAGCCTGAGCCTCCTGTTCAGCCAGTCGCCCGGCTGTGCGGAAGGCACGGCGACGCCGGTCACCTACACTTGCTCCGGCACCTACTCGCCGGGTGCAACCGGTGAGGATGGCTACGCCGCCGCATCGGAGAACCCCTACAACGACGTCGCCTACCAGGAGCCGGCCATCGGCTCGGGCGCCGGGGTGAACGAGCTCAACAGCAACGCGGTGGGAAACACGCCGCTGTCGTTCGCCCGGGCGTCCTCCGGGCCGTACATCACCCACGGTACCTCCGCGGACAACTACATCGCCTACGCCATCGACGGCGTGTCGTGGGTCTGCTTCCGCACCTCCGCCACCGGCTTCTGCAACAGCAGCGTCAAGTCGATGACCCTGCAGAACCTGGCGGACATCTACAACAACCATCTCCAGTGCACGATCGGTGGTTCGCCCGTGACCATGGACTGGCGCTGCCTCAACGGTGACGCCGACCCCAGCACGCCGCAGCCGATCGACTGCTACATGGCGCAGAACGGGTCGGGCACGGAGAAGGCATGGGCCTCGCAGGTCGTCGCCTATCCCAACGACAGCTCCTACAACTCCGCGGACGACACGCCTGCGTGCCTCAGCAATGAGTCGGTCGGGACCTCGGCGACCCACCTCGGTCTCTTCGAGAACGAGATCTCCGCGATCGTCGATACCCATTCGGCCTGGTACAACAACGACATCCCGAACGCGATCTACTTCTTCTCGTACGGGAAGTACTCGACCCAGTGCAAGTCGAACCGGTGCCCGCAGCCGGCCGGCGACTCGTACCAGACCTACCTCGGGAGTGTCAAGGGCCCGAGCGACAAGAAGGCCGTCGCCCCGTCGGCCAAGTCCATCGTGCTCGATGTGAACAGCCCGACCAATGCCAAGGCGTTCCCGATCTACCGCTTCCTCTACAACGTGGTGGAAAACTCGTCGGCTGCTACGCCGTCGAGCAACGCCGCGCTGAACTTCGTGAGCGAGTTCGGGTTCCTCTGCAAGACGGGGACGGTGGCGGACATCGACCCGCTCACCAACGTCAGCTACCGTACGGAGATCGAGACCGGCATCACGCAGTCGGGCTTCTTCCCGCTGGACACCTCGCCGTCGAGTCCGTTCAACGAGTACGCACCTGGTGTGGTGAGCTCTCCGGACACCTCGCTGTCCAGCGACCCGTACTACAGCCTGATCGACAACACGTCGAACACGACGAATCCTTCCGGATTCTGCCTCGTGCGCAACGGCAACAGCAGCGACATCAACTGAGCATCACGGTCGCCCTCGGGTGACCGGTCGGAGCCCTGCAGTCGGGGGCTCGTGGGAAGGGACCCGGCTCGGCCGGGTCCCTTCCCCAGTTCCGGGCGCCGGTCCCGGGGCGCACGGCCACGGTCGGCGTCCCGGGGTCGGATCACGCCGGACTCTCCCGCCGGGACAGTTGACCCGGGGGGCGGTCGGACCTAGCATGGCGGCAGCATCGCAGTAACCCGCCAGTACATCGGGCGGTGACGTGGTAGTGGGCGGACCAGGGGTATGCGATGGTACGGGGAGCAGAAGATGCCGACGGGGTCTAATGTCCAGGCGGGCTGCTCATCCCTTGCGGAAGGGGTTCCCGGTGCGGCGATCCCCCTTCGTGTACCGTTTGTCGCAGTGGCGGTCCGCGTGACCGACACGGGACTTCCCGCCGAGCGGGGAGCGACACGATCGAAGTTGCGAGGAAGGTAGCGGCGCTCGCAACTCTTCATCTACCGGGTCCCCCGACGTCGGCTGCCCCCCTGCCCCTCGTGGTAGTCGGCGCCGGGGACCCGGTGGACTCTCACCGAAACCCCGGCGCCTGCGTGGTTGACGCAGCCGACGTCCGGCAGCGTCAGCGGGTGGTGGGAAGCCACGACGGACGGGCGGCCTCGTAGGCCTCGATCTCGTCCTCGTAACGCAGGGTGAGCCCGATGTCGTCCCAGCCGTTGAGCAACCGGGCGCGGGTGAACTCGTCGAGGGGGAAGGTGGTCTCGATGTGGGCGGCCGGCACCTCGAGGGTCCCCCGCTCGATGTCGATGGTGATGAGGAGGGACGGCTCCTCGGCGACGAGGTCGAGCAGCCGGCGTCCGACGTCGGGCTCCACCTGGACCGGCACCAGCCCCGCCTTCGTGCAGTTGTTGCGGAAGATGTCGGCGAACCCGGGTGAGACGACCGCCTCGAAGCCGTAGTCCATGAGCGCCCAGACCGCGTGCTCCCGGGAGGAACCGGTGCCGAAATTCGGCCCGGCGACGAGGATGGTGGCCCCGGCGTACTCCTCGCGGTTGAGCACGAATTCGCGGTCGTCCCGCCACTCGGCGAAGAGCCCGGCGCCGAACCCGGTGCGCTCGACCCGCTTCAGCCAGTCGGACGGGATGATCTGGTCGGTGTCGACATCGGAGCGATCGAGGGGAACCGCCCGCCCACTGACAAGTTGCATCGCCTGCATCAGTCGAGCTCCCCGGGGGAGGCGAAGTGGCCGGCCACCGCGGTGGCGGCGGCCACCGCCGGGGACACCAGGTGGGTGCGGCCACCCCGGCCCTGCCGGCCCTCGAAGTTGCGGTTGGAGGTGGAGGCGGCCCGCTCGCCGGGACCCAGCTTGTCGGGGTTCATGGCGAGGCACATCGAGCACCCCGGCTCCCGCCAGTCGAAGCCGGCCGAACGGAACACGGCGTCGAGCCCCTCCGACTCGGCCTGGGCCTTCACCCGGTGCGACCCGGGGACCACCAGGGCCCGCAGGCCCGACCGCACCCGCCGTCCGCGCAGCACCTCGGCGGCGGCCCGGAGGTCCTCGATCCGGCCGTTGGTGCACGACCCGATGAAGACGGTGTCGACGGCGATGTGCCGCAGCGGGGTCCCCCCGGTCAGGCCCATGTAGTCGAGGGCCCGGGCGGCCGCCTCGCGGTCGTGGGCGTGCTCGAACGAGCCGGGGTCGGGTACGGCGGCGTCGATGCGGGCCACCTGGGCGGGGTTGGTGCCCCAGGTCACGCACGGGGCCAGGTCGCCGGCGTCGAGCTCGACCCGGCGGTCGAAGGACGCCCCCTCGTCCGTCGGGAGGGTGTGCCACTGGGCCAGGGCCTCCTCCCAGGCCGCCCCCTTCGGCGCGTGGTCCCGACCTTCGAGGTAGGAGAACGTGGTGTCGTCGGGCGCGATCATCCCGGCACGGGCGCCCGCCTCGATGGACATGTTGCACACGGTCATCCGGCCCTCCATCGAGAGGGTGCGGAGGGCCGACCCCCGGTACTCGATGACGTGCCCGGCGCCTCCTCCGGTCCCGATGGTGCCGATGACGGCCAGCACCAGGTCCTTGGCCGTCGCCCCCGGGGGGAGCTCGCCGTCGACGGTGACGGCCATGGTGGCCGGGCGGCGCTGGGGGAGCGTCTGGGTGGCCAGCACGTGCTCGACCTCGCTGGTGCCGATGCCGAAGGCCAGCGCACCGAAGGCACCGTGGGTCGAGGTGTGGCTGTCCCCGCACACGATGGTCATGCCGGGCTGGGTGAGCCCCTGCTCCGGGCCGATGATGTGGACGATGCCCTGGTTGGCGTCGCCCATCGGGTAGCAGGTGATCCCGAATTTCGAGCAGTTGGCCGCCAGCACCTCGAGCTGCCTGGCCGAGATGGGGTCGGCGACCGGCTTGTCGATGTCGGCGGTCGGTACGTTGTGGTCGGCGGTGGCGATGGTCAGGTCCGGCCGGTGCACCCCGCGTCCGGCCAGGCGCAGGCCGTCGAAGGCCTGGGGGGAGGTGACCTCGTGGATGAGGTGCAGGTCGATGAAGAGGACGTCGGGCTCCTGGGCGGAGCCACGGTGCACCTCGTGGAGGTCCCAGACCTTCTCGGACAGGGTCCGGGGTGCTCCGTCGGCGGGTCGGGCGGTGTCGGTCATCGGCCTCAGTTCCCCACGTTGACGATCTCGACCCGGAGGGTACCGCCGGGTGCGGCGTACTCCACCACGTCGCCCGCGGCATGACCCAGCAGTGCCCGGCCGAGCGGCGAGCCGGGTGACACCACGGTCAGGTCGCCCTGGCGCTCCTCGATCGACCCCACGAAGTAGTCGGTCGTCTCGTCCTCGTCGTCCCCCTCGTAGCGGAGGGTCACCACAGCGCCGTGGGCGACGGCGCCGTCCGCCGACGGCGCCGAGTCCACCACCGTGGCCGTCTTGAGCAGCCGTTGGAGCTGGCGGATGCGCGACTCCATCTTCCCCTGGGCGTCCTTGGCCGCGTGGTAGTCGCCGTTCTCGGACAGGTCGCCGAGGGCCCGGGCCGACTCGATGGCGGCGGCGATCTCCACCCGACCCCGGGTGGTCAGGTCCTCGAGCTCGGCCTGGAGCCGATCGTAGGTGTCGCGGGTCAGCTGGGCGCCGGTGGTGTCACTCACGGCTCACCAGGGTAATAGGTGCGGGTCGCCGTCCTGGCACCGGACCGTGGGGGTGCCGCCGATCGGTCGGCCGTGGAATGATCGGGGTCGTCGGATACGAACGGAAGGTGGGGCGATGGCTGACGTCGAGGGGACCTGGGACATCCGGTTCGGCGGGGTGGTCGACGCCTTGGCCGCCAGCCTCGACGCCGGGACCGACGTGGGGGCGTCGGTGGCCGTCTTCCTCGAGGGCGAACCGGTGGTGGACGTCTGGGGCGGCTTCGCCGACGAGGCCCGCACGGAGCCCTGGGGTGAGCACACCATCACCAACGTCTGGTCGACGACCAAGACCATGACCTTCCTCTGTGCGCTCATGCTGGCCGACCGTGGCGAGCTCGACTTCTACGCGCCGGTGGCCTCCTACTGGCCGGAGTTCGCTGCCGCCGGCAAGGAGGCCATCGAGGTCCGCCACCTGATGGGCCACACCGCCGGCCTGTCCGGCTGGACCGAGCACCTCGAGCCCGAGGGCCTGGCCGACTGGGAACGGTGCACGTCGATGCTGGCCGCCCAGGAGCCGTGGTGGGAGCCGGGCACCGCCTCGGGCTACCACGCGGTGACCCAGGGCTATTTGATCGGCGAGGTCGTGCGCCGCATCACCGGCGTGTCGATCGGGCGGTGGTTCGCCGACGAGGTGGCGGCACCGCTCGGCGCCGACTTCTTCATCGGGCTCCCCGAGTCCGAGGACGCCCGGGTGTCCCTCGTCATCCCGCCGCCACCCATCGAAACCGACGCCCTCGGCGCCTCGGCCATCGCCCTGCGGACCCTGTCCAACCCGCCGCTCGACGCCACGTTCCCCCGGCACGAGTGGTGGCGGCGGGCGGAGATCCCGGCGGCCAACGGCCACGGCAACGCCCGGTCGGTGGCGCAGATCCAGTCGATCGTCGCCGGGCGCGGCGAGGCGCGTGGCGTCCGCCTGCTGTCCACCGCCGGATGCGAGGCCGTCTTCGATGAGCAGTTCCACGGCAAGGACCTCGTCCTCGGCATGCCCTACCGGTTCGGGATGGGCTACGGCCTGAGCTCCGAGATGATGCCGATCGGGCCGCGGTCCTGCTTCTGGGGCGGCTACGGGGGCTCGCTCATCGTCATGGACCTGGAGACCCAGCTCACCATCTGCTACGTGATGAACCGCATGGAGGGCGGCCTCGAGGGCGACCTCCGGGGCGCCACCATCCTGTTCGCCGCCGCCGGGGCCGCCGCCGGGGCCCTGGCGGAGGGCTGACCGACCGCACCGATGAGGGGATCGGGACCGGCTGATGGGAGCTGACCAGACGAGGGGTCCGGCGCGCCCGGGTGGGGACCCGAAGCCGGGTTCGTTCGAGTCGCGGTTCCAGGAGCAGCAGGAGCAGCCCTTCCCGTGGAAGGCGATGGTCAAGCGCTCGATCGTGGTGCTCATCGCCGGGGTGGCGCTCTACTACGTGCTGCCGGAGCTCATCGCCGTGCTGCACTCGTGGCCCAAGCTGGTGACCCTCAACCTGCTGTGGTTCATCCCCGCCCTGCTGGCCGAGCTGATCCACTTCTCCTGCACCTTCTCCCTCCAGCGCATCGCCCTGCGGACCAAGGCGTGGTTCTCGGTGATCACCGCCCAGCTGGCCGGCAACGCCATCTCGCTCATCGTGCCGGGGGGTGCGGCCCCCGGCGCCGCCCTCCAGTTCCGGATGCTGGCGCTCAGCGGGATGGATGCCAGCGAGGCGGTGGGCGGCCTGACCGCCTTCTCGTTCCTGGGCATCGGCGGCCTGCTGGCGTTGCCCGTCTTCGTCCTGCCGGCGGTGCTGTTCGGGTCCCCCGTGCCCCGCGGCCTGGCGGAGGCGGCGGTCCTCGGGGCCATCGGGTTCGTCCTGTTCGTCGGGCTCGGCGCCTGGGTGATGGCCGCCGACGCACCGCTCCGGTGGGCCGGTCGTGGCGCCCAGGCCGTCCGCAACCGGCTGCTGCGCAAGCGCGCCCCGTTGAGCGGGCTCCCCGAGCGGCTGCTGGAGCAGCGGGACCTCATCCGGGCGGTGCTCGGACAGCAGTGGTGGCAGGCCACGCTGCTGTCGGCCGGCCGCCTGGCCTTCGACTACCTGTGCCTGCTCTTCTCGGTCTTCGCCGTGGGCGCCCACCCCCGCCCGTCCCTCATCCTGCTGGCCTACGCGGTGGCCGGGGTCATCGGCCTGGTGCCCATTACCCCCGGCGGGCTGGGCATCGTCGAGGCCAGCCTCACCGCCTTGTTGATTCTGGCCGGCCTGACGGCGGGCGAGGCGTTCCTGGCCACCCTGGCCTACCGCCTGGCCTCCTACTGGCTGCCGCTGCTGTCCGGCCCGTTCGCCTATGCGGCCTTCAAGCACCGGTACCGCGAGCCCAAGGCGCCCCCGCCGATCGCCGCACGCCACTCGCCCATCTGAGCGGTGGACGGCGGTCCCACCCCGGCCGTCGGCCCCTGGCTGGGCAGAACAACTAGCGAAGGTCGACCCGGCCGTCGGGGTCGAGGGTGCCGAGCCGGCCGCACCCCTCCTCGGTCACCAGCAGGTGCAGGTGGTCGGCGTCGGTGACGTTGGCCCACGCCCGTCGTCCCTCGGGCGTGCGGCAGGCCACCACACCCCGGACCGGCGACCCGGTCCGGTCGTAGGAGACCGAGTAGGTCTCGACGGTGACCTCGCCGGCGGCGTCGGCATCGGGGGCGCACTGGGGCGACGACGCCACGGCGGCCTGGGGGTCGGCCCAGGTGAAGCCGCCCACCGATTCGATGACGGTGCCCTCGGGCGGCGGGACGGCGTCCCGGCCGGGCCGGGGCTCAGTGCCGTAGAGGCCCATGCTGTGCCTGGTCAGGTACCAGCCGAGCCCGGTGACCAGGCCGAGCGAACCCGGGTCCTGCCGGAGGGTGGTCACCATCGAGGCCACCGAGTGGGTGCCGTAGTTGTTGCCAGGTCCACCGCCGAAGGTGAGGCCGCCGGTCACGGTCAGCTGACGGGACGGGTCGTCGTCGGGGAGGCCGAGCTCGCAGGCGGCGATCTCGACGGCCGACGGGAAGCACGAGTAGAGGTCGAGGTGGGCGACGTCGTCGATGTCGGCGCAGCCGGCGGCCAACGTGGTCGACCCGGCCAGCCGGATGGCCGGTGACGAGTGGAAGTCCAGCCGGTGCGAGAGGAACCAGTGGTCGTCGGCGTCGGCACCGGACAGCGGGAACACCCAGCGGTCCTCGGGCACCCCGGCGGCCCGGGCCGCGGCCACCGAGCAGATGAGCACGGCCGCACCCTGATCGACCTGCATGTTGGCGGTGAGCAGCTTCGTGTAGGGATAGGCGATCATCCGGTTGGCGTCCGACGCGGTGATGAGCTCCTCGGCGGTCCGGGGCTGGCGGAGCCACGCATACGGGTTGGCCGCGGCCACCTCGGAGAAGCGGGCCCAGAGGGCGCCGATGTGGAGGCGGTGCTCGTCGAGGGTCCGACCCGCCCGGGCGCGAAGCGCGTTCTCGAACAGCGGGAAGACGTGGATCGGGAGGTCGAGGCCGCGCTCCTCCTCGGCGTCGGTGGTTCCCCGGCGGTCGGACCCGAACAGCAGCGGACGGTCCGTATCCGCCGGCTGGACCGTCCACGGCAGCGTGGGGCGGTCGGGGTGCCGGCGGGCCGCCTCCTGGGTGAAGACGCAGTCGGCACCGACGAGCACGGCCACGTCCAGCTCGCCGCGGCCGATGGCCCTGGAGGTGGCGTTGACCATGGCCTGGGGGTTGTTGCCACCGGTGCTGGTGACCACGAGCTCGGCCGGCTCGAGCCCCAAGGCGTCGGCCACCGCCGCTGCCGGATTGACGTAGTGCCAGCTCAGCGGGTTGGCCGCCTGGATCGACTGGGCACGTTCGGCCAGCCGCCTTCCGACCCGCGCCGCCCCGCCGGGCGGGGCACCGTCGCAGTCCTCGAAGGCGGCGCGGACGGCCTCCACCATCAGGGCGATGGGTTCGGGGCGGTCGGCGAGCGGACGGCCTTCCGGGGGGTCCGGCCGACCGGTGACCTGGCCGACGCCCACGATGACCGGCGTGGTGGGGGCGAGGCGCATGGGGGCTCCGAGCGTACCGTGGCGCCCTCGGCAGCCGGTTCCCGTCGGTACACTCGGGGGATGCGCATCGCCGTCGGTTCGGATCACGCCGGGTTCGATCTGAAGAGCTTCGTGGCCCGGCACCTGTCCGACGCCGGCCACCAGGTCATCGACCTCGGCACCGACTCTCCCGACGTGTCCGTGGACTATCCGGAGTTCGGTGCGGCGGTGGGCCGCGCCGTGGTCGAAGGCGTGGCCGACCGAGGGGTGTGCGTCTGCGGCACCGGCATCGGCATCGGCATCGCCGCCAACAAGGTGGCCGGCATCCGGGCCGCCCTGGTCCACGACGTGACCACCGCCGACCTGGCCCGGCGGCACAACGACGCCAACGTCGTCTGCCTGGGGGGCAGGACCACCGGGGAGGCGCAGGCGGTCGACGTGGTGGACACCTTCTTCTCCACCGCCTTCGACGGGGGGCGGCACCAGCGACGCCTCGACGAGATCTCCGAGCTCGAACTGCCGCGGCCGGGGGTGCGCACCGTCCCCGCCGCCGTCGACCATCGAGAAAGGCAGCAGTCCCCACCATGACCACACCCCATGCCGCCTCGCCCTTCGACCAGTGGCTGGCCGGCGACCCGGAGGTCGCCCGGCTGCTCGCCGAGGAGGCCAGCCGGCAGTCGACCACGCTCCAGCTCATCGCGTCCGAGAACTTCACGTCGCCGGCCGTGCTGGCCGCCTCCGGCTCCATCCTCACCAACAAGTACTCGGAGGGCTACCCGGGGCGGCGGTACTACGGAGGGAACCAGATTATCGACGAGGTCGAGGACCTGGCCCGCGACCGGCTCACGTCGCTGTTCGGGGCCGAGCACGCCAACGTGCAGCCCCACGCCGGGGCCAACGCCAACCTGGCCGCCTACCAGGCCCTCCTCGACCCGGGCGACACCATTCTGGCGATGCGGCTCGACCACGGCGGCCATCTGACCCACGGCTCGCCGGCCAGCATCACCTCCAAGATCTGGCGGTTCGTCTCCTACGGCGTCTCGGCCGCCACCGACGACCCCGACAAGCCGGGGGAGATCATCGACTTCGACCAGGTGGCGGACATCGCCCGCAGCGAGCGGCCCAAGCTCGTCGTGGCCGGCTCGACGGCCTACGCGCGGATCATCGACCCGCTGCCCTTCCGGGAGATCGCCGACTCGATCGGGGCGCGGTTCCTCTTCGACGCCGCCCATCCGGCCGGCCTCATCGCCGGCGGGGTGCACCCGTCGCCGGTGGGCGTGGCCGACGTGGTCACGTTCACCACCCACAAGACCCTCCGCGGTCCTCGCGGCGGGGCCATCCTCACCACCGCCGAGCTGGCCAAGGCGATCGACAGTGCCGTGTTCCCGGGGCTCCAGGGGGGGCCCCTCGAGCACGTGATCGCGGCCAAGGCCGTGGCCTTCGCCGAGGCGGCGCGACCCGGGTTCAAACAGTACGCCGCCCAGGTGGTGGCCAACGCCGTTGCCCTCGGGGACGCCCTCGCCGATGCCGGCTTCCGGCTGGTGTCCGGGGGCACGGAGAACCACCAGGTGCTGGTGGACCTCCGCACCTTCGACGCCGAGCTGACCGGCAAGACGGCCCAGGAGGTCCTCGACCGGGCCGGCATCACCTGCAACCGCAACACCATCCCCGACGACCCCCGGACGCCGTTCATCACCTCGGGGCTCCGGCTCGGCTCGGCCGCCCAGACCACCGCGGGCATGGGCCCGGACGAGATGCGGACGGTCGGATCCCTCATCGGGCGGACCCTGCGTGAACGGGACGACGACCGCGCCCTCGAGCAGATCCGTGCCGAGGTCCGCGAGCTGTGCGCCGGGTTCCCGCCGTATCCGACCCTGGCCGGGACGTGAGCCCGGGGGAGCGGAGGCTCCGTTGACGACGAGCGTACCGCTCAACTGGTACGGCATCCTCCTGGTCGTCTCGGCCGCGTCGGCCTGGATCCTCACCTTCCCGGCGCGGCGGATCGCGGTGGCGATCGGCTACGTGGCCCAGCCCGACGAGCGCAAGGTCCACCAGCGGGTCACCCCCGAGTCCGGCGGGGTGGCCATGTTCGTGGCCATGCTGGTGGCCTGGTCGGTGGCGGCGTCCATCCCGGCCCTGGACCAGCTGTTCCGGGGCTCGTCGGAGCCGCTCGGACTCATCCTCGGGGCGGCGGCCATCTTCGTGGTCGGGATCATCGACGACTTCCGGGACATGTCGGCACCGGCCAAGGTGGCCGGCCAGGTGCTGGCGGCGACGATCCTGTACTTCATGGGGGTCACCTGGTTCCAGTTCAAGGTGCCGCTGGAGGGCCTGGTCCAGCTGTCCCCCGAGTGGACG
This sequence comes from Acidimicrobiales bacterium, assembly GCA_052143895.1. Lineage (GTDB taxonomy): Bacteria > Actinomycetota > Acidimicrobiia > Acidimicrobiales > RAAP-2 > Bog-756. Next base: position 7,797 of record JBKQRT010000155.1, on the reverse strand, counting down.
CCGCTGCTCACCGCCCTGTGGGTCATCGCCATCACCAACGCGGTGAACCTCATCGACGGCCTCGACGGTCTGGCCGCCGGGGTGGTGGCCATCGCCTCGGGGGCGCTCGCCGTCTACGGGCTGCACCTCCAGTACCTGGGCAACCTGCCCACCGACAACATCGGGCCGCTCATCGCCGTGGTCACCTGCGGGATCTGCCTCGGGTTCCTGCCCCACAACTACCACCCGGCCCGGATCTTCATGGGCGACGCCGGGGCCCTGCTGCTCGGCCTCCTCATGGCCGCCTCCACGATGCTCATCGGCGGACGGTCCGCCGGCACGGTGGGAGGTGTGGCCGGGCGCAGTGGCGAGACCTACTTCTTCTTCGCCCCTCTGTTCATCCCGTTCTTCATCCTCGGCGTGCCCATGATCGACATGGCATTCGCCTTCGTGCGCCGCACCGCCAACCGCACCGGGTTCTCCACGCCGGACAAGAGCCACCTCCACCACCGGCTGCTCCGGCTGGGCCACGGGCACCGTCGCAGCGTCCTCATCCTGTGGGCATGGACCGCTCTGCTGTCGGGGTTCATCCTGTTCCCGCTTTACGTGTCGAGCGTGAACGCCGTCATCCCGTTCGGGGTGCTGGCCCTCGGGGTGGTGCTCTACACACTCTTCCACCCGTCGCTCCGGAAGCAGCCGGGCCCGGAGCCGGAGGGGGTGGCCGCCGATCCACCCCTCCCGGTCCCGCCCGAACTGGTCGGCGGGGCCGACGACCACTGCTCGGAGGGTCCGGAGCCGGCCGTCACCGGGCCCGACGGGCCGCCCTCGGAGGTCCCGGCCACCGCCGGCGCACCGTTGTCAGAACTGTGAACGGCGTGTTTCCGCCGTTTTGCCGACGAGGGTCCGGAGGTGCGATGATGCTGGCCGTGATGTGCAGGCCCCTCGCCCCGTCGGAGGGCGTCACGCCGAGCGGCAGCTCGACCGGCCGTCGCAGCCGGACCACTGCGTGATCTCAGGAACGACTCGTGAAGCCCCAACTCTCCACACACCCTGACGCGGCACGGCCCGAGCATGGACGAGACCACGCCACCGACGGGCGCTCCCGAGGATCCGCAGAAGGACCCCGACCCGACGATGGGCGCGGCCATCGAGTTCCTGACCCTCGGGATCGCCGCGGCCCTGTCGCTGGTGGCCGGGGGTGGCATCGGGTACCTGATCGACGACTGGGCGGGCACCAGTCCGTGGTTCACCCTGATCGGGCTGGTCTTCGGCATCGTCTGCGCCGTCCTGCTGGTCGTGTCCCGCGTCCGCAGGCTCCTGTAGGCGCCCCCGCCCCCGCCTTTGCTTCCGCCCTCGCGCCCCGGCCGGCCGCGCCTCGCCGGGTCGGGGCCTAGTCGGCAATGTTCGCCCACTTCTCCCTGCCCGACGTGCCGGACGTGGCCCGGCGCACCGTGTCGTCGGCGCTGGTCGTCGGCGTGGCCGCCCTGGTGGCCTGCGTCGCCTTCGGCCACGCCCTTCTCGGCGTCGGTGCCTGCGTCGGCCTGGCCCTCGGGACCCTCAACTTCCGGATGATCGGCAACTCGGTGGCCCGGGTCACCGCACGGGAGGACGAGAACAAGCGCCGACCTCTCGCCCTCAACACCCTGGCCAGGATGGGGATCATCACCGTGGTCACCATCGGCCTCCTGCTGGTCAACGCCAGCCTGGGCTTCGGCGTGCTCGGCGGCCTGGCCGTGTTCCAGGTGATCCTCCTGGCCAACGTGGCCCGTTCGATGGCCAAGGCCGGCCCGATGACCTCGGTCGACGACGTCATCAACGCCAACGTGGTCGACGACAACACCGCCGGCCTCCCACTGCCGCCCGCCGGTGGTACCACCGACGACGGGCGCGGGGCGGCCTGAGATGCTCGGCATCGGTCCGCACCTGCTCAGCGCACCGCTCCTGGCGGACATCGCCGTGGGCGATCACCCCCAGGCCAAGGTCTTCGGCCTCACCATCGACGTGGACACGGTCTGGGCTACCGTCATCGCCGGCCTGGTCGTCGTCACCCTGGGGCTCATCCTCCGGTCCCGGGCCACCAGCGGCGTGCCGGGGAAGTTCCAGCTGCTCTGGGAGCTGGTGGTCGGTGCCGTCCAGCGCCAGGTCAACGACTCCATCGGCCCCCGTGGCGCCAAGGTCGTCCCGCTGGCCGTGACCCTCTTCGTGTTCATCTTCGTGTGCAACCTGTTCGAAGTGCTCGGCATCGGCAGCACGTACGAGTTCCTGCCCGCCCCGACCAGTGACATCAACCTCCCGCTGGCCATGGCCCTGTACGTGATCGTTCTGGTCCACGCGTCGGCCCTCCGCACCCGCGGGTGGGGGGGCTACGTCAAGCACTATCTGGTGAGCCCGTTCCCGATCTGGCTGTTCCCGGTCAACCTGTTCATGAACGTGGTCGACGAGATCGCCAAGCCCCTCACGCTCGCCCTCCGACTCTTCGGCAACCTGCTGGCCGGTGGGCTGATGCTCTCGCTGCTGGCCGCACTGACCGTCTGGAAGCTCGGGGCGATCCCGCTCGGTCCCATCCTCGTCGTGCCGCTCACCCTCGTCTGGAAGCTGTTCGACATGGGCATCGGGGCCATCCAGGCGTTCATCTTCGCCCTGCTCACGATCTTGTACTTCGACACCGCCATGGCCCAACCGGAGCTGGACCACTAGCCGCCGAGGCCGGCACCACACCTCTCACCAACGAACCTCACAAAGGAGAAGCACCGATGGCAGATGCAAGTATTGGGGAGTCCGTGCGGCTCGCCGGCGCCATGGTCGGCGGCGGGCTGGCACTCGGCGGTGGCGCCGTCGGTGCCGCCATCGGTGACGGCCTCGCCGGTAGCCAGACCATCGCGGGGGTGGCACGCCAGCCCGAGGCCCAGGGGCGCCTCACCACCATCATGTTCCTGACCGTCGGGCTGTGTGAGGCCGCCTACTTCATCAACCTGGCCTTCACCGCGCTGTTCGTCTTCTCGCTTTACAAGAAGTAGGACCCATGCCGCCGACCGCCGAGCGTCCGACCGCCGCACCCCGTGCCGCTGGTGCCGACGGGGCCTCGGGCGATCGCACCGCTCCGATCACAGAAGGATGACGGCAATGCTCATCGCAGACAGCAACTTCCTCGTTCCCAACGGGACGTTCTTCGTCGTGCTGATCGCGTTCATTCTGGTGCTCGGGTTCATCGCCAAGGTCGTCGTGCCGCCATTGAACAAGGTGCTCGCCGAGAGGCAGGACCAGATCCGGGGCGAGCTCGAGGCTGCCGACAGGGCCAAGGCCGACGCCGAGCAGGCCGACAGCGAGCGTCGGTCCCTGCTCGACAAGGCGCGCAGCCAGGCCCGCGAGATCGTGTCGCAGGCCTCGACGGCGGCCGACCAGATCAAGCTCAAGGCCGAGGCGGACGCCCAGGCGATCCACGACCGGATCGTGCAGGCCGCCGACGCCGAGGTGGTCATCGCCCGGCAGGCGGCTGTCGAGGAGGTGACCGCCCGGGTGGGTGAGATCGTCCTGGCCGCCTCCGAGCGGGTCATTGGCCGAGAGATCCAGGCCGCCGACCACCAGGACCTCATCGACGAGGCGATCGCCGCGGTGCGGGCGGAGACCACCGGGACGGCGGCCGGCGCCGCGGGGAGCAGCCGGTGAATCCTGCCCTCCAGGGCTACCTGGCGGCGATGGAGGAGTCGCTGGCCGCATCGGAGTCGCTGGCAGATGCCGGTGCCGAGATGCGCTCGGTGGCTGACCTGGTCGACGGCAACAACGAACTCACCCTCGCCATCAACGACGGGTCGGTCCCCGTTGCCTCGCGCCGGGCGGTCCTCGACCACCTGCTCGAGGGGAAGGTCCGTCCCGAGGTGAGGAAGCTCGTGCACCAGGCGGTCACCGTGGTCCCGGCCGGCGAGGTGACCACGTCCTTCCACTGGCTGGCCTCGCGGCTGGTGGCGGCGTCGGTGCGGCCCCCGGAGACTCGGGCCGAGCCGTTCGACGAGGAGGTCCTCGGGCGCCTCGGGTCCCGCAACCGGGTGTCGGGCTACGCGGCGGCCGTGTTCGAGGACGTCACCGTCGCCGAGCTCGAGGAGATCGAGGACCAGCTGTTCCGGTTCGCCCGCACCGTCGAGTCCAGCCGGCGCCTGCGGGGCGCCCTCGGCGACCGCGATCTGCCGGTGAGCGTGCGCCAGCAGGTCATCGCCCAGCTGCTGGGCCACAAGGTGCTACCGGCCACCACGCGGCTGGCCGCCTACGCCGTGCGCGGCGGGCGGGCGCGGGACATCGTCGCCACGCTCGACTGCCTGGTCGAGGACGCCGCCCGTGCCCGCGGGTGGCGGGTGGCGCGGGTGCAAGCCGCCGACGTGGTCGGCGACTCGCAGCGTCAGACCCTGAGCGACGCGCTCACCCTGCTGGCCGGCAACCCGGTCGACCTCCAGGTGACCATCAAGCCCGAGCTGCTGGGGGGCGTGGTCGTCCAGGTCGGCGACCTGCTGGTGGACAGCAGCACCCGGCACCGGCTCGACGAATTGAAGGAGCACCTCCTCGCCTCCGAGGAGGCCTACCGGATCCCGAACACCCCAACACGAAGGGAAGCATCCGATGGCTGAGTTGACCATCAACGCCGACGAGATCACCGCCGCACTCAAGCAGTACGTCGACGATTACGTTCCCGAAGTCGGCACCGAGCAGGTCGGCCGGGTGGTCGAGGTCGGTGACGGCATCGCCCGGGTTACCGGGCTGCCGGGGGCGGCCGTCAACGAGATCCTCGAGTTCGAGGACGGCACCGAGGGCCTCGCCCTCAACCTCGACGAGGAGACCATCGGCGCGGTCATCCTGGGCGACGACACCGGCCTCGAGGAGGAGCAGCTGGTCAAGGCGACCGGGCGGATCCTCTCGGTCCGGGTCGGGGACGCGCTGCTCGGCCGGGTGGTCAACGCCCTCGGCGAGCCCCTCGACGGCAAGGGACCGATCCACACCGACGCCACCCGGCGTCTCGAGGTGCAGGCCCCCGGCATCGTGAAGCGCCAGCCGGTGTCGGAGCCGCTGCAGACCGGCATCAAGGCCATCGACGCCATGACCCCCATCGGCCGGGGCCAGCGGGAGCTCATCATCGGCGACCGCAAGACGGGCAAGACCACCGTCGTCGTCGACACCATCCTGAACCAGAAGGGCCTCGGGGTGAAGTGCATCTACGTGGCCATCGGCCAGAAGGAATCGTCGGTGGCCCAGACGGTGGCCACCCTCGAGCGGTACGGCGCCCTGGAGTACACCGTGGTGGTGCTGGCCGGCGCGGCCGACCCGGCCCCTTTCAAGTACCTCGCCCCCTATGCCGGCTGCGCCATGGGCCAGCACTGGATGGACAACGGCGAACACGCCCTCATCGTGTACGACGACCTCTCCAAGCAGGCCGAGGCGTACCGTCAGATGTCGCTGCTCCTGCGTCGGCCCCCGGGGCGAGAGGCCTACCCTGGCGACGTCTTCTACCTCCACAGCCGCCTGCTGGAGCGCTCGGCCAAGCTGTCCGACGAGGCCGGGGGCGGGTCGCTGACCGCCCTGCCGGTCATCGAGACCAAGGCCGGCGACGTGTCGGCCTACATCCCGACCAACGTGATCTCGATCACCGACGGCCAGGTCTTCCTCGAAAGCGAGCTGTTCTACGCTGGCGTCCGTCCCGCCATCAACGTGGGCATCTCGGTGAGCCGGGTGGGGAGCGCCGCCCAGATCAAGGCCATGAAGTCGGTGGCCGGCACGCTCAAGCTGGACCTCGCCCAGTTCCGCGAGCTCGAGGCGTTCGCCACGTTCGGCTCCGAGCTCGACAAGGTGTCCCAGGCCCAGCTCGACCGCGGGTACCGCCTCACCGAATTGCTCAAGCAGGGCCTCAACGCCCCGGTGCCGGTGGAGGAGCAGGTGCTGGTCATCTTCGCCGGGTCGGAGGGGTACGTCGACTCGGTCCCCGTCTCGGAGGTGCAGCGGTACGAGGCGGAGGTGCGGGCCTACTTCCGTGCCCACCACGCCGATCTCCTCGACACGATCCGCACCACCGGCGCGCTCCCTGAGGGGGACGCGCTGGCCACCGCCCTGCGCTCCTTCACCGACGTGTTCGACGCAGGCACGGAGAGCTGATCGATGGCGGGCGGCCAGGAGCGCATCCTTCGTCGACGGATCCGGAGCATCAAGTCGACGCAGAAGATCACCAAGGCGATGGAGCTCATCGCCGCCTCGCAGATCGTGCGCGCCCAGAGCCGGATCGCCGCCTCCCGCCCCTACCAGCAGGGCATGGCCCGCATCGTGCTGGAGACCGCCCTCGGCGACCCCAACGCCGCCGGACGGCTGTTGGGCACGCCCGAGACGATCAGCAAGGTCGCCGTCCTGGCCGTGGTGGCCGACCGTGGCCTGTGCGGCGGCTACAACACCATGGTCTTCCGGGCCACCGAGCGGCTGCTGGCGGAGCAGCGGGCCGACGGCGTCGAGCCCCGGCTGTTCACGGTGGGCAAGAAAGCCGCGGGTTACTTCCGCTACCGGGGCCAGGCCGTCGAGCAGTCGTTCATCGGGATGAGCGAGCGCCCGACCTTCGCTCACGCCCGGCGGGTCGCCCTGGCCGTCGTCACCCCCTTCATCGCCGGTGAGGTCGACCAGATGATGATCGTGTCGACCCGTTTCCTGTCGGCCGGCAGCCAGCGGGTCGAGTCCCGCCAGCTGCTGCCGCTCATCGACCCTCGTACCGAGGAGCAGAAGGCCTCGCACGAGGACGAGCCGGGCAGCCGGTCCACCGCCCCCGACAGCACCCACGTGCCGGCCGGCTACACCGAGTTCGAGCCGGATGCGGCCATCCTCCTCGAGACCCTCGGGCCCCGCGCCGCGGAGACGGCCATCTTCGCCGCCCTCCTCGAGGCCTCGGCCTCCGAGCTCACCGCCCGGCAGCGGGCCATGGCCGCGGCCACGGACAATGCCGGCGAGCTCATCAAGAAGTACTCACGGATCATGAACCGTGCCCGCCAGGACGCCATCACCACCGAGATCATGGAGATCGTCGGGGGTGCCGAGGCCCTCCGGGCCGGAACCGAGGACGACCAGGGCGGGCTGGTCATCGAGACCAGGGTCTGACCCGACCACCCACCAGACACCGACCCGACCGTTCGACGCACACACCGCACACCTGACGACATCAAGGGAGCCCGACGCGCATGACCACCACTGCACCCCAACCGACCGAATCCAAGACACTGGCCTCCGGCCGGGTGGTGGCCATCGCCGGCCCGGTCATCGACGTCGAGTTCCCTCCGCACGCACTGCCCGAGATCAACGGCGCCGTCGAGGTCGACGTCGACCTCGAGGGTAAGAAGGTGGTCATCACCGCCGAGGTCGCCCAGCAGATCGGCGACGGCCGGGTGCGGTGCATCTGCCTGAAGGCCACCGACGGCCTGACCCGGGGGGCGGTGGTGCGCAACCTCGGACGCGGACTGCAAGTCCCGGTCGGCGACGCCGTGCTGGGCCACGTCTTCAACGTGCTGGGCGAGCCGCTCGACACCGACTCGATCGGCGAGGCGGAGGACCACTGGGAGATCCACCGCTCCGCCCCCGACTTCGACACCCTCGAGCCTCGGTCGGTCATGTTCGAGACCGGGATCAAGGTCATCGACCTCCTCGAGCCCTACGTGCAGGGTGGCAAGATCGGCCTGTTCGGCGGGGCCGGGGTGGGCAAGACCGTGCTCATCCAGGAGATGATCAACCGGGTGGCCCTCGAGCACGGCGGCGTCTCCGTCTTCGCCGGGGTGGGGGAGCGGACCCGTGAGGGCACCGACCTGTGGA
>JBKQRT010000154.1:0-14150 GCA_052143895.1 Acidimicrobiales bacterium | reverse complement strand
CCCGGATCACCCACCTCACGGAGCCGTGGCTCATTCTGCCAGCCAGGGTTCAGAACAGGAGGTGCATCCCAACTCCCCCCGAGCTGATCCAGGAGCTCGTCATTGAACCGGACCATCGACGCACTCTCCCAATGCTCGGGATTGCTCCAAGGCTGATCGTGGATCCGATCATCGAACCTCGGAACCTGGAACCCGAGCGCACCAAGAAGTCCCGCGACGAGCGACGTACCGCTCCGGTGCATGCCGAGCACCACCAACCAGGGGCCATTGGGCATGGCAGATGTCGACGGCTCGAGTGCGGTCATCGTTGGACCGTCCCAGGTGTCCGCCCCAAGGTCCCCTCAGACATGCTCACCAGTGGTCGCGTCGGGATGGGCCATCCAGGGAATGCCCACGGCGTGCAGGTAGGACTGCCAACGGACACGATGACCAGCAAGAAGTGAGGAGTACCGAGCGGCGGACCATGGGTGCACTCTACCTAGCGCCAGGAATGCCCGAGGCACTCAATCAACGCGAAGCGGGAATTCCGGGACGGGAAGATCGACGAGGTGACCCACGGGGCCCGGATCACCGAGCGCGGCTGCTATCGGATCCGGATGAAGGTGAGCCCCGATGCCGAGGGACATGCCCGACCGTGTGCCCGGCGGCGACGACGGCGCCACTGGTCCGCTGCGAGCTGAAGCCCGCCTCGGAGGGTAAGGACGGGAAGGCGAGGACCCGCGTCGCGGTTACCGACGTCCTGGCCACCCACCGACCCAAGGTCTGTTCGCAAGAGTCGATCACCCTGCCCCTCCCCAGGCGGCAGGGGGCCGGGTACGTCGAGGAGTTGGCCACGAGTCCCCCGAGTGGCACGACGTCTGCCCCACCTGGATAGGGCGGAACGGTGCTGTGGACGAGTAGCCGGCCCGGCCCATGGGTCGTCGCAGCCTTACCTGTGCAATCCCCGAACGATGTCCACGATGCGGTCGAGCTCCGCGTCGGAGAGCGCCGACCCGGTGGGGAGGCACAGCCCCCGCCGGAAGATGTCGGCACAGATCGCCCCGCCCACCACCGGGCTGTCGGCGAAGATGGGCTGGAGGTGGAGCGGCTTCCAGGTGGGGCGCGACTCGATGTCGGCCTCCTCCAGGGCCAAGCGGATCGCCTCCCGGTCGACGCTGAAGCCGTCGGGCTCGACCAGGATGCAGGTGAGCCAGTAATTGGGCTCGCCGTACCCGGCCACCGGCATGAACTCGATGCCGGCCAGCCCGGCGAGCGCCTCGCGGTACTGCTGGTTGATCCTCCGACGTCGGGTGATCCTGCTCTCGAGACCGCGCAGCTGGGCCCGACCCAGGGCGGCCAGCAGGTTGCTCAGCCGGTAGTTGAAGCCGAGGGTGGTGTGCTCGTAGTGGGGGAAGGGCTCCCGGGCTTGGGTGGCCAGGTGGCGGGCCCGCTGGGCCAGGTCGGCGGAGTGGGTGACCAGCATGCCGCCCCCGCTGGTGGTGATGATCTTGTTGCCGTTGAACGAGAAGATCCCCGACGCGCCGAACGATCCGGCGGCGGCCCCGCGGTACGTGGCCCCGAGTGCCTCGGCGGCGTCCTCCACCAACGGGATGTCGTAGGCATCGCACAGGGGGAGGAGCGCGTCGTAGTCGGCCGACTGCCCGTACAGGTCCACGGTGACCACCATGCGGGGCAGCCGCCCCCGGCGCGCCCGATCGGCCAGCTCGGCGGCCACCAGGTCGGGGTCGATGGCCCAGGTGTCCGGCGAGCAGTCGACGAAGACCGGATGGGCCCCGAGGTACCGGACGGCGTTGGCCGTCGCCACGAAGGTGAACGACGGCACCAGTACCTCGTCCCCCGGGCCCACGCCGAGCATCAGGAGCGCCAGGTGCAGGGCCGCGGTGCCGCTGGACAGGGCCACGGCGTGGGGGACGCCGATCCGCTCGGCGAACTCGGACTCGAAGGCGTCCACGTCGGGCCCGAGCGGCGCGATCCAGTTGGAGTCGAAGGCGTCGAGGAGCATGCGACGCTCCTCCGCCCCGACCTCCGGGGGGGACAGGTAGATGCGGCTCATGCGGTGGCTCCTCGATCGGGGGAAAGCGCACCGGCGGCGGCGGCCAGGGTGACCAGGGCGACGGCGGCCAGGAGGTCGAAGGCGACGACCGGGCCGAGGCCCGCATGATGGGCGAGGGCCACCGCACCCAACCCCAGCACCGCCTCGACCCCCACATAGGACAGGCTCGCCCCCAGGCGCGGCCAGCCCCGGGCGACCAGCCGGTCGTAGGGATGACCCCGGTCGCCGGCGGTCAGTGAGGTGCGGCCCCGCAGCCGCCGGGCCACCGCGAACGCCACCTCGGCGGCCGGCACGGCCACCACGGCGAGGGCGGCGACCCCCACCCGGAGGGGCAGCCGTGGCGCCCAGGCCTCGCTCACCAGCACGGCCAGGACGGCACCCAGGAGGTAGGCCCCACCGTCTCCCAGGTAGACCCGGGCCGGGGGCCGATTGAAGATCAGGAAGGCCACCAGCGCCGCACCGGCGGCAACGGCCAGCTGTCGGCCGGATCCCACAAGGAGCAGCGCGAAGGCGAGCGCGGCCACGGCGGCCACGCCTCCAGCCAGCATGTCGAGACCGTCCAAGAGGTTCACGCCGTTGATGAGCAGGACCGTGACCGCCACCACCAGGAGCACGGCCGCCAGACCCCCGAGCCGTACCGGAACGGTCGCCGCTACCAGCACCCCGATGCCCACCTCACCAGCCAGTCGGAGCCATGGGGACAGGTCGAAGCGGTCGTCGGCCACGCCGAGGAACAGCGCGAACGCGAGGGGGATCAGGGCCGACGGTCGGCCCCACAGCGCCCCGACAGCGGTGCCGGCGAACACGGCCACGCCGCCGAGGTAGGGGACCGGTTCGACCTGCGACTTGAGCGCCCCCGGCCGGTCGACGACGCCGGTCCGCCTGGCCACCACGATGACCACCGGGGTGGCCACCAAGGTCACCGCGAACGCGGTGACGGCGATCGTCGGCACCGTCACGGCGCCGCCCGGCCGTCCAGACCGGTCGGGTCCCGGTCCCACTGCATGAGGAGGGAGGTCGAACCGGCGTGGAGCTCGAACTCCTCGCCGGTGGTGAAACCGGCGCGCCGGTAGAGCCCGATGGCGCCGACGTTGTCGGCGGCGACCACCACGAAAGCCACCCGACCACCTCGCCGGACGACCTCGTCGAGGAAGCGGTCGACCAGGACGGCACCGATCCCGCTGCCCCTGTGGGTGGAGTCGACGGCCACGGCCAGGAGCTCCGTGCCGCGGCCGGTGCCCACCTGCTGACCGGACCCGTGCCGGAGGGTTTCGAGCACGCGACGCCACCCCGTCACCACCCGGCCCGCCGAGACCAGGGCGGCCCGGACCCCGTCGTGCAGGAGGAAGGACCGGTACAGGCGCCGGACGTCCGCACAGCCGGCGATGAAGCCGATCACCGTGCCGCCGTCGTCGGCGACGATGAGGAACGAGTGCTCCGAGCGGCAGATACGGCGGTACAGCGGGATCAGGAACCCCGGCCCGAGGAAGCTGAGGAACCCGTCGGCGATACCTTCGGCGTGCAGCCGGGCCACCGTCGGCGCATCGGCCTCGGTGCCGGTCCGCAGGAACGGCCGGTCCGTCGGAGCACCACCGGGACCGGTCATGACGGTCCCCCGACCGTCAGCCCCGGCGTCCGCTTCGGCGCCGGACCGGCGGGGAGCCGGACGACGCTCGACCGGGCAGCAGCCGCATACGGCGCCGGCCCACCAGCTGCGCCGTCTTCCCCCCTCGGTCCCATCCTGGTCTCCTCCGGCGCCGCCGGCTGGGCCGTAGCGTACGGCTGACTGGTCTCCGGGGCCCCAGTCTACGGGCGATTTCTGAATGGAAACCTATGGGCTAAGTTAGTGGTTTGTGGATGTAAGCGGTGGGGCAGGGGTGGCCGGGCAGTACCAGATGTCCAATCTGCGCGCCATCGAGGCCGAATCGATCCACATCATGCGCGAGGTGGCTGCCGAATTCGAGCGTCCCGTGCTGCTCTTCTCCGGCGGCAAGGACTCGGTGGTCATGCTGCGGCTGGCCCACAAGGCATTCTGGCCGGGTCGGATCCCCTTCCCGATCATGCACATCGACACCGGTCACAACTTCCCCGAGGTGCTCGACTTCCGGGACCAGATCGTCGACGAGCTCGGCGCCAACCTCGTGGTGGCCTCGGTGCAGGCCTCGATCGACGCCGGCCGGTCGGTCGACGACACCGGCCCCGACCCCTCCCGCAACCGTCTGCAGACCCGGACGCTGCTCGACGCCATCGCCGAGTACCGGTTCGACGCCGTCTTCGGCGGGGCCCGGCGCGACGAGGAGAAGGCTCGGGCCAAGGAGCGCGTCTATTCGTTCCGGGACGACTTCGGGCAGTGGGACCCGAAGAACCAGCGGCCCGAGCTGTGGTCGGTGTACAACGGCCGCCACCGGTCCGGAGAGCACATCCGGGTCTTCCCGCTCTCGGACTGGACGGAGCTCGACGTGTGGCAGTACGTGGGCGAGGAGGGTCTCGACCTGCCGTCGATCTACTACTCGCACCGGCGCGAGGTCTTTCGTCGTGACGGCATGCTCCTGTCGGTCGGGCCCCATGTCAACATCCGCGTCGAGGAAGAGATCTTCGAGGCCACGGTGCGCTACCGTACGGTCGGCGACATGACCTGCACAGGCGCGGTGGAGTCCTCGGCGGCCACCGTCGACGAGATCATCGTCGAGGTGGCGGCGTCCCGGTTGACCGAGCGCGGTGCCACCCGCGCCGACGACCGGGTCAGCGAGGCGGCCATGGAGGACCGCAAGCGGGAGGGGTACTTCTAGATGGAACTGCTCCGCTTCGCCACTGCCGGGTCGGTGGACGACGGGAAGAGCACCCTCATCGGGCGGCTGCTCTACGACTCCAAGGCGATCTTCGAGGACCAGCTGGAGGCGGTCGAGCGGGTGAGCAGCCAGCGGGGTGACGACTACACCGACCTGGCCCTCCTGACCGACGGCCTGCGGGCCGAGCGCGAGCAGGGCATCACCATCGACGTCGCCTACCGGTACTTCGCCACCCCGGCCCGGAAGTTCATCATCGCCGACACCCCCGGGCACATCCAGTACACCCGCAACATGGTCACTGGGAACTCGACCGCCGACCTGACCATCGTGCTGGTCGACGCCCGGAAGGGGATCGTGGAGCAGACCCGCCGCCACGCCTTCCTCGCCTCGCTGCTCCGGGTTCCCCACCTGCTGGTGTGCGTCAACAAGATGGATCTGGTCGACTTCGACCAGCGGATCTTCGACGCCATCCGTGAGGAGTTCACCGCGTTCGCCAGTCGGCTCGAGGTCGCCGACATGACCTTCATCCCCATCTCGGCCCTCCAGGGCGACAACGTGGTCCAGCGGTCGGCCAACATGCCCTGGTACGAGGGGGCGTCGCTCCTGCACCACCTCGAACAGGTCTACATCGCCTCCGACCGGAACCTGATCGACCCCCGCTTCCCCGTGCAGTGGGTGATCCGCCCGCAGGCCACCAGCCTTCCCGACTACCGGGGATACGCCGGGCGGGTGGAAGGAGGGGTGTTCCGGCCGGGAGACGAGGTGATGGTCCTCCCGTCCGGGCTGACGACCACCGTGGCCGGCATCGACACCTTCGAGGGACCTGTGGAGGAAGCGTTCTGCGCGATGTCGGTCACCATGCGCCTGACCGACGACATCGACATCTCCCGCGGGGACATGATCTGCCGCCCGCACAACCGGCCCACCGTCGGGCAGGACCTCGACGCCATGGTGTGCTGGATGACCGAGCGCCCGGTCCAGGTAGGGGACTATCTGGCCCTCAAGCACAGTACCCGGTGGGTCCGGGCCGTCGTGCGGGACATCCACTACCGCCTCGACGTCAACACGCTGCACCGCGACGAGACGGCGACCAGCTTGGGTCTCAATGACGTGGGAAGGCTGAGCCTCCGGGTGACCCAACCGCTGTTCTACGACAGCTACCGCCGGAATCGCCGGACGGGCTCGTTCATCCTCGCCGCCGAGGACACCAACATCACCGCAGGGGCCGGCATGCTGCTCGGTCCGGACTGACCCGGACGTGGAGTCGATGTCGTCCAACGTCACCTGGCACCCCGGCAAGGTGACGAGGGCGGAGCGGGCGGTGGTGACCGGCTCCGAGGGGGCCACGCTGTGGCTCACCGGCCTGTCCGGCTCGGGCAAGTCCACCCTGGCCGCTGCCGTCGAGCACCGGCTCGTCCTCGGGGGGCGCGGCGCGTACCGGCTCGACGGCGACAACCTGCGCTCGGGCCTCAACGGTGACCTGGGGTTCAGCCGGGACGCCCGGGACGAGAACTGCCGCCGGGTAGCCGAAGTCGCCCGCCTGTTCGCGGACGCCGGGTTGGTGGCGGTGGTGGCGATCATCAGTCCGTACGAGGCGTCGAGGCGGAAGGCGCGTCAGATCCACGCCGAGGCCGGACTGCGGTTCCTCGAGGTCTACCTGGCCGCCTCGGCTGACACCTGCGCGTCGAGAGATCCGAAGGGACTGTACGCCGCGGCCTCCGCCGGCCGCATCGGGTCCTTCACCGGGGTGGACGACCCCTACGAGGTCCCCGAATCGCCGGACCTGGTGATCGACGCGGAGGTCGCCCTTCCCCTGGCCGTCGATCTCGTGCTCGACGCCCTCGAGCGGACCGCCGCACCGTTGGCCGCCGACGATCCGGAGGGGTAGGTCCCGAGAGGGCTGGATCTCACGGGCGCCCGAGCCGACCTGGGCCGCGTCGTCCTCACCCGGTCCGGACGTCGGCTCCCTGCCCCGCTGGACCACTGGCACGAGGCCCTCGGATCCTCCGATGATGGGCGTGGACGGCGGCCTCAGCGGTCCGGAGCAGGGCCAGGGCTTCGACGTTCGTCCGGCGGAACGGCCGTTCGGGGAGGAGGGACCTCACGTGGTCCCAGTCGCCGGGCACGCAGTTGAGCTGTTGGTGCTTGGTGCCGTCGTCGAGTGACCCGTAGGGGACGGCGAGGAACTGCTCCACGATCTCCTCGTAGTGGTCGGACAGCAGACGCGAGTCGGGATCGAGGCCGCGGACCAAGCCGACCCCGGAGGGGGGCCAGTCCACGACCACGACATCGAGCTCGGGGCGCCACGTGCGCAGTGCGAGGATGAGCCGCCAGATCTCTCCGGTCCAGAAGACGGTGGTCCGATCGCGGGCGGCGGACACCTCGTCGACCGGCAGGCAGTCGTGGATGAGCACGGTGGTCGACGAATGCGACGACCGCTCGAGGTGGGTGAAGTCGCGGAGGGCGACCTCGAAGTGGTGCATGCCGTCGATGAACGCCAGATCGAGGGCGAGGCCACCGAACAACGTGGTGAGGTCGTGCCTGGCGAAGAAGTCGTCGCTGGTCTGGGCGAAGACCCGGGTCCCGCGCCCCAGGCGGTACCGCACCCTGGGCTCCGGGTCGACGCCCACGGAGATGGCCCCGGGAGGGCCAGGGTCAGCGACCGGCCGGTCGACACGCCGATTTCGGCGTAGGTCCTCGGCACGAGATGCAGGTGCACCCGGTCGAGCATCTCGAAGTAAGGGCGGCCAGGTGGGACGTACCTCGCATAGACCCGTTCGATCAGGGAGACCATTGCCGGGAGCGTACCGGAGGCAGAGCGCGTGGTGGCTCCCAGAACATCGTGCGTCGACGTCGGAGTCTATCGAGGGACCCGGTCCGGAGGACAACACATCTTGTCAGAATTGATGAGATTCGAGATTGTCAGAATTGATGAACTTTGAGAACTGTCGCTGTGAGCTGGTAACGATCGGGGTGGGTCGCTACGTTGTTCCTGGGGGACGAGGGCAACGCGGCACGAGGGACGATGAGGACAACCGGTTGGTACAGGCTGGTGGCTGCCATGGCGGTGGCCATGGTCGCGATTGGCGCTGCCATGATCACCGCGGGTGCGGCGTGGGGCGTGACGGGACGCGGCGGGTCCGGCATGCTCACCATGAACGACGCCTCGGCGCAGGTACAGCTCGTGATCCCGCAGACCTGTTCGGCCAAGCCAAAGTGCCAGTGGATGCTGTTCGCAGATGAGCCGGAGGTTCCGGGCAAGCCCGTCGTCGGATGGGCTGTCGGCAGAGCAGGAACGCTGTCGCTCGCATACCCGGACTTCTGCGGGGTGATCCAGGCGGACGCTTCCGTCGGCCCACCGCCGTGGCACTACCGGCTCGGCTTCCGAGAGACGATCGACCACTGCACCCCGAGTTCGACGACGTCCACGACCACAAGCACGACGACGACCACAGTGCCTTCGAGCACCACCACGTCCACCAGTACCACGAGCACCACGTCGACGACCAGCACGACCTCGACCACCAGCACGACGACGACATCGAGCAACCCGACGCCGAAGTCGAGCACCACCGTACCCCCGAAGGTCGCGGCGGCCACCACGTCCACGACGTCCGCGCTGCCGTTCACGGCCGACTCGTCGGGTGGATCTTCGGGCACGGGTAAGGGGTCGACGGCGCAGCTCCCCTACACGGGATCGAACATCCGCCCGTTGATCATCCTGGGTACGATGATGATCCTGCTCGGCGGCCTGTTGCTCTCCACGGTCGAGTCCCGTCGACGGATGCTCCGCCGGGCCAGCGCCATCCGACTGGACCAGGTGAAGGGCGCCACCCGCCGGGCCAGCGACTGGTTCCTCGGACTCTGACCGGCTAAACCTGCGACCCCGGGAGCCCGCGTTGCATCCGGCTATCATCCTGGCGTGATCCATGCCTGATCAGGACCGTCCTGCCGATCGGGAAGCCGGTGACCGTCCGTCGCCGGCCGTCGTCCCGCCTTATGCCCCATCGGGTGTCATGGTCCTCGGAATGCACCGCAGCGGCACGTCGGCGGCCACCAGGATCATCAACCTCCTGGGTCCCTCCACCTGCATCAGCGAGGACCTGCTGGTGGGGTCCCGGACCAATGCCAAGGGGCACTGGGAGAGCCGGTCACTCTTCAGGCTCGATAACACGCTCCTGGCGGACATGGGGCGCACCTGGTGGTACCCGCCCACCCTCGGCGCCCTGGTCGATTGGGAGTCGAGCCTTCCGGCATCGACCTTCGACGAGGCCCGCGCCACCTTCGATCGTGTCCATCCCCAACGCCCGTGGGTGTGGAAGGACCCCCGTGCCTGCCTCACGCTCTCCTTCTGGCGCAAGGCCCTCGGCGTGCCCGTGGCCGGCGTCGCGGTGTACCGGAATCCCCTGGAGACCGCCGATTCCCTGGCCCGACGCGACCACATGGCAGTGGAGTTCGGGCTGGCCCTCTGGGTGCGGTACACGCGGCTGCTGATGGAGCAGGCCGGTGGCTTGCCCCTACTGGTGTCCGAATACGACAACATCGTGCAGGACCCGGAGCGGTGGGCTCGGGCGGCGCGTGCGTTCCTCGTCGACCTCGGAGTCGCCGTCAGTCCCCAGGTCGACACCGAGGCGATCCGCGAGTTCGTCGACCCGAAGCTCCGGCACAGCAGCTACCAGACCCCGGACCACGGGATGACCGAGGTCGCCGCCGATGCGGTCGCGCTCTACGACATTCTCCGTGCCCTGGAGGGGGTCCATCTTTCCTTCCAGACCCCCGGACTCGGTCCCGAGCCACCGTGGGTTGGGGAGCAGCTGGACGCGGTGGGTCCGGAGTGGCATCCGTCTTGGAAGGTCCCCGGGAGCCTGCCACCGACCCTCGGTGGTCGGCTCCGGGCCCTGGCGAGCCGGGCCCGGTCGTTCGCCCGGTAGGACGCGGGAAAGCCGCCCACGTCCTGGGTCCGGGCCCGGTCTCCGGTGCCGGGAGCCGACCTCAGCCTTGGGACACCGTGAAGTCCTCGGGGGACCAGGTGGTGAGCGGGAACCAGGCCAAGACCCGCTGCATCTCGGCCACCTGGTGAGCCGTCAACCGCTGTTTCCACTTGTCCGGCATCTCGGCCGCCACCCGTCGTGTCCGGAATCCCTGGCCGGGCCGGTCGTTCTCCACCAGGAAGGCCTCCGCCTTCTCGTTCCACCGGAGGCCGAGCTCGGCGTAGAGCTGCCGGAATGCTTCGACCGGGTCGATGCACAGCTGCTCGTGGGAGCGGACCACCCAGGTCGGCTGGTGGGAGGCGGCCTTCTCCAGTGCAGTGAGGAGGACGCCGATCTGCCAGATCATCTGCTCGAGGTGGTCCGGGCCGGGGAGCTTCACGCCCCAGCCTTCGGCGACCCGCCGGACCGCTGGACTCTCGGCGAACGGCACGTACTGGGCGTCCATGTCGAGGGAGATCCAACTGGCCAGGATCGAACCGGGGTGGCGGAGCAGGACGAGGGCGTCGAAGTCGAACTCGGAGGCCAACCACTCCAGCGTCAGGGGGGCGTGGACGGTCTTGATGAGGAGTCGGTGGTCGTCGAGCACCGGGTTCCGTCGCACCGGAGGACGGCTGGCGATGGCCCCGGCCAGTTTCATGGCCGGTGAGAATCCGCCCCGCAGGTAGCGCTTGCGTTCCAACGTCGGGATGGCCCGGAGTCGGTTTGCCTTGCCCCAGGCGGGTGGGGACATGAGCCGGAGCATCTGAGCGGCAAGTCGTAGGCGAGGGGTCTCGATTGCGCCGTTCATGATCCACGCCCACAACAGGCGGTACCGGTCGTCGCGCTCTCCCGGGGTCAGCACCGGGATGCGTCCGATGTGCCGGTTGGCCCAGATCGCCGAGGACCGCTCCGCCCCGCTGTCGGGCTCCTTCAGTGCATACAGGGAGTCGTCGCATTCGAGTGCCTGGAACGTCCACGTGGTCCCCGAGCGCGGCATGCCGGCGATGACCAGTGGCCGTGTGGTCGATCCGGCGCCTCCACTCCGTCCAGCGTCGGTCATGAGAGGAGAACCGTACTGGTCAGAGCCCTGTCCGGAGGATGCGAGCCTCGCCCTCCCCCTCGACCCGACGCCCACATTTTGCCGACGGTAGCACACAGCCACCGTGGCGGCGGCGGTCGCCAGGGCGGGTGTGACGCCGGGTCCGGGAGCGTCCGGAAGGCGCCCTGTCGGTCAGTCGCCGCATCAGCATGAGCTCGGACCGTTCGGAAGGCTCAGCCGTCGGCGTCGACCTCCAGGTCTTCGGCCACCGTCGTTTGACGGGTAACCAGGCGAGTACGCGCCGCATCACCGCCACCTGTTCGGAGGTCAGCCGGGACTTCCAGCTGTCGGGAAGCTCGGGCGGCCAGTTGGGTCGTGCGAATCCCCTTTGCGGGACGGTCGCGCTCGACGAGTCGGCCGACGCCAGCGTCGTTCCACTCGATGGACAGCGGGGCGTGCACAGACTGACAAGGAGCGGTTTCCGGCGAAGGAGAGGATGGTGTTGCCGGGTGCCACCCGCTCGGGCCGGTTCGCCCAGGCCGTCCGGCACCCGTCACCAACTGGACGCGTCCTCGTATCCCAGTCGGACGACGAGGTCACCGGTCAGCTCCCTGAGCCGTTCGATGTGGTCGGACCCCAGCCGCGTCCTCCACTCGCCGGGGAGGCCGGAACGGGCGTGGTTCGGGATCGCCCCACCGCGGCGGAGGCTCAGGCGTTCGACTGCCCCCAGCCCGACGCCCCTGGCGGCGTCGTTGAAGCCGTACCAGCGGAAGAGCCTTTCGAAGGTGGCCAGCTCGTCGGCCAGGGCGTCTTCGTAGCGGAGCTCGAGGAATTCGGGTTGCTGGTAGTCCCAGGCTCCCATGGCTGCCCCGGTCCCCCGAGCGAACCACTCGATCTCGGCCATCAAGCCGTCACGCTCGTCGAGCGACCAGAGGTGGGCCTGGTAGCTGAGTCCCCCGTACCTGGGGGTGGGCTTCCGGATCCACGGCTCGCTGGTCACCAGGTGGTATTCGTAGCCCGACACGACCAGATCGCGTGGGTCCCGGATCAGGTGCGACCCCCGGAACGCCCGGGATCCGACCTGATCACGGTGGAAACTTCCCGCGTTGGCGTAGAAGGCCAGGTCGGTTCGCGGCCGGATGGGCTCGGACTTCCCCTCCTGCTGGCGGAGGCCGTACGGCCGCATGACCTCGAGCAGGACCTGACGGAACCACACCGTCGCCGCCTTGTGGTACCCGCAGTGGACCAGCAGGACCCGATCGGCACCGGACTCGAACGGGTTGGTGGTCGCCCTGCGAAGGCGTCGTCGAGCGAGCCTCCCGACCCGGACATGGAGCGGCGGCACTGTCGTGGACCACGTCCCGCTCCCAGCCATCCGCCCCCTTTCCTCGCCCACCACGGGCACCGCCACGGAGTGTAGATGGCTGGCACCGGTCACCGGCCCCTCGGACCGGGGCGATCGGCGCCGTTGTCCGGCCCACCGATGCGGTGGGAGAATACGGGCAGACGGGAGGGGCAATTGCGATTGCTATGCCAGACTTTGCCCATGCGCATCGTGACCGTGGCCAACCACCTCGGTGCCCGCGGTGGCTTGGAGCGTACGCAGCTCACGATGTGTCGGTCGTTGGCCGAACGGGGCCATACGGTCGATCTCGCCTACGTTTCCGCCGGCGACTTCGCGGAGGACTGGCAGTCCTTCACTCGCCAGATGATCGCGATCGAGGGAACGCTGCCCCGGGCCCGCCGGCCGTTTCGCTCCTCGATCGCCGTCGCCCGTGCCGTCATCGGCACCGTTCGACTCCGTCCGGACGTCATCTACGTGTTCCGTCCGCTGGACATCCCCTTCGCGGCAGTGGTGGGGCGACTCTGCAGGGCCCCGGTCGTGTTCCACCTGTGCCTGCCGAAGCCGAACCGGCTCCCGTTCGCGGTCCGGTGGGGCCTGCGCCACGTCGCGCTGACGCTGGCGGTCTCGCATGACACCGCCGACCTCTGGCGGCAGAGCGGCCTTCGCCCGACAGCCGTCGAGGTGGTCCATACCGGTATCGACATGGAGCACTACGTCCCCGCCCCGGCCGACGCCCGGCTCGCCACCCGCGAGGAGTTGGGTATCGCACCGTCGTCGTTCGTCGTGCTCTTCGCCGGCCGGATCGCGTCGGTCAAGGGTGTCGACGTCCTCGTCCGCGCCTTCTGTGACGTGGCGTCGGAGGAGCCGACCGCCCGCTTGGTCGTCGTCGGGGGATCCTCACTGTCCGCGGATCCCGATGATGCGGAGCGTTACGCTCGCGAGCTGCGGACGCTCGGATTGTCCTGTGACGTCCTGTGGCTCGACGCCCGGAAGGACGTCCTGCCGCTCATCCAGATGGCCGACGTCGTCGTCGCCCCGAGCCGCTGGGCCGAGCCCTTCTCCCGTTCGGTCATCGAGCCTCTGGCGTGCGGCGTGCCGGTGGTGGCGACGAGGGTCGGGGGGAATCCCGAGATCCTCACCGACTGGCTGGCCGAGTACCTCGTCCCCTCCGACGACGTGGCGGCCCTGGCCGAGCGGATCCGCTCGCTCCGCTCGTGGAGGAGCGAGGACCCCCAACTCGGGGACCGGTGCCGCGACGCCGTGGTGGTCCGGCTGTCCCTTGAGCAGGAGGTCGATGCCGTCGAATCCGCGTTGGCCGGGCTGGTCCGGCCCGCGCCGCCCCCTTCCTGACCGGGGGCACCGTACCGGATCCGCTCGGTGACCGGTCGACGGGGGCCCCTCGTAGTCGGCAACCACTGTGTGCCGCCTTCTCGACCACTCTGTGTCGTCCTGCCCCACTCTGTGTCGCCCCGCCGGAGGCCCTGTTGCCTCGGCGCCGGTCATGGGGCAGGCTGGAGTGAGCCTTTTCCGAGGTGGACAGCGTTTGAGTGGTCGGACACGGGGGGTAGTCGGATGGGAACCAGCCTGAGCTTGGTGATTCCAGCCTATAACGAGGCCGACCGGCTCGGGGGTGGTCTGCAGCAGCTGATGGAGGAGGCTTCCTCCGACGGCACGGAGATCCTCGTCGTCGACGACGGCAGCACGGACGACACCGCCGAGGTGGCCCGGAAACAGCTGGCCTCATGGCCCCGTCACGAGGTCGTTTCCCTTCCCCACAACCGCGGCAAGGGGGCAGCGGTCCGGGCCGGGGTCGTCCGGGCCCGCGGGGATGTGATCGCCTATGTCGATGCCGACATGGCGACGGATCCGCGTGACCTGGTCTCGTTGCTGGCGGCACTCGACGGCAACCACCTCGCGTTCGGCTCTCGGGCGCACACGGGATCGGTGGTGCACC
>JBKQRT010000153.1:0-10115 GCA_052143895.1 Acidimicrobiales bacterium | reverse complement strand
CGCGACCCGTCCCGGCGCAGCGCCTTCAACGGCCGGCGGACCATGCCGGCCGCCCTCTGCCGGGTGGTCTCGGCCGTCGACGCCGAGGTGGTCGTCCTCTCCTACAACAACGAGTCGTGGCTGTCGTTCGACGAGTTGCGGGAGGTCTGTGCCGGCCGCGGGCATCTCGAGGTGCTGGCCTTCGACTCGGCCCGCTACGTGGGTGCCCGCATCGGGATCCACGACCCGTCGGGCCGGAAGGTGGGGACGGTGTCCCACCTCCGCAACACCGAGTACGTGCTGGTGGCAGGCGATCGGACCCGGGTCCGGACCATGGCCGCGGCGGTGGTCGACGCCGGTCTGGGGGTGCTGGTCGACCGCCCGGTGCCGGTGCGGCCCCACCGGACGGAGGGTGCCGTGCCGGTTTGACCGCGGGGGCGTGCCCTGCCAACGTGGGCGGACAGATCCGTACGCCACCGGCGTGGGACCGCACGGCATCACAGATGGGGGGATTGACGGCATGGGAGCACTCGACGGGCGCATCGCGATCATCACGGGGGGCGGTCGCGGCATCGGGCGGCAGCACGCGCTCCTGTTCGCCGCCGAAGGGGCGAAGGTGGTGGTCAACGACCTGGGTGGCGCCGTCGACGGCTCCGGTGACGACCGCACCCAGGCCGAGCAGGTGGTCGACGAGATCGCCGCGGCCGGCGGCCACGCCGTGGCCAATCACGACGACATCAGCGACTGGGACGGCGGCAAGCGGCTCGTCGACACCGCCATCGAGGCCTTCGGCGATGTGCACGTCCTGGTCAACAACGCCGGCATCCTGCGCGACCGGGTCCTGGTCAACATGTCCGAGACCGACTGGGACTCGGTCATCCACGTGCACCTGAAGGGCCACTTCGTCCCCACCCGGCACGCCGCCGCCCACTGGCGCGAGCAGACCAAGGCGGGCAAGGAGGTCAAGGCCTCGGTGATCAACACCTCCTCCACGTCCGGGCTGCTGGGCAACCCCGGCCAGTCCAACTACGGTGCCGCCAAGGCCGGCATCGCCGCCTTCTCCACCATCGCCGCCGAGGAGCTGCTCAGGTACGGCGTGCGGGTGAACGCCATCGCCCCGGCGGCCCGCACCCGCATGACCGAGCAGACCCCGGGCCTGGCCGACATCGTCCAGAAGCCGGCCGACGCGTTGGTCTTCGACAGTTGGGATCCGGCTAACATCTCACCCCTCGTGGCCTACCTGGCCACCGAGGGGTGCCCGGCCACGGGCAAGGTCTACTTCATCCAGGGAGGTCAGATCCGCCTGTTCCGGCCGTGGACCATGACCGACACGCTCGACAAGAACGACCGCTGGACGGTGGCCGAGCTTCAGTCTGAGATGCACAAGCTCGGAGGCTGACCGGTGTCCCCGCTGCGGGGGCCCGACCTGCCGGGGGGCGACGAGGGCTTCGACGCCGACGAGGTGGTGTCGGCGGAAGCCATGCTCAGCGGGACCGGGGCGGGTGCCGAGGGCGGCATCGTCGTCCCCTGGCCCATCCTCTTCCGCCACCGGATGCACCACCGGGTGGCCGGGTCGGACCGGTACCAGTGGTGGGTCCTGTGGACGGTGCTGGCCGGACTGCTCTCGGTCAACATCACCTTCACCGTGTTCGTGGTCGCCCTTCCCCAGGTGGCCCGCCAGCTCCACACCTCGGTCTCGACCCTCACCTGGACGTCCACCGGGCCCCTGCTGGCCTTCGGGGTGGCCGCGCCCGTCCTCGGCAAGCTCGGCGACCTGCGCGGCTACCGACGGCTCTACCTCTGGGGCCTCTCGGGCGCGGCGGTGAGCGTGGTCCTGACCGCCTCGGCCCCCACGGCCGGGGTGCTCATCGCCGCCCGCCTGTTCGACGGCGTGCAGGGGGCGGCCACCGGCGCGGCCTCGATGGCCCTCGTCCTCCAAGCCTTCTCCCACGAGGACCGGGTGAAGGCCATGGGGTGGTGGGCCCTGGTCGGCGCGGGCGGGCCCGTCCTCGGCGTGACGATCGGGGCACCGATCATCCAGTACTTCGGCTGGCGGGCCCTGTTCTGGGGCGAGCTCCCCCTCATGGCTGTCGCCGCCGTGCTGGCGGTGATCGTGCTCCCCGCCCACGACCGGGCCGGGCACGGCTCGACCGACCGGCCGCCTGCCACCGGGACGTCGGTGGTGTCCTCCGGCGCGGCAGCGGCCGACGGCTCCGAGGGGGCGGATCCGCCGAGCCCGTGGAGCCAGCTCGACTGGACGGGCTCGTGGACGCTCGCCCTGGCCGTGACCGCCGGCCTGCTCGGGCTCAACGAGGGGCCGTCGTGGGGGTTCACCTCGCCCGCCACCCTCGCCATCTTCGGGGTCTGCCTGGTCGCCGGGGTGTTCTTCGTGCTCCACGAGCGGCGTGCCCCCCGCCCGCTCATCCCGCTCCGCTACTTCCGGATGCGCAACTTCGTGTTCCCCCTCGGGGCCCGCGCCTCGGTCAACTTCGCCTACATGGGTGGGTTCTTCCTCTTCCCCATCCTCATGGAGGGCGTCTACGGCTACAGCGAGACCCGGGCCGGTCTGGTCTCGACCGCGCGCCCGCTCATGTTCTCGCTGGTGGCCCCGGTGGCCGGCTACGCCGCCGTCAAGATGGGGGAGCGCTCGCTGGTGATGCTGGGCGCGCTCTCCCTCGCCGTCTCCATGGTCGTCTTCACCCAGCTGGGGCCCAGGCCCTCGCTGGTGGTGATCGTGGTGGCGCTGGCCCTGTCCGGCGTGGGCAACGGCCTCTCGACCCCGTCCACCGTCTCGTCCGCGTCCAACGAGGTGGCGCCGGACGAGCTCGGGGTCATGAGCGCCGCCCAGCAGCTGATCACCCAGATCGGCATCGTGGCCGGTATCCAGGTGATGGTCACCGTCCAGGCGTCGAGCCACGGCGGGGTGGGCTCGCTGTCCTCGTTCCACCGCGCCTATGCGGTCGGCGCGGTGGTGGCCGTGCTCGCCGGGGTGTGCGGGTTCTTCATGCACAACACCCCCCGCACCGGCGACGAGCCGGCGCTCCAGGAGCTGCCGATCGCCTGAGCAGATCGGCCAGGGCCCCGGGGACCTATTCGGTGATGGCCAGGATACGGGTGGCGATCTCGACGGTGGTCGGGTCCGGCGTGATCGACTGGAGGGCCATCAGCTTGGCGATGTCCCCCTCGACCTTGATCTTCCCGGACATGAAGGCCTGGAGGCCGGCCTGCGGGTTGCCCTCGACCAGGATGGCCCGGGCCACGTCGTAGTCGAGGGACACCTTGAGGTCCACGGAGTCGATATGGCCGGTGTCGAGGACGAGCTCGCCCGTGGACGTGTCCACATGGGCTTCGACGACCCCCCCGCCGAAGGGCACCTCGACGACGACGAGGTTCATCCTGATCGAGTGCTCGATGGGAGCGCCCCTGCGGTCGAACTCCGCCCGGATGGCTCGGGCCTCGTCCAGCCATTCGTCGCTCAGAAATAGATAGGTGGCCATCGTGTGCTGCTCCTTGCCCGTCGTTTCATGGTCCGGCGATCCCAACATTAACCCGGCCCCCAGCCGCCCCCGGGCCGGCGGAGGTGTCGGACCTCCGGCGCGGCGGACGGTAGCATCCCGTCCGTGACCGCTCCCATCATCGCAGGTGCCGAACCCTGGTCGTCCGCGGGGGGGAGCCACGGTGTGCTCGTCCTGCACGGCTTCACCGGCAACCCCCAGTCGATGCGGCCGGTGGCCGAGGCGGTCGCCGCCGCCGGGTTCAGCGTCGACATGCCGCTGCTGCCCGGGCACGGCACCTCGCTCGAGGACATGCTCCCGACCCGGTGGTCGGACTGGTCGGCCGGAGCCGAGGCCGCGTACCAGGCGCTGGCCGCCCGGTGCGAGAAAGTGGCGGTCACCGGTCTGTCGATGGGGGGCACCCTCACCTGCTGGCTGGCCGAGCAGCACCCCGACATCGCCGGGGTCGCCGTCGTCAACCCGCTGGTCGAGGCGCCCGACGCCGAGCTCCGGGAGGGGATCCGCGCCCTGCTCGAGGCCGGGACCGAGATGTTCGACGCCATCGGCTCCGACATCGCCAAGCCGGGGACGGTCGAGACCGCCTACGCCGGCACCCCGCTCGCCGCGGTGCTCTCGCTGTTCGAGGGGGCCGACGAGGTGCGGGCCAAGCTCGACGAGGTGCGGTGCCCGACCTTGCTGCTCTCGAGCCGTGAGGACCACGTGGTGGACCCCGTCTCCGGCGACGTGCTCGAGCGCTCGGTCGGGGGGCCCGTCGAGCGGGTCTTCCTCGAGCGGAGCTACCACGTGGCCACCCTCGACTGGGACGGGCCCCTGGTCGAGGAGCGGATCGTGGCCTTCGCCACCGACGTCCTCGGTGGGCCCGGATCCGACGTCGCCTGATGACCGGGGCAGACCGGTGACCGAGCCGACGCGACTGACCCGCGAGGACGTGGCCCATGTAGCCGCCCTGGCCCGCCTCGAGCTGTCCGAGGAGGAGCTCGACCTGTTCACCGGCCAGTTGGCCGAAGTGCTCGACCACGCGGCCGACGTCGCCTCCCTCGACCTGGCCGGTGTGGCCCCGACCGCCCATGCCATGGCCGTGACCAATGTCCTTCGCCCCGACGAGGTCCAGCCCTGTGTCGACCGCGACGAGGTGCTGGACCAGGCCCCTTCGGTGGAGGACCACCGGTTCCGGGTCCCCCGCATCCTGGGCGAGACACCGTGACCACCCCGCGGCCCGCCGGCGCCCTGGCCGCCGCCGTCCGCTCGGGAGAGCGCTCGGCGGTCGACGTCCTGGAGGAGCACCTGACCGCCATCGACGCGGGAGACGGGGAGGTCCACGCCTTCAACCTGGTGACCGCCGACGAGGCCCGCGAGCAGGCCGCCGACGTGGACCGCCGGGTGGCCAAGGGCAGCGACCCCGGCCTGCTGGCCGGGGTGCCGGTGGCCCTCAAGGACAACCTGTGCACCCGGGGGGTGCCGACCACGTGCTCGTCCCGCATCCTCGAGGGATGGCTGCCCCCCTACGACGCCACCGTGGTGACCCGGCTCCGCCGGGCCGGCGCTGTCGTCGTGGGCAAGACCAACATGGACGAGTTCGCCATGGGCTCCTCCACCGAGACCTCGGCGTTCGGCCCCACCCGCAATCCGCACGACACCACCCGGGTCCCGGGGGGCTCGTCCGGAGGCTCGGCGGCGGCGGTGGCGGCCGGCTTCGTCCCCCTGGCCCTCGGGTCGGACACCGGGGGCTCGATCCGGCAACCGGCCGCGCTCTGCGGTGTGGTGGGCATGAAGCCCACCTACGGAACGGTGTCCCGCTACGGCCTGGTGGCCTTCGCCAGCTCGTTCGACCAGATCGGGCCCCTGGCCGCCACCGTGGCCGACGCCGCCCTCCTCTTCGACGTCATCGGCGGCCACGACCCGGCCGACTCGACCTCACTCAACCGCCCGACCCCCCGGGTGCTGTCGGTCCTCGACGACGGCGTGGCCGGGCTCACCGTCGGGATCCTCTCCGAGCTCCTCGAGGGGGCAGCCCCCGACGTGGTGGCCCGCACCCGCGAGGCGGCCGAGGCCCTCGCCGCCGCCGGGGCACGGATCGAGGAGGTGTCGGTGCCCGAGGTGGCCTTCGGCCTGTCGGCCTACTACCTCATCGCCCCGGGCGAGGCCTCCTCCAACCTGGCCCGCTACGACGGCGTGCGCTACGGGCTGCGGGTGGACGCCGACGACACCGTGACCATGAACACCCACACCCGCTCGCTCGGGTTCGGGGACGAGGTCAAGCGCCGGATCATGCTCGGCACCTATGTCCTGTCCGCCGGCTACATGGACGCCTACTACAACCAGGCCCTGCGGGTCCGGACCCGCATCATCGAAGGGTTCGCCACCGCCTACGCCCGCTGCGACGTGCTGCTCGGGCCCACCGCCCCGACCACGGCCTTCCCGCTCGGGGCGAAGACCGGCGACCCGCTCACCATGTACCTCTCCGACGTCTGCACCATCCCGAGCAACCTGGCCGGCCATCCGGCCATCAGCGTGCCCTTCGGGACCGGCGACGACGGACTGCCGGTGGGCGTGCAGCTGCTCGGGCCGGCGCTGTCCGAGGGCACCATCCTGAAGGCGGCGGCGGTGGTCGAAGCGTCCGCACCGGCCATGCCGGTGCCGGCCCGGGCCGAGGCGGGGCGGTCATGACCGCGGGGTGGGAGCTCGTCGTCGGCCTCGAGGTGCACTGCGAGCTGAAGACGGTCACCAAGCTGTTCTGCGGCTGCCCCAACGCCTTCGGCGACGAGCCCAACACCAACGTCTGCCCGGTGTGCCTCGGGCTCCCGGGCTCGCTCCCCGTGCTCAACGCCGGCGCGGTGGAGCTCGCCATGCGCATCGGGTCGGCCTTGCACTGCCGTATCCTGCCGTCGCTCTTCCACCGCAAGAACTACTTCTATCCGGACATGCCCAAGGACTACCAGATCAGCCAGTACGACGAGCCCATCAACGTCGACGGGTTCCTCGAGCTCCCAGACGGGTCCCGAGTGCGCATTGAGCGCGCCCATCTGGAAGAGGACACCGGCAAGACCGCGCATGTCGGGGGAGGCGGGCGGATCCACGACGCCGCGTTCGCCCTGGTCGACTACAACCGCGCCGGGGTCCCCTTGGTCGAGATCGTGTCCGCCCCCGACATCTTCTCGGCCGAGCAGGCCCGTCACTACGCGTCCGAGCTCCGTGGCGTACTGGTGGCCACCGGGGCATCGGACGGGCGGATGGAGGAGGGCTCGATGCGCGTCGACGCCAACGTGTCGGTGCGACGGGCGGGATCCGACGAGCTCGGCACGCGTTGCGAGGTGAAGAACCTCAACTCGCTGCGCTCCCTGGGTCGGGCCATCGAGTACGAGACCGAGCGCCAGATCGCGCTCCTCGAAGGCGGCGACACGGTCCTCCAGCAGACACGTCACTGGGATGAGGGCCAGGGCAAGACGTCGGCCATGCGCTCCAAGGAGGAGGCGTTCGACTACCGCTACTTCCCCGAGCCCGATCTGGTCCCGCTGGCGCCCGACACGAAGTGGCAGCAGGAGGTGGCCTCGGCGTTGGGGCCGATGCCAGCGGAGCGTCGTGCGCGCCTTGTCGCGTTGTTCGATCCGCCGTCCTCCATGTCGCGCACAGACCAGATCGCAACGGTGGTCGGCCTCGGTCTCGACGACCTCGTGGCCGCGGCGATCGGGGCGGGGATCGAGCCGGGACTGGCACTGGCCCGCACGGCCAACGAGGCGGCCGCCGACGCCGAGGGCGCACGCGCCGTCGACCCGCCGGCCTACGCCGCCCTATTGCGAATGGAGCAGGACCAGAAGCTGTCGTCCACCCAGGCCAAGGCCGTCTTGGGGGACCTCCTGACCAACGGCGGGGACCCGGCGGAGATCGCCAAGCGCAAGGGCTTCGAGGCCCTGGAGACGGGTTCGCTCGCCGGAGCCGTGGCCGAGGCGGTCGCTGCCTGCCCCGACGAGTGGGCGCGCTACGCCGACGGCGAGGACAAGCTGGCCCAGTTCTTCATCGGCCAGGTCATGAAGGCGACCCAGGGCAAGGCCAACGGCAAGGCGGTCGTGGAGGAGCTCCGGCGCCTCCGGGGATGAGCGACATGTCCGACGGCGACCGAGCGAGGAGGGGGCTACCCGGAAAGGCCACCGCGCTCTGGCCGTTCCGGCGCTCGTTGACCGTCCGGGCCGGGTTGCGCATCGGCGCCCTGGCCTCCTTTGTGGCACTGGCGCTCGTGGTCATGTTCACCGCGTTGTTGGTCTATGTCTTCGGCCATCCCCTGGGGTTGTCGATCGTGGGCGCCCTGTTCGCCGCTCTGCCGCTGCTCGGTCTGGTTGTGTGCCTGGGGGTCTCCCGGCGCGCCGCGGTGGCCGCCGGGCCGGGATGGGTGGGCGTGCGCCTCCTGCGCCGCTGGCGGGTTCTGGACCTCTCCGAGGTCCGCGTGGTGCGCGTCGGCGCGCCGCGATCGTTCGCCGGGCCTCTCGGCGTGCCGAGCGGCGAGCCGCAGCTGCACCTTGAGGACGCGCAGGGTCGCATGCTCGAGATCGGCGCCGGCGCCCTCGCCCCCGAGATCGCCGAGGCCGTCATCGATGGTCTGGGCCCCGAGGCCGCCATCGACCCCGAGGCCGCCGCCTTGCTCGAGCGCGCCGAGCACGACGAGCGCGACGGCCGTTGAGTCCCCACGGCCGCTGAGCCGGCCGGGAGCGCCTAGCCTCTTCGCCATGGCCGACGCCCCCCGCATCGCCGACCCCCACGGCATGAAGATCCGCAGCTACGAGGTGACCGACGGCCCCACGCGGGCCCCGGCACGAGCCATGTTGCGCGCCGTGGGGATGACCGACGCCGACTGGGACAAGCCGCAGGTGGCAGTGGCCTCCTCGTGGAACGAAGTCACCCCCTGCAACATGCCCCTAGACCGGCTGGCCAAGCGCTCCAAGGTGGGCGTGCGCGACGCCGGCGGATTCCCGATCGAGTTCGTGACCATCGCCGTCTCCGACGGCATCTCCATGGGCCACGAGGGCATGCGGGCCTCGCTGGTGTCGCGCGAGGTGATCGCGGATTCCATCGAGGTCATGATGCATGCGGAGCGCTTCGACGCCCTGGTCACCTTCGCCGGTTGCGACAAGTCGCTGCCGGGCATGCTCATGGCCGCCGCCCGCCTCAACCTCCCGGCGGTGTTCCTCTACGGGGGGTCGATCCTCCCCGGGAAGCTCGGGGACCAGGCCCTCGACATCGTGAGCGTCTTCGAGGCCGTGGGCGCCCATGCGGCGGGGAGCCTGAGCGACGCCGAGTTGTCGCTCATCGAGCACAACGCCTGTCCGACGGCCGGGTCGTGCGCCGGGATGTTCACGGCCAACACCATGGCCTCGGTGGCCGAGGCCATCGGCATGTCCCTGCCCGGCTCCGCCTCGCCGGCGGCGATCGACGAGCGCCGCGACCAGTACGCGTACGACTCGGGCCGCGCCGTCGTCGGCCTTCTGGCTGCCGGGATCCGCCCCCGCCAGGTCATGACCAAGGCCGCCTTCGAGAATGCCATCGCCGTGGTCATGGCCCTCGGCGGGTCGACCAACGCCGTGCTCCACCTCCTGGCCATCGCCCACGAGGCACGTGTCGATCTCAGCCTCGACGACTTCAATCGGATCGGGGCGCGCGTCCCCCACATCGCCGACACCAAGCCGCACGGCAAGTACCACATGGTCGACCTCGACCGCATCGGCGGGGTGCCCGTGGTCATGCGCGAGCTCCTCGACGCCGGCCTCGTCAACGGGGACTGCCTGACCGTGACCGGCAAGACCGTGTCGGAGAACCTCGCCGCCATCGACCCGCCCACGCCCGACGGCGAGGTGGTCCACCGGCTCTCGGCCCCGATCCACGCCGACGGCGGGATCGCGGTGCTGGCGGGTTCCATGGCGCCCAACGGTGCCGTGGTGAAGGTGGCGGGCATCGACACGCCGCGCTTCGAGGGCACGGCCCGGGTCTTCGACGGGGAGCAGGGCGCACTCGAGGCCATCCTGGCGGCCACGATCGAGCCCGGGACCGTCGTGGTCATCCGCTACGAGGGGCCCAAGGGTGGCCCGGGTATGCGCGAGATGCTCGCCGTCACCGGCGCCATGAAGGGCGCGGGCCGTGGCGGCGACTGCGCTCTCATCACCGACGGGCGCGTCTCGGGCGGCACCCACGGCTTCTGTGTCGGCCATGTCGCCCCCGAGGCGGTCGACGGCGGGCCCATTGCCTTCGTCGCCGACGGCGACCGGATCGTCATCGACGTGCCGGCCAAGCGGATCGACCTCGCCGTCGGCGACGACGAGATCGCACGCCGGCGCTCCCAGTGGAAGCTCCCCGAGCCTCGCTACACCACCGGAGCGCTGGCCAAGTACGCGCGCCTGGTCACCGGGGCCGAGCGCGGGGCGATCACGGAGCCCTGAATTCGCCACCGCATCGCCCGCCTCCCGACACGTGCGGACGGGGCGATACCCGGCAACCACGTCGCAGAGTCGGCAGGCCAGCCGGCCATAAAGTCGTTCCGGTGGAGGAGCGCCGCGCCGCGTCAGGCGTGGAGCAGCTCGTCGCGTCGGGTCCAGGCCCACCGCAACACGAAGAGCGATAAGAAGAGAGTGAGGAGGT
>JBKQRT010000152.1:0-2964 GCA_052143895.1 Acidimicrobiales bacterium | reverse complement strand
TCTCGCGTTCGTCGGGGTCGAGGTGGCGCGTCGCCTCATAGGACAGCCGGAGATCTTCGTCGGGATCGCGATCATGCTCTCCGAAGACGAGCGAGTCGGTCGTCACGTTCATCGACAGGGCGATCTTTGCCAGCACATCGAGGGTGGGAGAGCTGGTGCCCGCTTCATAGCGGCGGATCTGGGTGACGTGGATACCGACGCGGTCGGCGAGGGCCTGCTGGGTCAGGCCCCGTTCTTTACGGGCGGCGGCGAGTCGGGTGGCGAAGTCCATGAGTATGTGGATTGTTGCTCCCTCGACCATACGGCTGCCCTCCGACAGTGCTTGACCCAATAGAGAAGTAACTCTACTCTCAATAGAGCAAGATAGCTTCTTGACAGATCTTAGGAGGAACTCGTGGCCCGTGTCCCAGATGAGGAGATCGAGCGGCTGAAAAAGGACGTGGACCTGACCGAGCTGGTGATCCGCTCCGGGGTAGCACTGAGGAAGGCCGGGGGCGATCTGGTCGGATGCTGCCCGTTCCACGACGACGGAAGCCCCTCGCTAGTGGTCACGCCGTCGAAGAACCTCTGGCACTGCATGGGGGCGTGCCAGGTGGGCGGGTCGGCCATCGACTGGGTGATGCGCACCCAGGGGGTGAGCTTTCGCCATGCCGTCGAGGTGCTCCGCGAAGGCATGGCACCGGTGATCACCCCGGGCCGGGGTGCCCCCGTCGCCAAGCGGTCGGTGTCGAGGCGGCTCCCCTCGCCGCTAGACATCTCGGCCGAAGACCAGGCGGTCCTCTCCCAGGTTCTCGACTACTACCACGCCACACTGTTGGAGTCCCCAGAGGCCCTCCGCTACCTGGCCCGCCGCAAGATCGACGATCCCGAGGTGATCGCGCGCTTTCGCCTGGGTTATGCCAACCGCACCCTCGGCTATCGCTTGCCCTCCAAGCAGACCAAGGAGGGCGGCGCCGTCCGCACCCGCCTGATCGCGCTCGGGGTGCTGCGGGCCTCGGGACATGAGCACCTGAGCGGCTCGGTCGTGGTGCCGGTCATCACCCCCAAAGGTGTGGTCACCGAACTCTACGGACGAAAGCTCCGCAACAACCTGCGGGTGGGCACACCATCGCACCTCGACCTGCCCGGTCCGCACCAAGGGGTCTGGAACGAGGAGGCGCTCGCCGGTGGCGAGGTGATTCTCTGCGAGTCCCTCATCGACGCGCTGACGTTCTATTGCGCCGGTTTCCCTCACGTGACCGCCTCCTACGGCACCGCCGGCTTCAGCGCCGATCACGCAGAGGCCTTGGCACGTCAGCGCGTCACCCGGGTGCTCATCGCCTATGACCACGACGCCGCCGGCGACGAGGGGGCGAAGAAGTTGGCCACCGAGTTGATGGCGGGGGGCATCGAGTGCTTCCGCATCCTCTTCCCCTACGGGAGTGATGCCAACGACGTCGCCACCGGAGCGGCCAAACCCGCTGACGCTCTCGGCCGGGCGGTGCGGGCGGCCGAATGGATGGGGGCGGGCAGGCTGACGCGCCGTCAAGCCGCTCCGGCCGGGCCTGGTGACGTCGATGCGGACCAAGGCGACAGTGAGCAGGACGACAGTGAGCATGGTGTCGGGGCCGCCACTGATGGAACGGACCACGGTGGCAGTGAACAGTGTGACAATGCCGACACAGAAGTGGCGGAGCACGGTGACACCGTTCAACCCCTTTTCTCCTCAGCTGCTGTCTTTGCTGTCGCGGCGCCTCTCGCGACGCCGGCCGCCCACGACGAGCTGATCCTCGACATGGGACCGCGACGCTGGCGGGTGCGCCACATCCCCAAGAACCCCTCTCCGGGCAGCCTGCGGGTCAACGTCATGGTGTCTTTGGGTGAGCGCTTCCACGTCGACACGGTCGATCTGTACTCGGCCAAGGCACGCACCGGCTTCGTCGAGGCGGGTGCCGCAGAGCTGCGATGTGAGCACGACACGCTCAAGGCCGAACTGGGCCAGGTCCTCTTAGCCACCGAGGACACCCAGGCCGCCGTGGCTGTCCCCGAGGCTTCCGGGGTGCCGCCCATGAGCGCCGCCGATCGCGAGGACGCCCTGGCGTTGCTCAGCGCGCCCGACCTCATCGACCAGGTGGCGGCTGCGTTCACCACACTTGGCGTGGTGGGCGAGCGGACCAGTGCGCTCACGGCCTGGCTGACGCTGACCAGCCGCCTGTCGGACCGCCCCCTCGGAGCGGTGATCCAGTCGTCGTAGTCCGCCGGCAAGTCCACCCAGGCCGACGCCGCCCTGGCCTTGATGCCGCAGGAATCGACCGTGACCTATTCGGCCATGACCGGACAGGCGCTCTACTACCTGGGGGAGAGCGACCTGGCCCACAAGGTGCTCTCCATCGCCGAGGAAGAAGGCGCGTCTCGGGCGTCCTATGCGTTGAAGCTCCTCGTCTCCGAAGGAAGGCTGTCGATTGCCGCGGCGGGGAAGGACCCCATCACCGGGCGCCTCGTCACCAACACCTACGAGGTCACCGGCCCGGTGGCGCTGTTGATGACCACCACGTCACCCGAACTCGACGAGGAGCTGGCCAACCGCCTCTTGGTCCTCGCCGTCGACGATGGGCGCCACCAGACCCGGGCCGTCCATGTGGCCCAGCGCGACGCCGAGACGCTGGAGGGATTGGTCGCCCGGTCCAAGCGGGCCGAGGTGATCGTCCGGCACGCCAACGCCCAGCGCCTGCTCAGTCCGGTGGCTGTGGTGAACCCCCACGCACCGGGCCTGGGGTTCAGCGACCGCTCGACGCGCCACCGCCGGGACAACGCCAAGTACTTGGGACTGATTCGGGCCGTCACCTTGGCCCACCAGCACCAGCGGGCGAGGAACCAGGTCTGCGTCGAGGGCAAGACCGTCACCTACATCGAGGCCACCACCTCCGACGTGGCCCTGGCCGAGACACTCTGCGCCCACGTGCTCGGCACCACCACCGACGAGCT
>JBKQRT010000151.1:0-15153 GCA_052143895.1 Acidimicrobiales bacterium | reverse complement strand
CCTGGGCAGGGGACACCTGGAGCGGGTCCTGCGGGAGTACGTCGGCCACTACAACCGACAGCGGCCCCATCGGGGCATCGACCTCGGCGTGCCCACACCCGCCGGCGGGCTCGAGACGCCACTCCCGTCGGTCAACGTCGTCCGAAACGACGTGCTGGGCGGCCGCATCCACGAGTACCACCCGGCGGCCGCGTAGCCAGAGGGGTATCGGGATCGGCAGGAGTCCTTCGGCTTGCAGACTCGGATTGGGATCATCAGAGGGAAGGCATCGCTCCAAGGCGTCGCTACCGCCCACACCCGATGACAGTGCCTCTGGCCGCTCAAAGCACGATTGGAGGCAGGTGTGGCGCCGACCCGCTGTGTCGAGATAGCGGCCATGGACTCCCAGTCGGGACTGCGGGTCGCGATCGAGATATTGGCGTCCTACACCTCCGCAACGCCGTGGAGGGCATGAACGGCTTCCTGAAGGACAGCGCCTTCGAGGGGATGGGGGACCCGCAGCGTCGGCGTGTCAGGGGTGTCGCCGCCCAGAGCGTCCTGGTCACCTTCCAGGTCCTGGCCGGAAACCTGCGGATGATCGACAGCTTCCTGAAGAGGGTCTCGAAGTCCGAGACCGCACAGGCTGGACGTCGCCGACCACGTCGCCGGCGTCGCACCACGCATCCCATCCAGAAATGGCTGGACCCCACCGGCTCGGCAGCGACCGGTGGTCGAGCACCGCCTGGCGAGTAGCTCTTCGTCGGCCTCAGAGGGACCCCCTGCTGGTCCCGACGCGCCCGGAAACCACAAACTTGGTCGCTCCCCGTCATTTCTGACAGAGCGGCAGCTGACTGACGCCCGAGCAGAAGCCGTCGGTGGCGATCCGGGTCCTATTCATCGTAGGGACCCCACCTGTGGCCGAATAATGTCGACACGACCGGCCCAATTATGTCGACAACCCGTGGTGGGCGAGGGGGGACTTGAACCCCCACATCCTTTCGGACACAGGAACCTGAATCCTGCGCGTCTGCCAATTCCGCCACTCGCCCGAGCGACCGCTAGAGGCTACCCGATGGAGCAACGGGCCCAGTCCGGCCCGATCCGGACCGCGACTGGCCGGACCGGGTGTCCCCGGCCGCCACACCGCAGTGGGGAGCGACCCCGGGCCCGACCCCGAGCCTGCCACGGGCCTACCCCCTACCAGGGGGTTGACACCGGTAGGCTGACGCCAGCATGGGACTCCAGAAGTTCGAAGGGCGCCTCGAGCGCATGGTCGACGGCACTCTCTCCAAGGCGTTCCGGAGTGAACTCCACCCGGTGGAGATCGGCCGACGGCTGACACGTGAGATGGACCTCCAGCGTCGCGTGGGCGTCCACGGCCTCATCGCGCCCAATGCCTTCACCGTGCTCCTCTCCACCGGCGACTTCGACCGTTTCGAGAGCTTCATTGACGCCCTGGTCCGTGAGCTCGAGGAAGCCGCCCGTGAGCACGCCCGCACGGAGGACTACGTCTTCGTCGGCCCGGTGGCGGTCACCATCACGGAGGACACCCAGCTCCGCCGGGGGCGCTTCGACATCTTGTCCGAGGTGGAGGAGGGCCCCGCCGGGCTTCCCGCGGCCTCGATCGTCCTTGCCGACGGGGAACGGGTGGTGCTGGGGCCCGACCCGATCACCATCGGGCGCCTGCCCGAAAGCGGCGTCATGGTCAACGATCCCAATGCCAGCCGCCGCCACGCCGAGGTGCGGCGGCAGGGCAACGACGTCATCCTGGTCGATCTCGATTCGACCAATGGCACCCGGGTGAACGGTGCGGCCGTGCGGGAGCGCAAACTGGTGGACGGAGACCAGATCGTCATCGGGACCACCGTCCTCCGGTTCGAGACCTCGTGACGGCGGGCGCCTGAGCGCAGATGCATCTCACGTTCTTGGTCTCCCTGCCGGGACCCTCAGACAACACGCCGGTGCTGCGTGTCCTCGAGTACGGGGTGATCATCCTGCTCTGGCTGTTCTTCATGTGGGTGGTCCGGGCGGTCTGGGTGGAGGTGCGTCCCCTCAAGCGACGCCGGCGGCGCCGTGGCGCCAACGACCCGGTCGTCGACGGCAAGGGGCGGAAGCGGCGACCTCTCCGGCTGCACGTGATCCGACCCGAGGACCAGGCAGGCCGGAACTACGACATCGGCGACGAGGTGACGGTCGGCCGGGCGCCCGGCTGCGGCGTCAGCATCGACTACGACACCTACGCCTCCAACCTCCATGCCTGGCTGTTCCGACTCGACGGCGACCTGTGGGCCGAGGACCTCAATTCCACCAACGGGACCTGGGTGAACACCGTCCGCATCGGCGAGCGCACCCGTCTGAGGAAGGGTGATCTGCTGCAGGTGGGCGGCACTGTGTTCGAGGTGGGGAAGTGAGATGACACTGCTCCGCTCCGGCTCGGCGACCGACACCGGGCTCGTACGCTCCGTCAACCAGGACCTGGCCGTCGAGACCTCGACCCTCTTCGCCGTGGCCGACGGCATGGGGGGCCACGCCGGCGGGGAGGTGGCGGCCCGTACCGCCGTCGATGCCCTCACCGTGGCCTTTGGGCGGCAGCCGTCCGGGTCCGGGCTGGCCGAGGCGGTCACCGAGGCCAACACCGTGGTCTGGCAGCAGAGCCAGGAGAACCCAGAGCTCCGGGGGATGGGCACGACCATGACCGCCATAGGGCTGGTCAACGAGGACGGTCAGGACGTGTTGGCCCTGGTCAACGTGGGTGACTCCCGTGCCTATCGGCTGCACGAGGGCGACCTGAGCCAGATCACCACCGATCACAGCCTGGCCGAGGAGATGGTCCGGAACGGAGAGATCTCGTCGTCCGAAGCCGCCGTGCACCCCCACCGCCACATTCTCACCCGTGCCCTCGGCGTGTCGCCCGAGGTGGCCGTCGACCTCTGGCGCATCCAGCCGGTGCGGGGCGACCGCTTCCTCCTCTGCAGCGACGGTCTCACCAACGAGCTCGACGCCGATCAGCTCAAGGAGGTGCTGTCCTCGGTCGGCGACCCCAACCGGGCCGCGGAGCTGCTGGTCCAGGCGGCCCGTACCCACGGCGGCAGCGACAACATCACGGTGGTGGTGGTCGACGTGGTCGTCGGCGAGGACGACGCCCCGCCGGAGGCAGCGGCCGTCGCCGCCGTCGGCACGGATTTCGCCACGGCCGTCGTCGCGCCGGAGGACGGGTCCGAAGCGCCAGCGGAGGCGTACCCGGCCTCGGTGGCCGACGAGGCACCCCCGAGCCGCCGGGAGCGGCGCCGGGCCAAGCGCCGGGAGCGCCGGATGGCCCGCGGCCGCCGGCTCATCACCTTCCGCACCCTGCTGTTCGTCGTCCTGTTCGTCGCCGTGGTCGTCGGGGCCTTCTACGCCGTGCGCTGGTACGACACGAACTCGTTCTTCGTGGGGGTCGACAACAACGAGCTGGTCATCTACCAGGGTCGGGTGGGCGGGTTCCTCTGGTACCACCCGGTGGCGCTGGAGCGGACCGGGGTCACCGTGGCCGACGTGCCCCCCGACTACCTCGACGCCCTCCAGACCGGGGTGCAGGAGACCTCGGTGGCCAGCGCCCAGGCCTACGTGAGCAACCTCAAGACCCTCGACTGCCAGCAGAACCCGAGCTCCCAGGCCTGCGCCCCGGCGGTCATCACGGCGCCGACCACCACCGCACCGCATCCGGCCACGATCACCAGGAAGGCGCCCTGATGGAACGACGCATCCGCCGGCTCGGGATCCTCATGGTGCTCTGCTTCGTCGCCCTGTTCATCCAGCTCA
This sequence comes from Acidimicrobiales bacterium, assembly GCA_052143895.1. GTDB lineage: Bacteria > Actinomycetota > Acidimicrobiia > Acidimicrobiales > RAAP-2 > Bog-756. The sequence goes on along the minus strand of JBKQRT010000151.1, from coordinate 11,373 downwards.
ACAACATCCAGGTGTTCAAGGCCAACTCGCTGGCCAACAACCCGGAGAACCCGCGGGTCCTCGCCGTCGAGCGCAGCCAGCCCCGCGGCAGCATCCTCTCGTCCGACGGGGTGACCCTGGCCGCGTCGAGCCAGGCCCCGCCGGGCAGCGTCTACAAGTACCAGCGCGTCTACTCCGGGGGCAACGCCCTCGAAGCCAGCCTGTTCGCCCAGATCGTCGGGTACGACTCCCTCCGCTACGGCAACTACAACGGCGTGGAGTCGGAGTACAACGGCTACCTCGAGTCGCACACCCGTCCGGCCAAGACCCTCCGGGACCTCCTGGTCAACCGCACCGAGGTGGACAACGTGACCCTCACCGTGAGCGCCAAGCTGCAGGCGCAGGTGGCGGCCGCGCTCGACCAGGGCGCGCCCGGTGTCGACGGTGCAGCCGCCGTCGTCCTCAACCCGACCACCGGTGCTGTCGAGGCGATGTACTCCAACCCGTCCTTCGATCCCAATCCGCTGGTGTCACAGAACCCCGACGTCGAGCAGTTCGCCTGGGACGCGTTGAACGCTCAGGCGGGTCAGCCGCTGCGGGCCGGTGCCTACAACCAGATCTACCCCCCGGGGTCGAGCTTCAAGGTGGTGACCACCTCCGCCGTGCTCGAGCACGCTCCCACCCTGGCCAGCGCGTCCTATCCGGTGGTCGAGAACATCACCCTCCCCGACACCGGCAACCCGCCCCAGATCCTCCACAACTACGACTCCGAACCGTGCGGTGGCAACCTCGAGGAGCTGCTCATCCAGTCGTGCGACGCCGATTTCGCCTCCATCGGCGGGCTGCTCGGTGCCCCCGCCCTGGTCGACCAGGCCGAGGCCTACGGGTTCAACCAGCAGATCCCGCTCGACGTACCGTCCGACACGGTGGCCGTGTCGCAGATCGGCACGGTGGCCCAGTTCGCCACCGACCTGCCGGGGCTGATGAAGTCCGCTATCGGCCAGGAGACGGTCAGCGCTTCGGCCCTGCAGATGGCCTTGGTGGTCGGGACGGTGGCCGACGGCGGGGTGGAGATGACCCCGCACGTGATGGAGCAGATCCGCGACTCGCAGGGCAACCTGGTGGAGAACTCCACCCCCAAGCAGTGGACGCAGCCCATCTCGGCCCAGACCGCGGCCACGCTGACTACCTTCATGCAAGGGGTGGTGGCGTCGGGCACCGCCAGGGGCGTCTTCCCCCCGAGCTGGGACGTCGCCGCCAAGACCGGTACGGCCGAAGTCGGTGCCGACCTCCAGAACACGACCGACTGGCTGATCGCCTTCGCTCCGGTGGGCAACACCAAGGTGGCCATCGCCGTGGTCGTGCCCAACCAGGCGGCCAAGCAGACCGGTGCGGGCATCGCCGGACCGATCGTCCGGCAGATCCTCGGGGACGTGCTCGCCGACCAGGGCGCGACCCCGACGTCGACACCGTGAAGCACCGACCGAGCGCACCAGGTACACCGACACGACGAGGAACGATGAGAACCCAGGAACCGAACGAACGCAGGCTTAGGCTTTGACCCACATGGACCCGACCCAGACGCCGCGCGTCTTCTCCGAGCGCTACGAGCTCAACCACCTGATCGCCCGGGGCGGGATGGCCGAGGTCTATCGCGCCCACGACCGGCTCCTCGACCGCCCGGTGGCCCTTAAGGTCCTGTTCCCCGAGCTCTCGGTGGACCGGTCCTTCGTCGAACGGTTCCGGCGTGAGGCCCAGGCCGCCGCCAACCTCTCGCATCCCAACATCGTCCCGGTCTTCGACTGGGGCGAGGACACCGGCACCTACTTCATCGTCATGGAGTTCGTCGACGGCCGTCCCCTGTCGTCCATCCTGAAGACGGCGGGGCCGTTGTCACCGGACCGCATCGCTGACATCGGCGCCTACGTGGCTGCCGCGCTCGGCTACGCCCACAAGCACGGGGTGATCCACCGGGACGTCAAACCCGGCAACGTGCTGATCACCGACGAGGGCCAGGTCAAGGTCACCGACTTCGGCATCGCCCGGGCCATCAACACCGAGGAGAGCCTGACCCAGACCGGGGCGGTCATGGGGACGGCCACCTACTTCTCGCCGGAGCAGGCGGAGGGCCACGGGGTCGACGCCCGCAGCGACATCTACTCCCTCGGCGTCGTGCTGTTCGAGATGGCCACCGGCCGCCCGCCCTTCCTCGGCGACACGCCGGTGGCGGTGGCCTCGAAGCACGTGCGCGACGTCGCGCCGGCTCCCCGCGAGCTCAACCCGTCGATCCCGCCGACCTTCGAGGCCATCATCTTGAAGGCGATGGCCAAGGACCCCGCCCACCGCTACGCCACGGCGGAGGAGCTCCGTGCCGACCTGCTGCGGTTCAACGAGGGACGCCAGGTCCTGGCCATGGGGGAGGCCACCGCCGCGGTGGCCGCGGCCGGCACCACCGTGGCCATCGGTGCGGTGGCCGGCACGGACGCCACCCAGGCCGTGGCCACCTCGACCGGGCTCGAGCCAGAAGTGCCCGAGGAGGAAGAGGAGGGCACCCACCGCACCCGCAACTACGCCATCACCCTGGCCGTCCTCATCGTGCTGCTGCTGGTGGCCGGGTTCTTCCTCGCCCGCAACCTCGGCTACCTGGGTGGCAGCACGTCGTTCAACCTGCCCTCGGTGACCGGCGAGCCGGTGGCCCAGGCCACCGCCAAGCTCACCGGCGACGGCCTGGTGGTCAAGCGGACCAACGAGGTGTCCAACGACGCGGTGGGCACCGTGATCTCCACCGATCCCCCGCCCAACTCCCTCGTCAAGAAGGGCGACACCGTGACCCTGTCGGTGGCGGTGGCCCCGCCCGTCGCCAAGGTGTCGGTGCCGTCCGGCATCACCAACACCACTCTGTCGAACGCCCAGTCGATCCTGAGCCAGGCCGGCCTGACCTCCACGGTCAAGTACGTGGTCAACAACGCGGCCAAGGGTACGGTGCTGAGCGCCGACCCGACGCCGGGGACCACGGTCGACCAGGGGAGCGCGGTCGTCCTCACCGTCTCCTCCGGCCCGTCGGACGTCCTCGTGCCGTCGCTGGTCGGTCAGTCGGAGGTGCAGGCGGCCAACGTCCTCGGCAACGTGGGCCTCAACGTGGGCAACATCACCCAGCAGGCCTCCGCGCAGTACAACGCCGGCCTGGTCATTGCCTCGAGCCCGGCGGCGGGACAGTCGGTGACGCCGGGCAGCTCGGTCGACATCGTGGTCTCGACCGGACCGCCGCCGACCACCACCACGACCACCACATCGACCACCACCACGACGACCACCCCGAGCTCGTCGACCACGACCACGACCTCGAAAACCAACCCGTAGCCCCCACGGGCCGCCCGGTCAGCAGGGGGCGGTGGCGGCCAGGAAGTTCGACAACAGGGACGGACCCTCCGGGGTGAGCAGCGACTCGGGGTGGAACTGCACGCCCTCGACCGGCAGGGTGCGGTGGCGCAGGCCCATGATCACCCCGTCAGCGGTGGTGGCGGTGACCTCCAGAACGTCGGGCACCGAGGAAGGTTCGACCACCAGCGAGTGGTACCGGGTGGCGACGAAGGGGTCCGGCAGCCCGGCGAAGACGCCGCGGCCGTCGTGATGGATCGAGGAGGTCTTCCCGTGCATGAGGGTCGGTGCGGTCACCACCCGACCGCCGTAGACCTCGCCGATGGCCTGGTGGCCGAGGCACACGCCGAGGATCGGCAACTCGCCGGCCAGCTCACGGACGACCGCCATGCTGATCCCGGCATCGGCCGGCCGCCCGGGCCCGGGCGAGATGAGGACGGCGTCGGGTGCTGCCGCCCGGATGCCGGCCACGTCGATGGCGTCGTTGCGGTGCACCTCGGGCGTGGCACCCAGCTCGCCGAGCTCCTGGACGAGGTTGTAGACGAACGAGTCGTAGTTGTCGATGACCAGCACCCGTGTCCCCATGACCTGCCGATCGTACCGGCCCGGGCGGCTGCGGCGGCTCCGGCGCCAGACCTGTCCGTCGACTGGCTATCCTTCGGCCATGGCAACCAAGGCCAAGGCCGGACCGGGAAAGGCACAGAAGAAGGGCCGGTCCTCCGGCGGGAGGACGACGGCGGCGGGAGGCTCGGTCCAGAGCGACCGCTACACCCCGCCCATCCCGAAGAACGCCAAGACGAGCCCGAGGTGGATGGGCTTCCTCATCATCGGCATGTTCATCCTGGGCGTGATCATCGTCATCCTCAACTACGCCGGCCTCCTCCCCGGCGGCGTGAACAACCTCTGGCTCATCGCCGCCATCGGCGCCATCTTCGTGGGCCTGATCCTCGCCACCCGCTACCACTGAACCCGGTGCGGGGTCGGGCGCAGTGCCGCACGCCGGCCGGCGTCGCACGCGAAGAACCGGCCCCGAAGGGCCGGCTCTCCACGGTTCGAGGGCGCTCGAGGTGCGCCCGGCGGTCCGGACCGGTGGCCGGTCCGTCGGAGTGGGTCAGCCCAGACGCTCGATGATGGTGGCGTTGGCCATGCCGCCGCCCTCGCACATCGTGAGCAGCCCGTAGCGACCCTGGGTCCGCTCGAGCTCGTTGAGCAGCGTGGACATGAGCTTGGCACCCGAGGCGCCGAGCGGGTGTCCGAGGGCGATGGCGCCGCCGTTGACGTTGACCTTGTCGAGGTCCACGCCGAACTCCTTCTGCCAGGCCAGGACCACCGAGGCGAACGCCTCGTTGATCTCGATCACGTCGATGTCGTCGAGGGTCAGCTTGGCCTTGTCCAGCACCGCCCGCGTCGCCGGCATCGGTCCGGTGAGCATGGTGATCGGGTCGCTGCCGGCAACGGCGAAGGCGTGGAACCGGGCCCGGGGGGTGAGGCCGAGGGCGGAGGCCTTCTCCTCGCTCATGACGAGCACGCCCGAGGCACCGTCGGTGATCTGGGAGGAGTTGCCGGCGGTGACCCGGCCGTTGTCGGGGCGGAACGCCGGCTTGAGATTGGCCAGCACCTCCACCGAGGAGTCGGGGCGGATGCCCTCGTCGGTGGTCATGAGCTCGTCGGTGTCGGCGCGGTCGTCGTCCTTCACCGCCACCGGGAGGATCTCCCGTTCGAACCGGCCCTCGGCCGTGGCCTGGGCGGCGCGCTGGTGCGAACGCGCCGAAAAGGCGTCCAGGTCCTCGCGGCTGATGTCCCACTGCTCGGCGATCAGCTCGGCGCCCTCCCCCTGGCTGACCAGGCCGCCGCGCTCGGCGTAGCGGTTCATCATCCGGGGACCGAAGGGATAGCCGAGGTCGCGCACGACCGAGGAGCCCATGGGCGTGCGGGTCATGACCTCGACGCCACCGCCGATCACCACGTCGTAGGCCCCGGCGATCACGCCCTGGGCACCGAAGTGCAGTGCCTGCTGGGACGATCCGCACTGGCGGTCGATGGTGGTGGCCGGCACCGACTCGGGAAAGCCGGCGGCGAGGACGGCGTTGCGGCCCACGTTGAGGGACTGCTCGCCGACCTGCATGACGCAGCCCATGATCACGTCGTCGACCAGGGCGGGATCGAGGTCGTTGCGCTCGACCAGGGCCTTGAGCGGCTCGGAGGCCAGGTCGGCCGCGTGCCAGTTGCGGAGCTTCCCGTTGCGCTTGCCTCCGGGGGTGCGGACTGCGTCGACGATGACGGCGTCGGTCATGGCTGGTCTCCTTCCGAGGTCCGGCGGGAGCTCCCTGCCGGCCGTGTTCGGGTCGTGTCCTGTGGGACGGTGTCCCCACTCTAGGCGGCGAAACTTGACCAGATGGTCAAGAATCTCGCCGCCGGGCATCGTAGCGGGTCGGACGGCCGGACGGGGTGCCCGGCGTCGACGCTGTGGCAGCCCGGGGCTACGGTGCGCACGTGGCCCGGATCAAGGACATGGACCGCTGGCTGGGCGACGGCGGCATGCCGCTGATCGCCACGGTGGGCGGTGCGTTCGACGACTACGGCGTCGATGGCGAGGATCTCGGCTGGGTGGCCGGGTCGTTCGTCCCCACCCGGGTGGCCTGCAACCCGCACGGCGTCGTCCAGGCCGGGGTGCACGGCCTGCTGCTCGACGCCGCCATGAACTTCGCCATCAATTCGGCCCTCCCCGGTCGCGACCGGACCCGCGCCACCCTCGAGATGAAGGTGGAGACCATGCGCCCGGCCCTCGTGGGGGAGCCCTACCGCCTGCGTGGCGACGTCGTCCGGATGGCCCGGCAGGTGGCCTATGCCGAGGCCACCGTCGTCGACGTCGAGGAGCAGTTGGTGAGCCGGTCGACCGGCACCTTCCTGCTCCACCGCCACGCCGACCCCTGAGCCGGCCACGACCGTGGGCACCCCCGGCACCACTGTCCGCGACCCCACCGCGGGGGCGACGGTCGTCTGCCCGGTGTGCGCCGGCTTGACGCACGGCGGGTTCGGCCCCTGCTTTTGTTGCTCGACGGTGGCGCGGCAGCTGCGGCTCCCGCTCGCCCCGGTGGCGGTCGCCGTCGACTACCGCCGCGGCGATCCCGTCCACCGCCGGCTCCGCGGGTACAAGGACGCCCCGGTGCTCGAGGCCCGCCGGGCGCACACGGCCTGGGTGGCCGCCGTCCTCGAGGCCTACCTGACCGTCCACGCGGACGGCTTGCGGCAGCGGTTCGGTGACGGTTGGGACGTCGTGGCCACCGTTCCCTCGTCCACCCGGCCCACCGGCGCGCCGTTCGACGCGGTGGTGAACCGGGTGCCCCGGTTGGCCGAGGGCCACCGCCACCTGCTGCGGCGCGGCCCCGACGTCACCGACCACCTGCTGGCATCCCGCCACGGGTTCGAGCTGGCCGCCGGGGTCGACCCCGGCTGGCTCCGGACGCGGCGGGTGCTCGTGGTCGACGACAGCGTCACCACCGGGGCCCGGGCCCAGAGCGCGGCCGCCGCCCTCCGGCTCGCCGGGGCCCGGGTGGTCGGGGTGGTGGCGGCGGGACGGGTGGTGGCGCCGACCCGGGGCTGATCGCAGGGACGGCCTCCGTCGTGTTCATATAGTTGCTTGCTACAAGCACCTACGGAGCGGTGCGCTCGGCGACAGAAGGAGACCACATGGCAACCACCGACACCCGTGCCGCCGATCCGGCCGTTCCGGCCGGCGGCCGGTCCCGTCGAGCCGCGGCCTGCCGTGTCTCGGCCGGGCTGGAGCGGTCCCTGACCCAGGTGGCGCGGGCCATCCTCCGGCTCGAGGTGCCGAAGGACGCCCTGGCGGAGGGGGAGTCCATCGACCGGGCCGGCTACTGGCTGCTGGTCCGGCTGTCGGGACAGACGCCGGTGCGCCTGTCCGAGCTGGCCGAGTCCGTGGAGCTCGATCTGTCGACGGTGAGCCGGCAGATGCGGGACCTGGTGGCGTGCGGCCTGGTGGCCAAGGTGCCGGACCCCCAGGACGGCCGGGCCTCCCTGCTCAGCCTCTCCCGCCGGGGGAAGGCGGTGCTGGATGCGGTGTCCGAGGCGCGGCGCCAGGCGCTGGCCGAAGCGGTCGCCGACTGGACGGAGGACGAGCGCGACGCGCTGGCCGCCGGGCTGGCCCGCCTCGAGGCCGGGCTCCACCACACCCGGGACCATCGCGCAGGCGGTCCGCTGACCGTGGACGCGCGCGCGTGAGCGTCGACGCCCCGACGCAGGGGAACGAACGCCACGACGGTCCGCCGCCGGAACCGGACGGGGCCCGGGCCCGAGCCACCCCTGTGGAGGCCTCGGCGGTCGGGCCGGTGGTCGCCCTCACCCACCGCCAGATCCTCATCGTCTTCAGCGGGCTCATGCTCGGGATGTTCCTGGCCGCACTCGACCAGACCATCGTGGGCACCGCGTTGCCCACCATCGTCAACAGCCTCCACGGTCTCAACCACATCAGCTGGGTGGTCACCGCCTACCTGCTCACGTCCACCATCTCGACCCCCCTCTACGGGAAGCTGTCCGACCAGTTCGGCCGCAAGGGGCTGTTCCAGCTGGCCATCGTCATCTTCCTGACGGGCTCGGTGCTCTCGGGCATCAGTCAGACTATGGGCCAGGTCATCGCCTTCCGGGGCATCCAGGGCCTCGGGGCGGGCGGGCTCATGGCGCTGGCCATGACCATCATCGCCGACGTGGTGTCGCCGCGGGAGCGCGGTCGCTACCAGGGGTACTTCGGCGCCACCTTCGCGCTCTCGTCGGTGGCCGGACCGCTGCTGGGCGGCGTGTTCACCGACAACCTGAGCTGGCGGTGGATCTTCTACATAAACGTGCCCATCGGCATCGTGGCCCTGGTGGTCACCTCGGCCGTCCTCAAGCTCCCGTTCCGTCGCCAGTCCCACCGGATCGACTTCGTCGGTGTGGGCATCATGCTGTTCGCCGTCGTCTCCGTGCTGCTGGTCACGGTGTGGGGCGGTACCCAGTACGCCTGGCGGTCGCCGGCCATCATCGGGCTGTCGGTCGCCGCCGTGGCGCTCATCGGCGTGTTCGTGGTCTGGGAGCACCGCGCGGCCGAACCGATCCTGCCGCCCAGCCTCTTCCGCATCGGGATCTTCCGGGTGGCCTCCGTCGTCAGCTTCCTGCTGTCCATGGTCATGTTCGGGGCCATCATCTACCTGCCCCTCGCCCTCCAGCTGGTCGACGGGGTGTCGGCCATGGTGTCGGGGTTGCTGCTGATCCCCCTGATGCTCGGGCTCCTGACCACCTCGATCCTCTCGGGCCAGGTGGTGAGCCGCACCGGCCACTACAAGACGCTTCCGGTGGTGGGCTCCTCCCTGGTGGCGCTGGGGATGTGGCTGCTCTCCAACCTCGGGCTCGACACGTCGCACGTGACGATGAGCCTGTACGTGATCGTGCTCGGCGCCGGCATGGGCATGACCGTGCAGGTCATGGTCCTCGTCACCCAGAACGCCGTGCCGGCCACCCAGATCGGGACGGGCACCGCGGCGGTCACCTTCTTCCGCTCGTTGGGCGGGGCGTTCGGCACCTCGCTGTTCGGCGCGGTGTTCATCGCCGGCCTGAGCCACTGGATCCCGCGGTTGGTCCCGGGGGCCGCCGGCGCGGCCATCCACGTCAACGGCAGCTTCTCGATGAGCCCGACCGAGCTGCATGCCTTCCCCGCCGCGGTGCAGCACGGCATCCTCGAGTCGTTCGTCCGGTCGCTCCACACGATGTTCCTGGTCGGCGTGCCACTGGCCCTGGCCATGCTCGGGACGGCCGCGCTGCTCAAACAGGTCAAGCTGCGCATGGCCTCGGGACTCGAACGGCCGAGCGAGGACCTGGCCATGGCCGACGCCGCCGGCGGGGCCGGCGATGCCGAGTACGACGAATCGATCCTCGAGGGCGGACTGTCGATCGGGTAGCCGGTCGCCGGCCCCTACCGGCCGCCGACGCCACGCCGGTGACGGGCGTCACGTCGCCGGCCCGGGCCGGTTAGACCGAAGCCATGCTCCTCCGCATCTTCACCGAACCGCAGCAGGGTGCCTCCTACGACGACCTCCTGGCCGTGGCCCGGGCCGCCGACTCCCTCGGCTTCGACGCCTTCTTCCGCAGCGACCACTACCTCGTGATGGGCGACGGCGACGGCCTCCCGGGTCCGACCGACGCCTGGGTGACCCTGGGCGCCCTCGCCCGCGAAACCACCCGGGTGCGCCTCGGCACGCTCCTGACCGCGGCCACCTTCCGCTATCCGGGTCCCCTGGCCGTCTCGGTGGCCGAGGTCGACGCCATGAGCGGTGGCCGGGTGGAACTCGGCCTCGGGGCCGGGTGGTACGAGGCCGAGCACACCGCCTACGGCATCCCGTTCCCGCCGCTCGGCGAGCGGTTCGAGCGGCTGGAGGAGCAGCTGGCCGTGGTGACCGGGCTGTGGGGGACCCCGGAGGGGGAGCGGTTCTCCTTCGACGGACGCCACTACCGGATCGTCGACAGCCCCGGCCTGCCCAAGCCCGTGCAGCGCCCGGGACCTCCGATCATCGTGGGCGGGGGCGGTCCGAGGCGCACGCCGCGCCTGGCGGCCACCTTCGCCGCCGAGTTCAACCGCGCCTTCCGGCCGGTGGGGGAGACCGGTGCGCAGTTCGAGCGGGTGCGGGACGCGTGCCGGGCGATCGGGCGGGACCCGGCGGCGCTGGCGTTCTCCGCCGCCCAGGTGCTGTGCTGCGGTCGGGACGGGCCCGAGATCTCCCGACGGGCCGCGGCCATTGGGCGCGAGGTCGACGAGCTGCGGGCCAACGGCCTGTGCGGCACCCCGGACGAGGTCGTCGCCAAGCTGGCCACCTTCGCCGAGGTGGGCACCACCCGTACCTACCTGCAGGTGCTGGACCTCGGGGACCTCGACCACCTGGCGCTCGTCGCCGACGAGGTGCTCCCCGCCTGCGCCGAGCTCTGACCCGGGCCCGCCGCCGGTCCGGCCGGATCGCTCCGTCAGTCCACCGGTGCCGGCGTCGCCTCGGCGGACTCCCCGCTCGGCCACCGCTCGGCCACCAGGGCCAACGACTGGGCGCGGGCCTCGAACGAGTGAGCCCGGGTGGAGAGCATGAGCTCGTCGGCCGCGGTGCGCTCCTCGAGCGCGGCCAGGCCGGCCAGCACGGTGTCGGGATTCCCCACCAGGTGGCTGGCGGTGGCCGCCTCGACCACGGCGCGCTCCTGGGGCGTGTACCGGTAAGTTGCCGCCTCCTCCGGGGTGGCGATGGGGCCGAGCCGCCCGGTGCGCAGCTGGAGCACGGTGAGGGCCGAGGGCCCAGCCAGCCAGGCGGCCTCGTCGGTGGTCGGGGCGCACAGCACCGACACCGCCACCATCACCCGGGGCTCCTCCAGCAGGAAGGAGGGGCGGAAGACGGAACGGTACTGCTCGAGGGCGGTGTCCACCATGCCGGGGCTGAAGTGGTAGGCGAAAGAGAAGGGGAGCCCGAGCAGCCCGGCCAGCTGGGCGCTGAACGTGGACGACCCGAGCAGCCAAACCTCGGGCAGGTACCCCCGGCCGGGCACCGGCGCCGGGTGGGTGGGCGGCCGGTCGCTCTTGGCCAGGTAGCCGATGAGCTCGACCACGTCCTGGGGGAACGTGTCCGCCCCGAGGTCGGCGGTGCGACGCAGGGCGCGGGCGGTCGCCGGGTCGGTCCCCGGCGCCCGGCCCAGCCCGAGGTCGATCCTCCCGGGGTGCAGGGCCTCCAGCGTGGCGAACTGCTCGGCCACCACCAGCGGGGCGTGGTTCGGGAGCATGACCCCTCCCGCCCCAACCCGCAGACTGGTGGTGGCGTCGGCCAGGTGCCCGACGAGCACCGCCGGCGCCGAGCTGGCCACCTGGGGCATGGCGTGATGCTCGGCCACCCACATCCGGTGGTAGCCGAGGGCCTCCACCACGCCGGCCAGCCGGGTCGTCTCCTCCAGCGCCGTTGCGGCCGTCGACCCCTTGGCCACCGTGGCCAGGTCGAG
>JBKQRT010000150.1:0-14490 GCA_052143895.1 Acidimicrobiales bacterium | reverse complement strand
GATGTCGTCGCCGATCGTCTCGACCTTCCAGCCGGGCAGGGTGGGGATGAGCATGGCCAGGTTGGTCTTCCCGCACGCCGAGGGGAACGCCCCGGTGACGTACCGGGTCTCGCCCGCCGGCGAGGTGAGCTTGAGGATGAGCATGTGCTCGGCCAGCCAGTTGTCGTCGCGGGCCATGACCGACGCGATCCGAAGGGCGAAGCACTTCTTGCCGAGGAGAGCGTTGCCGCCGTAGCCCGAGCCGTACGACCAGATCTCGCGGGTCTCGGGAAAGTGCACGATGTACTTGTTGTCGGCATCGCAGGGCCAGGCCACATCGACGACGCCGTCGGTGAGGGGTGCACCCACCGAATGGAGGCACGGCACGAAGTCGCCGTCGTCGCCGAGGACCTCGAGGGCGCCCCGGCCCATCCGGGTCATGATGCGCATGGACACGGCCACGTAGGCCGAGTCGGTGATCTCGACGCCGATGTGGGCGATCGAGGAGCCGAGCGGACCCATTGAGAACGGGACGACGTACATGGTCCGGCCCCGCATCGAGCCGCGGAACAGGCCGGTCAGGAGGCCCCGCATCTCCGCCGGATCACACCAGTTGTTGGTCGGGCCCGCGTCCGACTCGCGGGTCGAGCAGATGAAGGTCCGGTCCTCGACCCGGGCCACGTCGCCCGGGTCCGAGTGGGCCCAATAGCTGTTCGGGCGCTTGGCGTCGGACAGCTTGGTGAAGGTCCCCTGGTCCACCAGCAGCTGGCAGAGGCGGTCGTACTCCTCGGCCGAGCCGTCGCACCACTCGACGACGTCGGGCTCGGTCAGCGCCGCGATCTCGTCCACCCATGCGATCAGCTTCTTGTTGGTGGTGGGGGGCATGGGCTGAGTACTCCTCCTCGGGTGTCCAATTCGGGCCGACGAGTGGCCGCGCCGTCGGCGGCGTCCACGGGTTATCCACCGATTGTAGTGGCGCTGGCCCGAGCCAATGGTAGGCAGGGTCCGTGCAGAGTCCCAATTCGGCCGAGGGGCCGGACACCCCCCGCGCCCCCCTCGACGAGTTCGCCACCATCGACCGGCTCCGGCGTCGGTTCGAGGGGTCGGTGCCGTCCGGCGCCCTCGGACCGACGCTGCCAGCGGACGGTGAGACGTGGATCGGGGACGACGCCGCGGTGGTCGACCTGCCGGCCGCCGGCGGCCCCCGCAGCGTGGTCCTGGCCACCGATCTGATCGTCGAGGGCGTTCACGTCGACCTCGGCCTGAGCGGCCTCGACGACGTGGGGTTCAAGGCGGTCATGGTGACCCTCTCCGACCTCGCCGCCATGGGCACCCGGGCCTCGCACCTCCTGGCGTCGATCGTCGCGCCCCCCGGCACCGACGTGGACCTGCTCGGAGCGGGACTGGCCGAGGCCGCCGGCGCAGCCGGTTGTGTGATCGTGGGCGGCGACCTCTCGACCGGGCCGGTGGTCGTGGTCTCGACGGCGGCCGTGGGCAGCCGGCCGGACGGCCCCGGTCCGCTCCTCCGCAGTGGCGCCCGGCCCGGCGACCAGCTCTTCGTCACCGGCTCCCTCGGTGCGTCGGCGGCCGGCCTCCGCCTGCTGCGGGCGGGGACCGTCGTCAGCGGCGCCACCGATCGCGGACTGGCCGCGGCCCACCGCCGCCCGGTGGCCCGGCTCGCCGAAGGCGAGACCGCCCGGCTGGCCGGGGCGACCGCCGCCATCGACATCTCCGACGGCCTGGCCGCCGACGTGCGGCACCTGGCCCGATCGTCTCAGGTCGGGTTGGCACTCGACCGGCTGCCGGTGGCCGAGGGGGCCACAGAGGACGAGGCGCTCGGCGGCGGCGAGGACTACGAGCTGGTCATCGCCACCCCCGTCCCCGACCGGCTCGTCGACGACTTCGCGTCGGCCGGACTGCGGTCGCCGGTGGCCATCGGCGTCTGCACCGGGCGGCCGGGGGAGTTCACGCTGCGGGGCGCCCCGCTTCCCGAGGGCGGCTGGCGGCACCTGTTCTGATGTGATCACAACGGGTGCCCGCTCGGAATTGTCGGCGGGAGCCGCCGGGGTGGACGGAGCCGCAGCGGTGCACGGCCCGGTGGCCGTCCCGACGGACCGTCAGGCGGTGTAGTTCCGGACCGGTCGCTTCACGACCTTGCCGGAGCGGATGCACGAGGTGCAGGCGTTCAGCCGTTTGGGCGATCCGTCGACCACGGCCCGTACCCGCTGGATGTTCGGATCCCAGCGCCGCTTGGTCCTGCGGTGGGAGTGGCTGATGTTCATGCCGAACGACGGCTTCTTCCCGCACACCTCACACACCGCTGCCATGACACTCCGACTTCCTCGTAGGATCCTCTGCTGAGGCACAAAGGTTAGCATCCTGCTGATGGTGGTCCTCGACGCGCTCGGAGCCTCGGAGCTGTGCCAGGTGATCACCGTCTTCCGCGACGGCCTCCGCTCCCACCAGGAGGTCATCAACCGCCTCAACGTCTACCCGGTCCCCGACGGCGACACCGGGACCAACATGGCTCTCACGCTCGAATCGGTGACCACCGAGATCGCCGAGCTGAACGAGCCGGACCTCGAATCGGCGTGCCGGGCCATCGCCCACGGCTCGCTCATGGGGGCCCGCGGCAACTCGGGGGTCATCCTGTCCCAGCTCCTGCGCGGGCTCGCCGAGGGGCTCAACTGCCCGACCGGGCCTCCGGGGGCCCGGGAACTCTCCGAGGCGCTCACCGTGGCCGACAAGCTGGCCCGTGAGGCGGTGATGCGCCCGGTGGAGGGCACCATCCTGACGGTGGCCCGGGGCGCGGCCGAGCGGGCCCGCGACGCCGCCGACGGCGGCCACTCGATGTTGGCGGTGGCGGAGGCCTCCCGCCAGGGTGCGGCCGAGGCGCTCGCCCGCACCCCCTCGCTCCTGCCCGTGCTCGAGCAGGCCGGCGTGGTCGACGCCGGGGGCGCCGGGTACCTGCTGCTGTTCGACGCCCTCCTCTCGGTCCTCGACGGGCGGCCGATGCCGTTACCGCCCGACCTGCCCGAGCCGGTCTTCGCCGCCCTCGACCCGACCGTGGCCGGGGTGGGCGCGGCCGTCGACGATGCCGACAGCGAGCTGGCCGGCCTCCGCTACGAGGTGATGTACCTGCTCGAGGCGCCCGACGACACCATCCCGTCCTTCAAGGAGGTGTGGGCCGGGCTCGGCGACTCCATCGTGGTGGTCGGCGGCGACGGCCTGTGGAACTGCCACATCCACACCGACGACATCGGGGCGGCCGTCGAGGCGAGCCTCGATGCCGGCCGACCCCGGACCATCCGGGTCACCGACCTGCTCGAGGAGGTGGAGGAGGAGCGCTGGGTGCGTGAGGGCGCCGGCAGGGTGGGGACCGGACCGTCCGAGACGCCCCCCGGTCCCGCACCCACGACCGGCGTGGTGGCGGTGGCCACCGGCGACGGGATCGGCCGCATCTTCCGGTCGCTCGGCGTCCAAGGCCTCATCGCCGGCGGGCAGTCGATGAACCCGTCCACGGCCGAGTTGGTGGAGGCGGTGGACGCGGTCCGCTCGGACCAGGTCATCCTGCTACCCAACAACGGCAACATCCGTCCGGTGGCCGACCGGGTCGGCGACCTGACCGACAAGTCGGTCTGGGTGGTCCCGACCGAGACCATCGCCGAGGGGTTCGCCGCGCTGCTGGCGTACGACCCGGAGGCGGAGGGCGGTGTCAACGCCCGGGCCATGGAGGCGTCGGCGCGCCGGGTGGTGCCGGGCGAGGTCACCCGGGCCGTGCGGGACTCCGACAGTGCGGCCGGCCCCATCAGGGAGGGCGACTGGCTCGGACTGTCGCGGCGGGGCATCGAGGTCGTGTCGGACACCCTGGCCGGCGCGGCCTGCGAGCTGCTCGACCTCCTAGTGGAGGACAGTCACGACCTGGTGACCATCATCGAGGGGGAGGGGTCCGGCGCGGCGGACACCCGGCGGATCACCGAGTGGCTACGGGACCGTCGTCCCGACGTCGAGACCGAGGAGCACCACGGCGGACAACCCCTCTACCCGTACCTCTTCTCCATCGAGTGACCGGCACGGCTCCGTCCGGGCACGAGCCGAACGCTGGTGCCGGCCGCAAACTCCGCCAGCTCGCCGACCTCGACGTCTCGGTCCTGCGGGGTGTGGGGACGAGGGCCCGGACAGAGCTCGGTGAGCTGGGGATCGAGACGGTCCTCGACCTGGTCACCCACTACCCGCGTCGCTACATCGACGGGACCCGCATCGTTCCCATCGGCCGGCTCGCCGAGGGGGAGCGGGCCTCGGTCCTGGCCGAGGTCACCCGGGTCACCGCCCCGCCGTCCGGGTACGGACGTGGTCGGCGGCGCTCCCCGTCCCGGGTGGTGGTCGAGGTCGCCGACGGTACGGGGCGGCTGAGCGTGGTCTTCTTCAACCAGGCGTGGCGGGCCAAACAGCTCCCGGTCGGGACGCTGGCCCTCTTCTACGGGACCATCGGCTCCTACCGCGGCACCCTCCAGCTCGCCGGCCCCACGGTGGAGGTGCTGCGCCGGGCCGACGACGACACTGAGTCGGCAGGCGACGACACCGAGCCGGCCGGGGACGACCGGACCGGGCGGGTCTTTCCGGTGTACCCGCTGTCGGAGCGTTCCGGCCTCACCTCGGCCCGGATCGGCCGGTTCGTTGGCGAGGCGCTCGACCGGGCCGGCCGCTTCGCCGATCCCCTTCCGTCCGAGTGGCGCGGACGGTTCGGCCTCGTCGACCGGACGACCGCCTTCGACCAGATCCATCGCCCGCGCACGATGGCCGAGCACGAGCCGGCCCGCCGCCGGCTGGCCTTCGACGAGCTGCTCCGGCTGCAACTCGTCCTGGTGCTGCGCCAGCAGCGGATGCAGGCCGACGCTCGCGGAATCCGGCACGTGCTGTCGCGTGACGACGGCGCCGCCACCCTGGCCGACCGGTTCCTCGACCGGTTGCCCTTCCGGCCCACCGCCGCCCAGCAGCGGGCCGTCGACGCGCTGCGGGAGGACCTCGGGCGCCCGTTGCCCATGCACCGCCTGCTCCAAGGGGACGTCGGCGCCGGCAAGACGGTGGTGGCGGTGGCGGCGCTGCTGGTGGCGGTGGAGGGTGGGCACCAGGGGGCGCTCATGGCACCCACCGAGGTCCTCGCCGAGCAGCACGCCGCCTCGGTTCGCTCGTTGGTGGAGGGGCTCGTCGTCCCCGACCCCACCCGGCTCGAGGGCGAGCGTCCGCTCGGCGTGGCCCTGCTCACCAGCAAGACGGCCGCCGCCGACCGGGTGTCCATCCACGCCGGGCTCGTCGACGGCACGGTCGACCTCCTGATCGGAACGCATGCGCTGCTCACCGACCAGGTCGGGTTCCGGTCGCTCGGCGCGGTGGTCATCGACGAGCAGCACCGGTTCGGTGTCGAGCAGCGCGCCGCCCTGCGGGCCAAGGGGCGCGGGGCGGACGGCCTCGGCCGCGACCCCGACCTGCTGGTCATGACGGCCACCCCCATTCCCAGGACGGCGGCCATGGTGGTCTTCGGCGACCTCGACATGACCGTCATCGACGAGCTGCCGCCGGGCCGGCTGCCCGTCACCACCTGCTGGGCCAGGACGCCGCTCGAGGCCGAGGAGGCGTGGTCGCGGGTGCGGAGCGAAGTGGCCGCCGGCCACCGGGCCTTCGTGGTGTGCCCGCTGGTCGAGGGGTCCGACCGGGTCGAGGCCGCGTCGGTCGTCGAGGAGGCGGCCCGGCTGTCGGCCGGTGCGCTCGCCGGGCTGCGGGTCGACCTCCTGCACGGCCAGATGCCCCCGGCCGAGAAGGAGCGGGTGATGGCCGGGTTCCGGTCCGGCGCCACGGAGGTCCTGGTGGCCACCACGGTCATCGAGGTCGGGGTGGACGTGCCCGAGGCCACGGTGATGGTGGTGGAGGACGCCGACCGCTTCGGCATCGCCCAGCTCCACCAGCTCCGCGGCCGTGTCGGCCGCGGCGGCGACCCGGCCTGGTGCTACCTGCTCTCGGCGAACGACACGCCGGAGGCGACGGCCAGGCTCTCGGCCATCGAACGGACGGGGGACGGGTTCGTGCTGGCCGATGTCGACCTCGAGCTGCGTGGCGAGGGCACGATCCTCGGGGCGCGCCAGAAGGGTCGGAGCGACCTCCGACTGGCCCGGCTCCTCTCCGACCGCGAGCTGGTGGTCGACGCCCGGACGACGGCTGAGGCGCTGGTGGCCGCCGACCCGGGTCTGCGCGGCCACCGGCTGCTGGCCGACGAGGTGCGGATCTTCATCGACGAGGACGAGGCGGAATTCCTGTTCAAGAGCTAGTGGCGCGCTGCCCGCCGGCGGCGGCACCCGGCCCGGCCCGAAGCCTCGGTGCGGGAGGTGCCCGGTAGGCTGGGGCGGTGCGAGTGATCGGTGGCGAGTTCCGCGGTCGCCGCCTGCGCTCCCCGGTCGCCCCCACCGTGCGGCCCACCTCCGACCGAGTGCGGGAGGCGATCTTCGACATGCTCTACAGCCTCGGCGGCGTCGACGGGCTGCAGGTGGCGGACCTGTTCGCCGGTTCCGGGGCACTCGGCATCGAGGCCCTGTCGCGTGGGGCGTCGTCGGTGACGTTCGTCGACCGGGACCCCGCCTCGCTCGCCGCGGTTCGCCAGAACCTGGCGTCGGTCGGGCTCTCCGACGCGGAGCAGGTGGGTGACGCCACCGTGGTGCGGGCCGATGTCGACGCCTGGGTGGCCACCACCGCTTCACGCTACGACCTCGTCCTGTGCGACCCACCCTACGACTACGCGAACTGGGAGCGACTGGTGCCGCGGCTGCCGGCGGACCTCGCCGTCCTCGAATCCGGTAGTGAGGTGCCGGCGCCGTCGGGCTGGGGAGTCATCAGATCCAAGCGGTATGGGGGTACGATCGTGACCGTGGCCCGACCGGAACCCGTGGCCCCATCGGAACTGGTCACGGAGAAAGGTGTCTCGTGAGGATTGCGCTCATCCCCGGGTCGTTCGACCCGGTCCACAACGGGCACCTCGAGGTCATCGAGCGTGCGGCCCGCCTGTTCGACGAGGTGGTGGTGGCGACGCTCCGCAATCCGCAGAAGAGAGAGGCCCTGTTCGAGCTGAGCGAACGCCAGGAGATGCTCGAGGAGTCACTGGCCCACCTGGTCAACGTGCGCATCGTGTCGGTGTCCACGCTGGTGGTCAACGTGGCCCACGACGTGGGCGCCAGCGCCATCGTGAAGGGCCTGCGAGCCGTGTCGGACTTCGAGAACGAGCTGCAGATGGCCCAGATGAACAAGCAGCTCTCGGGGGTCGAGACCCTCTTCATCCCCACGAGCTCCGCCCACTCGTTCATCGCCTCCCGGCTGTTGCGCGAGGTGGCCCGCTTCGGCGGCGACGTGACGTCGTTCGTGCCCAAGGTCGTGGCCGTGCGGCTGCAGGAGAAGTTCAGCGATGAGTGATCTCTTCGAGGACCTCGACCAGCAGCGGGCGGCGGGCGCCGAGCACGACGCCGAGGCGTTCATCCGCAGCGCGCTCGACCTGGTACACACGGCCAAGGCGATGCCCCTGTCGGCGTCGGTCCTGGTCTCCCGCGACGAGCTGGTCGACCTGCTGCAGGCGGCGCTCGACCGGATGCCGGACGAACTGCGCCAGGCCCGGTGGCTGCTGAAGGAACGCGAGGAGTTCATCGCCGAGAAGTCGCGCGAGGCCGACGCGCTCCTCGAGGAGGTGCGGGTCCAGGCCGAGCGGATGGTGCAGCGCACCGAGATCGTTCGGCAGGCGAACCACGTCGCCCAACGCATCCTCGACGATGCCAACGAGGAGGCCCGGCGCCTGCGCCACGAGGCGGAGGACTACGCCGACCAGAAGCTGGCCAGCTTCGAGATCGTCCTCGACCGCACGATGAAGACCGTGCAGGCGGGCCGCGAAAAGCTGCAGGTCGCGCCCATCCCCAACGTGGAGATCGGTGACGGCGGGGACACCACCCTCGGGTCGGTCGTCCTCGACCAGGGCGGGCAGCACCTCGACGAGCCCGAGGGCTTCTTCGACCAGGACCTCGACTGAGCCGGCCCCTCCGGTGAGGACCCGTTCCCACAGCTCCCAGCCGCTCGACACCGGCGCCGTCGCCGGGGGGACGCCCGATCCGGCCCGACGCCCGGCCCGTCCCTTCGTCGTACCGGTCGCCGCGTTGCGCAAGATGAACGGCACGACCCGGGACGAGTCCCGCACCGGGGTCATCGGCGACCTGGCCGCGGTCGGCGTCACCGTTCCCGAGGGGGAGCCGGTCACCGTCGAGGTCACCGTGTCGTCGTATCCCGGCGGGATCGCGGCGGTGGGCAGCGTGCGTGCACGCTGGCGAGGGGAGTGCCGCCGATGTGGCGGACCGGTGGGCGGCACGCTGGTGTCCCACGTCCGCGAGCGGTACGCGCCGACGGGGGGGCGCGGAGCGGACGAGGAGGCGTACCTGTTGGAGGGGGACGAACTGGACCTCGAGCCGCTGGCCCGGGACGCGGTGCTGTTGGAGCTCCCCCTGGCCCCGCTGTGCTCGCCGGGATGCCTCGGGCTGTGCCCCCAGTGCGGCGCCAACTGGAACGAGGAGGGCTGTGGCTGCGCACCTCCGGGCGACCCCCGGTGGTCGGTGCTCGACGGCCTGCGTGATCTCCAGGGCGACAATTTCGCCTAGGATGCCATCCTTATGGCCGTCCCGAAGAAGAAGACCTCCAAATCGAAGAGCCGCAGTCGCCGGGCGTCGAACTGGGTGTTGAAGGCGCCGGCCCGTTCGGTGTGCCCACAGTGCACCGCCGCCAAGCTGCCCCACGTCGTCTGCCCCAACTGCGGTTGGTACAAGGGCCGGCAGGCGCTCGAAGTCGAGTAGTCGACCGGTGGCGAGCCGCGGCGGACGGCCGGCGGGTGAGGCGTTCGACGCGCTGCCGGTGGCGCTGGACGCCATGGGCGGTGACCGGGCCCCGGGTGACATCGTGGCCGGCGCCCGCCAGATTGCCGAGCACACCGACATCAAGGTGGTGCTGGTCGGCCGCCCCGGCGAGCTCGGCGACGTCGGGGACCTGCCGGTCATCGAGGCCACCGAGGTCATCGGCATGGACGACGATCCCGGACAGGGGGTCCGTCGGAAGAAGGACTCGTCGCTGGTTCGGGCGGCCGAGGCGGTGCGTGACGGGCGCGCCATGGCCATGGTGTCGGCCGGCAACACCGGGGCCACCATGGCCTCGGCCCTGCTGCGGATGGGCCGGCTGCCAGGGGTCATCCGTCCGGCAATCGCAACTCCGATCCCGCATCTCGAGCGGAACTGGCCCACCGTCCTCCTCGATTCCGGGGCCAACGCCGAGTGCACCGCGGCCATGCTGGTCCAGTTCGCGGAGATGGGTGCGGCCTTCAGCCGGAAGCGCTACGGCATCGACCGGCCGCGGGTGGCCCTGCTCTCCATCGGTGAGGAGAAGTCGAAGGGCACCCCGCTGGTGAAGGAGACCCACGCGCTGCTGGCCGGCGGCGGTGGCGGGCCCGGGCTGGAGTTCGTCGGCAACGTCGAGGGCCGCGACTTCTTCGACCAGGGCGTCGACGTGATCGTGACCGACGGGTTCACCGGCAACGTCGCCCTCAAGACCCTCGAAGGATCGCTCCGCTTCCTCATCGGGGCCCTGACCGAGATCCTCGGCCGGCCCGAGGTGCGGGAGACCGCCGACGCGCTCTACCCGCACCTGCTCCCGCTGGCCACCGCCCTCGACCCGGAGAGCACCGGGGGAGCGATGCTGCTCGGGGTGGACGGGGTGTGCGTCATCAGCCACGGCTCGTCGTCCTCGGTAGCCATCGTCAACGCCGTCACCGTGGCCCACGACCTGGCCGTGAACGGCCTGGTCGACGCGGTGGCCGCCTCCGTCAAGTAGCGGCGCCGGGGCGTGGGGCTCATCGCCAGAAGGTGGCGAGCGGCCCGACGTCGGCGACGGCCTGCCGGGCACCCATGGCCAGCGCCTTCGGCACCGAGGCCGGCGCCATGAGCTGGTCGAGGTCGACCTCGGCCGGCGCACGGAGCACGACCACGGTCCCCGACGCCCGCAGGTCCTCGAGCTCCCGGCGCCGGGCGCCCGGGGTGGAGGTCATCATCCCCTCGGCCACGTTGCCGCCGTCGTTGAGGGCCAGGACGAGCACGCTACGGGCGCCGGCGACCATGTCGAGGTGGGTGCCGGTGCCGCTCACGCCTACGTCCATGCTCAGCCGGTCCCCGACCGGTTGGGGCGGGAAGACGCCGGGCACCGCGCTGCCCGCCGCCACGGCGCGGGCGACGGTGGTGCCGGCCGCACGGGTCACCACGCACCGCTCGGCGGTGAAGGCGTCCACACAGGTGATCTGCAGCGCCTTCGAGCGCCAGTGCCCCCACCCGACCACCAGCGAGATGTTCCGCCGGATGGCCGCCGGGCCCGGGGTCGCCGCGGCCAGCGCCGCATGTCCGATCTCCCGCAGGGTGTCCGGCTCGGCGTCGGACGCACCTACGAACAGGTCGAGGGCCCGCTGCTGGCTCGGGCGGAGCTCGGACGCCGGTGCCAGGGCGGACACCACCACGGGAGCCCGGGCGGGCAACGAGATCTCGGTGTGGAACCGCCGCAGCCGGCCGGCGACGACGACGGTCGAGGCGACCATCGAGCCGGCCGACGTGCCCACCACCCGGTCGGCGGCGCCGACGTCGATGCCGTGGGCGGCCAGAGTGTGGAGGTAGGCGACCTGCCACGCCACGAAGAACAGGCCCCCGCCGCCGAGGCACAGGCCGCGGTCCACACCGTCGCCATGCCCGGCGGTGAAAGAGCGCGGCACGGCCAGCCCGTCGGAGGCCGGGACCGTGGACCGGTCGTCGCCGGACGCTGGCGAGCGGCTCACCGGGGGGATCGGCGTGTCAGCGGTCGAGCAAGTCCTTGGCGATGTGGGTCACCTGGATCTCGTCCGTCCCGGCGTAGATCTGGAAGACCTTGGCGTCGCGGGCCAGCTGCTCGACCCGGAACTCGGCCATGTAGCCATTGCCCCCGAAGAGCTGGACCGCTTCCATGGCCACCTCCGAGGCGGCCTGGGCCGAGTACAGCTTCATGGCGGACGCCTCGGCCAGGCTCAGGCTCTTGCCCGCGGCCGACAGTTCGATGTGGCGGAAGACCAGGTTCTGGACGTTGAGCCGGGCCACCTCCATCTTGGCCAGCTTGAGCTGGACGAGCTGGCGATCGCCGATGGGCTGCCCCCAGAGCATGCGGTTGCGGGCGTACTCCACCGAAAGCCTGAGGCACTCCTCGATGAGGCCCAACGACATGGCGGCCACTCCCGCCCGCTCCGTCACGAAATTGCCCTTGGCCGAGTCGCGACCGCTGCCCGCCCGCTCGTCCTCGGTCTCGCCGAGCAGGTGGTCCCGGCCCACCCGGACGTCGGTGAGGAACAGCTCGCCGGTCGGCGAGGAATGCAGCCCCATCTTGCGGAAGGGCCTGGACTGCTCGAGCCCCGGGGTGCCCCGGTCCAGCACGAAGGTCAGGACCTTGCGGTCACGCACGGGGGTGTCGGAGCCGTCATCGAGCTTGGCGTAGTAGACGATGGTGTCGGCGTAGGGGCCGTTGGTGATGAAGGTCTTGTTGCCGTTGAGGATGTACTCCTCGCCGTCCCGTCGGGCCGAGGACTTCATGCCGCCGAGCGCGTCGGAGCCGGAGTCCGGCTCGGTAATGGCCCAGGAACCGACCTTCTCGCCGGTCAGCAGGTCGAGGCCCCACCGCTCCATCTGGGCCGGCGTGCCCTGTTTCATGATGGTGCCGGCCGCCAGCCCCACGCTGACCCCCATGGCCGTGACGATGCCCGGGCAGTAGTGGCAGAGCTCGATGATCGGGATGAGGCTCATCGCCGCCGCGCCGCCGTCGCCAGCACGCGCCGCCCGCTCTTCTGCGGTCTCGGCCCCCGCTCCGGCCGCCTTGCGGCCGACCTGCTTCTTGAACCGGTCGCGGGCCATCTGGTCCATGCCGAAGGTTGCGTACAGCTTCCGGATGATGTCGTAGGGAGGCAGGTCGCCGTGCTCCAACGCCTCGATGTTGGGCACGACCTCCGCTTCGACGAACCGACGGACGGCGTCCCGCACCATCAGTTGCTCCTCTGACCATTCGAACACGGTGGACCTCCTGGTGCCGGCTCGACTGCCGGCGGCTGGCTGCACCGAGGCTAACCGAGGCCCGCCTACAGTCGGAGCGTGCGACTGGGGAGCGAACCCGAGCAGACCGCGTTCGAGCGGTGGGGCGGTCAGGCCTTCTTCACCGCGCTCGTCGAGCGGTTCTACGCCGGCGTCTCGGCCGACCCGCTGCTCCGCCCGATGTACCCCGACGACCTCACCGAGCCCAAGGCCCACCTGTCCCTCTTCCTCGCCCAGTACTGGGGTGGCCCGCGGGACTACAGCGACCAGCGGGGCCACCCGCGTCTGCGCATGCGCCACGCCCCCTTCGTCATCGGCCCGGCCGAGGCCGAGGCCTGGATGCACCACATGACCGACGCGGTGGATGCGTCCGGTCTTCCGCCCGGCGACCGCCGGGAGCTGCTCGACTACCTGGCCATGGCCGCACGGAGCATGGTCAACGCCAGAGGATGAGCCCGGCCGGGAGCCGGTCGCTTACCGGGTCATGTGGAGCGTCGTGCGCATCGCCGACTCGAAGGCGGCGTTGTCGAGCTCGGCCCGGGCGGCGAGCACGACCGCCGCGACCTCGCCGACCGGCACCGGGAGCGATGTACCCAGGCTCGACGATGACCACCCGGATGCCGAAGAGGCCGAGCTCGTAGTGGAGCGTCTCGGAGATCGCCTCGAGCGGATGCTTGGAGGCCGAGCAGGCCCCCTCGAGCGGTGTCGGGACCCGGCCCTGTACCGAGCTCACGTTGACGACCACACCGCTTCCTCGTTCCCTCCACGCGGGCACGAGCCGTCGAACAGCCGGAGCGGTCCGACGGCGTTGGTGTCGAGCATCGCCGCCATGCGGTCCAGGGGGACGCTCCCGAGCGGACCGTTGCCTGCTACCGCGGCGTTGTCGACGACGGCGTCGAGGTCGTCGGCCCGGCTGAGCGCCTCGGCGATCGAGTCGTCGTCGGTGACGTCCAGCCGGAGCCGCCCGCTCACCGCCAGCCCGTCGAGCACGGAGGCGTCCCGGTCGGTGGCGACAACGTGGTGGCCGGCCCTGGCGAGCTCACGCGCCGTGGCCGCCCCGATGGCCCGCCACCACCGCCGCCATCAACGGCCGGCAGCTGCCGGCCGTACACTGAGCGGGTGCACTCGACACGGGTCTCCCGGCACGTGAGCGCCCAGCGTTCGGCTGTCTACGAGGCGTTGCTCGATGCGGGCGCCATCGCGACGTGGAGGGTGCCGGTCGGGATGACGAGCCACGTGCACGAGTTCGACCCACGCGAAGGCGGCTCGTTCCGGATCTCGCTCACGCACGACGCTCCGACCGGGGCCGGCAAGTCGTCGGAGCAGACGGATACGTACCATGGCCGGTTCGTGAAGCTCGTGCCGAACGAGCAAGTGGTCGAAGTGCTCGAGTTCGAAACGGCCGACTCAGCGCTTCTCGGCGAGATGACGTTGACCACGACGCTCGCGGAAGCGGACGGCGGCACTGATGTCCTCGTCGTGCACGAGGGGATCCCCGCGGGCGTACCCATCGCCGACAACGAGACCGGCACGCGGATGGCGCTTGCGAAGCTCGCCGCACTGGTCGAGGTCGACTAGCCACAGTCCACGCGGTGTCGCTGCCCCGCGTGCCGCGCCGACCCCACCGCGGCGCCGTCGGGCGGAGTCCCTACGTATCCGGCGTTCGCGCAGGCGTCACATCCTCCTGGCCGGACGCGCCGTGGCAAGGCGGGATGATCGTCGTCGTCGACGGTTCATGGCAAGCTGACGATGGTTACCGTCCGGGCACCCGGTGAAGTTGAGCGATCGTCCGGCGCCGCAGGTGCGCCAGGGCAGGAGGACGCGGTGCAACGAGTTCGGCCACGCACACGTCAGCTCGTGAGGGCAGCCTCCGTCCTCGTTGTGGCCTCGGCATTCGTCGCCGTGGCATCGTCCGAAACGGCTGGCGCCGCTCCCGCCGGGCACGTTCGTCAGCCGGCCTCGTTCCCGGGCACCTACACGGAGTACGACGGCAGCGGCGCGTACGGCGCCTTGACTATCGCCGCCGCCGACACCTTCACCGCCGACTACCCGTCCGACCCCCCGGGCGCGCTGGTCGACTCGGGTTCGTGGTCCGCATCAGGGAAGGCCATCGTGCTCACGGTCACCCGGAGCAGCATGGGCGATGCCGGCTGTGTCTTTCACGGCACGGCCACCAAGGGCGGGATCAACTCCTTGAAGCGTCGAGGACCCTACAGCTGCCCGCAGACGGGCTACCAGTCCCGCTGGTACGCGGTCCGGCAGTAGGCGCCCGGCGGCGGCCGGGGCGAGCCGCCATCGAGGCGAACTCACGACCTGTTGCCCGCGACCACTCGCAGCCTGGCCCGCGGCGCTGCAC
>JBKQRT010000149.1:0-3035 GCA_052143895.1 Acidimicrobiales bacterium | reverse complement strand
GGTCCGACGCCTGTCCACGGGGTGCACCGCCCCGGGGCGTCGCGGGACTCTCCCGATGCGCCCTGTCGCCATAGCGTGTCGGCGGCCGCCGGGTCCGACTTGAGGGTCGGCACCGGGCGGGGACCACCACGAAGGGCCGGTGCCCGGGCCCGTGGGCCGGCCACGATCGGGCGCCCGACCAGGGGGTCCGGGCCGCGCACCGGTCTTCCCGCGTCCGGCCGACCAGGACCGCCCCTCATGTCGAGGTGCCCCACGAAGGGCGATCCTGCTAGCATTGGTGCGCTGACGTGTCCTGTCCGTCGGCCATTCCGAAGATACCCAGAGGTCGATTCCCCACATGCCAGACAAGCAGGCCACAATTTCCGAGTACCGTCTCCACGAGACGGATACCGGCTCACCCGAGGTGCAGATCGCCATCCTGAGCGAGCGCATCATCCACCTGACAGAGCATCTCAAGCTGCACAAGGGCGACCATCACACCCGCAGGGGGCTTCTGAAGCTGATCGGGCGCCGTCGCCGCCTCCTGGACTATGTCCGCAACAACGATGTCGAGCGCTACCGGGAGATCATCGGTCGCCTCGGCCTCCGCCGCTAGACGGCTCCAGTCGCTCCGCCCGGCCTCGGCCGGGCGGTCGCAATTCCTCCACCGGCGTCCTGCCGGTGGACCCGCAGGCCGGCACATCGTCGACCTGCAGCAGGAGCGGCCGGTCACCACGGTGCCGGGCGCGTACACACCACACAGATAGGGCTCCCACCGAGGTCAGTCACCAGTTGCCGATCACCCCGCCCCAACCATCACTGCGGCGTGGTCGACAACTGGGAACTGGCTCGGGGAGTCCCCGAACAACAAGGAGCGTCATGTCAGACGCCATAACCGTTACGGCGCCCATCACCGGCACCGACCGCACTCTCACCTTCGAGGCGGGGAAGCTCGCACAGCTCGCCGACGGCGCTGTCACCGGCCGGATCGGTGACACCGTCCTCCTGGCCACCGCCACGGCGGCCAGGTCTGTCCGCGAAGGGGCGGACTTCTTCCCGTTGACCGTCGACATCGAGGAACGGACCTACGCGGCGGGGAAGATCCCCGGCTCGTTCTTCCGTCGGGAGGGCAAGTCGTCCGACCAGGCGATCCTCACCTGCCGCCTCATCGACCGGCCGCTGCGCCCCTCGTTCCCGACGGGGTTCCGCAACGAGGTCCACGTGGTGGGCACCATCTTCGGCGCCGACCAGAGCAACCCACACGACGTCCTGGCCATCAACGCCGCGTCGGCCGCGCTGATGATCTCGGGCATCCCGTTCGAAGGCCCCATCGGCGCCGTCCGGGTGGCGTATTCGACCGACGGACAGTGGATCCCGCATCCGAGCTTCGAGGAGGGGGACGACTCGACCTTCGAGCTGGTCGTCGCCGGTCGTGCCCTCAGCGACGCCGACGACGCCGACATCGCCATCATGATGGTCGAGGCCGGCGGGTCGGAACGTTCGTTCCAGTACTACGACGAGGGCGCTCCCCAGGTGACCGAGGACGTACTGGCCGACGGCCTCGAGGCCGCCAAGACGTGGATCCGCGAGTCGATCGTGCTGCAGCGCCAGCTGGTCGAGGCCTACGTGGCCGCCCGCGGTCCGATCGAGCCCATCGAGTACTCCACCTCCTCCGACTACGGCGACGACGTCTGGGAACGGGTCGAGGCGGTGGGCACCGACGCGGTGGCGCGGGCCAACGCCATCGTGGCCAAGGCCGAACGGGCCGCCGCGCTCGACGAGGCCACCGCCTCCATCAAGGAGACCCTGGCCGGCGAGCTCCCCGAACGCGACGGCGAGATCAAGGCGGCGGTGCGCAGCCTCACGAAGAAGCTGGTCCGCAAGCGGATCGTGGAAGAGGGGCTGCGGATCGACGGTCGGACCACCACCGAGATCCGACCTCTCTCCGCCGAGGTCGACCTCTTCCCGACCGCCCACGGCTCGGCACTGTTCCAGCGCGGCGAGACCCAGGTGCTCAACGTGACCACCCTCGGCATGCCCCGGATGAACCAGCTGCTCGACACCATCACCCCGGACGAGCACAAGCGCTACATGCACCACTACAACTTCCCACCGTTCTCCACCGGCGAGACCGGGTTCATGCGCGGGCCCAAGCGTCGGGAGATCGGGCACGGCCTGCTGGCCGAGCGGGCGCTGCTCCCGGTGGTCCCCTACGCGGAGGACTTCCCCTACACCCTCCGCCTGGTGTCGGACGTCCTCGCCTCCAACGGCTCGACGTCGATGGCGTCGGTCTGCGGTTCGACGCTGTCGCTGATGGCGGCGGGCGTGCCCCTCAAGGCGCCGGTCGCCGGGATCGCCATGGGACTCGTCTACGACGGTGGCACCTACGTCACACTCACCGACATCCTCGGGGCGGAGGACGCCTTCGGCGACATGGACTTCAAGGTCGCCGGCACGAGGGACGTCGTCACCGCGCTCCAGCTGGACACGAAGATCGACGGGCTTCCCCTCGACGTGCTCACCAAGGCCCTCCTGCAGGCCAAGGAGGCGCGCCTCGCCATTCTGGACGTGATGGCGGCTGCCATCCCCGAGCCGCGCAGTGAGGTCGCCGAGTCGGCGCCGAAGATCATCTCCTTCGAGATCCCGATGGACAAGATCGGAGAGGTGATCGGCCCGAAGGGCAAGGTCATCAACGCGCTCCAGCAGGAGACCGGCGCCGACATCGCCGTCGACGACGACGGCATGGTGGGCACGGTCACGATCGGTGCCAAGGACGGCACCGCCGTCGAGGAGGCCCGTCGCCGGATCTCCACCATCCTGGACCCGCCGCTCGCCGAGGTGGGCGCCACCTACGAGGGCAAGGTTGTCAACATCACCAAGTTCGGCGCCTTCGTCAACATCCTCCCGGGGCGCGACGGCCTGTTGCACATCTCGAAGATCGGCCAGGGCAAGCGGGTCGAACGGGTGGAGGACGTGCTCGAACTCGGCCAGCCGGTCGAGGTGAAGGTCGACGACATCGACCCCCAAGGCAAGGTGTCCCTGTCGCTGGCCGGCGA
>JBKQRT010000148.1:0-6522 GCA_052143895.1 Acidimicrobiales bacterium | reverse complement strand
GCTTCCTCCGCAACCATCGCGCGTCCATCGCGCGCGTTTCGCATGAGTTTGCTGTCGTTTGCCAGCCACATGGGACCAGCTGACGGGCAGTTTTGCCAGCGGCATGGGACCACCCCCGTTGCCAGTTATGGGACCACCCTGAGGGTCCATCTCCGCCGGCCGAAGAGACATTCGGCTGGGTCTCCGACGCCGAGGCGGAGGAGGCCCCATGGCATTCAGGGAGGTAACAGTGGTGCAGATCAGAGAGGCCTTCAGGCGCTGGTTGAACGGTGACGGCGAACGGACGATCGCCAAAGCGGTGGGCGTCGACCGGAAGACGGCGAGGCGCTACATCGCGGCGGGCATCCGCCTCGGGCTCGACCGCACAGGCGGCGAGGAACAGCTCACCGACGAGCTGATCGGCCGGGTCGTCGGGGAAGTGCGGCTGGTCCGCACCGACGGCCACGGCGAAGCGTGGCGGACGCTCCTGGCCGAAGAGGACCACATCAAGAAGTGGGTGGCCGACGGCCTCACCGTGGTCAAGATCGGGATCCTCTTGAAGCGCCGCGGCATAGAGGTCCCACACCGCACGTTGGCCCGGTTCGCGGCGGAGCTGTGCGGTGCCGGCCGGCGCACCACGACGGTGCGGGTCGACGATCCCCCGCCAGGCGCCGAGTGCCAGGTCGACTTCGGCCGGCTCGGGCTCGTCCCCGACGGCGACAAGCGTCGGGTATGCCAGGCGCTCATCTTCACGACGTGCTTCAGCCGCCACGTCTTCGTGTGGCCGACGTTCCGACAGACCACCGAGGAGGTGATCCGCGGCTTCGAGGCGGCGTGGGGGTTCTTCGGCGGGGTGTTCCCGGTCGTCATCCCCGACAACATGTCGTCCGTCGTGACCACTGCCGAGCACACCGCGCCGCGGTTCAACGACACCTTCTTGGAGTACGCGCAGACGCGGGGCTTCGCCATCGACGCGGCCAGGGTGCGCACGCCGACGGACAAGCCGAGGGTCGAGCGCGTCGTCCACTACGTACGCAACAACTTCTTCGCCGGCGAGGAGTTCTGCGACCTGGCCGACGTCCGCGTCCGGGCCGAGGCGTGGTGTGTGACGGACGCCGGCATGCGCATCCACGGCACGACCCAGTGCCGGCCGATCGAGGCGTTCCGGGCCGAGGAGCTGCCCCTCTTGGCGCCGGCACCCGGCGCGCCGTTCGACACGCCGGTGTGGTCGAGTCCCAAGGTGCACCGCGACTTCCACGTGGAGGTGGCCAAGGCCCTGTACTCGGTCCCCCACCACCTTGTCGGCCAGACGATCACGGCCCGGCGGGACTCGATGACGGTGAAGCTCTACCAACACGGCGAGCTGGTCAAGGTCCACCCGAGGAAAGCCCCAGGTCAGCGCTCCACCGACCCGGCGGACTACCCGAAGGGCAAAGAGGTCTACGCGACGAGAGACGTGGCGTCCTTGCAGCGCCAAGCCGCCGAGGTGGGACCCGCCGTCGGCCGCTACGCGGAGGCCCTGCTCGACTTCCCGCTGCCGTGGACCAAGATGCGCCAGGTCTACCGGCTGCTCGGACTGGCGAAGAAGTGGGGCTCGGTGCGCCTCGATACGGCGTGCGCCCGGGCGCTCGAGGCCGAGGCGGTGGACGTGAACCTGGTCGCCCTCATGCTGGAGCGGGCGAGGGAGGACACGCCGACCGAGGAGGGCTACGACCCGGTCGTCATCCAGGGCCGCTTCGCCCGGGACCCCTCGGAGTTCGCCACTGCGACCGAGGCGGCCCGATGAGCGCGCCGGCTCCCGTCGTCACCCCCGAGCTCAAGTCGTTGATGCGCCGCCTGAAGCTCGGCCGCCTGCTCGACACGTTGCCCGAACGACTGGCGTTGGCGCGGACCCACGAGCTCGGCCACATCGAGTTCTTGGAGCAGCTCTTCTCCGACGAGGTGTCCCGGCGCGACACCGATTCGGCGGGCGTCCGGGCACGGAAGGCCAGACTCGACCCCACGATGACCATCGAGTCCTGGGACGGCGAGGCCAAGGTCTCCTTCGACCAGGCGGTGTGGTCCGAACTCGTGTCGCTGCGTTTCGTCGAGCAGTCGAAGAACGCCTTCGTCCTCGGGCCGGTCGGTGTCGGCAAGACCTTCCTCGCCACCGCCCTCGGTCACATCGCCTGCCGTCGGCGCATCAGCGTGCATTTCGAGCGGGCCGAGAAGCTGCACAAGCGGCTGAAGGCGGCGCGCCTCGACGCCTCCTACGACGCCGAGATGCGAAAGCTCATCGGTGTCGACCTGCTCATCATCGACGACTTCGCGTTGACGACCCTCGACGCCATCGAGACGGCCGACATGTACGAGCTCGTGGTCGAACGCCACCACGCAGCGGCCACGGTGTTGACCTCGAACCACGACCCCGTCGAGTGGCTGGCGATGATGGCCGACCCGATGTTCGCCCAGTCCGCAGTGGACCGGCTGACGAGCGCGGCATGGGAGCTCGTCGTCGAGGGCGAGTCCTACCGTCAGCACGAGAAGCCAACCCTCGAGCGGGCTCGGACAGAGGGCCCCAGACCGGCGGGCGCCGGCGCGCTTGACATCCTCGACTGGCTGCCAGGATCATCGTGCCGGCCGGCGGTGACGGGTCCGAGGTGGTCCCATGCTGCTGGCAACGGGGTGGTCCCTTAAGACTGGCAAGCGACATTTGCGTGTGAGATTGCGGTTCATGCCTTCCACAGTGGCTCCGCCACCTGCATGACACTTCCGGGAAGCGGCTCCGCCAGCTGGGCGACCGGCTCCGGTACGCGTATGACACCTCAGACGTGACGTAGGTCCTTCAGTATCGGCATGACACGCCTGGGATGATTCCCATTTGATACTCCCCGAGTACATCACCCACGCCGACCGGGGACCGGGACCGACACCTCCTCCCGTCGGTCGATCACCTTCCAGGCATTTCTGGCCCTACGTGTTCGTCCCCGTCGGCACGAAGCTGCTTGATCTGGTCGGGACGAGCGCCACGATCAATGCAGCAGCGGCCAGAACCCCCAGAGCGATGCGCAGGCCGACAGCTTCGGCCACCCATCCCACCACCGCGGGTCCGATCACCAAGCCGAGATAGCCGACGGCTGAGACGGCTCCGACCACCTCACCAGCGCGCGGACGGCGAGCGCCCGCTTGTGCCACCAGCAGCGGCCAGCACATCGAGATGCCGCCGGCAGCCAGGACCAGGCCGATTGCGGCAATCACCGCCTTCGGCGCAGTCGCCAGGATCGCCACGCCGAGCGCTGCCGTGCCAGCCCCGATCGTGACACCGCGACCAGATCCGTTGCGTCCGATCGTGGGTCCGAGCGTGTAGCGGGCGACTGCTGCGATCGAGTAACCCAAGACGGCTCCCCCGGCTCCGAGGAGAAGGCCCGAAGAGAGGTGTGTTCGCAAGAACAGCACTCCCCACAGTTCGATGCCCCCCTCGACCATGGCTGCGAGCGCGAACGTCCCTGCCAACAAGAGAAGACGCTCGCGGTGGAGGAGCGACAAGGCTCCCCCCATCGGAACGTGATCGCCGCGCTCGCCGGCGGGGAGAGGGACCCTCTGGCACTCCACTCCCAAGCAGAGGGCGGCCAACGCCACACCCACCCAGACCCAGCGCCACGAGCCGCCGACGGCAAGCAGAACGCCGGTGACCGCGGCTCCTGCCGCGGCTCCTGCGTTGAACTGCGAGTGAAACGCAACGAGCCGACCCGGCGTGTCGGCCAAGGCTTCCGTCGCTGCAACGTTGATTGCGATGTCGATGAGCCCCGCCGTTGCCACCATGACGATGATCAGCAGCCCTAACAGGACGGATTCCCGAGCAATCGCTCCGAGCGACAGCAAGACGGCCCAGATCAGCAGCGATGCCCCCAGCACCTTCCCGGTCCCGAACCGCTCGCACAGTCCACCGCCGACCGCGTTCGCCGATGCCGCACCGACGAGGGCGAACGACAACAGCAGGCCGAAGCCCCCGATCGAGAGGTGCAGCGTCCGCTCCACGTCCGTTGCCGCCACCGCCCAGCCGCCCCAGAAGACGCCGAACAACAGGAAGACCCAGCCAATGGGACGGAGACTCACCATGCCTTTGTAGCGCACGGCCTACCGCGGTGCCGTGTGACGGATGGCATCAGCACCGCCACCGTGCCCTGCGTGATCGGCATCGTTCTCCAGCATCAAGATGGCAGGAGCCGTGCCGATGGCGACCCGGGTCTGCCGTCGGCAGCGTCCGATAGCTCGGGCCACAAATGCCCTGCTAAACGGGTCGCCCCACCGAGGCTCCACCCGCGGGTGATACCGCTCGGGACCGGCTGATTGCTACGCTGGCTCGCCATGACCGATCGTGGCCGAGGCGGGAACGGTTCCGACTCGGCACGCGTCGAACGATCCACCTCCTTGGCCAACGAGGAGGGGTTGCGTGCCCTCGGGGACCAGATGGGAGTGCCCGCCCGTCTGGCGCCGAGTGGATCCGCCAAAAGAGCGCCGGCCGGCGCGCCGGACCGGTCCAACGGCACCGCCGCCGTGGCCAACGAGGCCGGGCTCGCCGCGCTGGGTGAGGAGATGCGCCGCCCGCAACCTGGACGCTCGGCCCGGCGTCACACTGCCGCCCACAGCCGACGCCGAGGCCGACTGCGCCGCACGCTCGTGATCGGCCTGGCGATCCTGGTGGTGCTGCTCGCCGGTGGTGCCGGCTACACCTACTACCTCACCCATGATCTCAATCGTGTCGACGTGCGAGGGCTGAGCGGTGCTCTCACGACCGGGACGGAGGCCGGCACGGAGAACATCCTGATGGTGGGCTCCACGTCCCGCTGTGCCCTGGCACATCAGAACCTGGCCTACGGCCTGTGCTCCGAGGGGGTCAACGGAGTCAACAGTGACGTGATCATGATCCTGCACGCCGACCCGACCCACCACCGGCTCTCCCTCCTCTCCATTCCTCGTGACCTGTTCATCCCCAACGCCCGCAGCACGGGGCCCAACAAGGTGGACGCCGGTTTGTACCAGGGACTCACCCAGCTGGTGGCGGCGATCGAAGAGGACTTCGGGATCTCCATCCAGCACGCGGTGTCTCTCAACTTCGACCAGTTCGCCAACATCGTCAACGCGCTCGGCGGGATCAACATGTCGTTCCCGATCTCGGTATTCGACGCCGAGTCGGGGCTCAACGTGCAAGCCGCGACCTGCGTCCACCTGAACGGTACCCAGGCCCTGGAGGTGGTGCGGGCTCGCCATCTCCAGTACAAGTCGAGCGGTACGACGAGCACGAATGCCGAGTACTGGCCCCAGGAGAACCAGAGCGATCTCGCCCGCATCCGCCGCGACCACGAGTTCCTCCGGGTGCTGGGCGTGGCCGTAGCCAAACAGGGACTCGGCGACCCGATCACCGACGTCAACCTGATCAACTCGGTGAAGAGCGACCTCACCTTTGACCAGTCGTGGTCCGTGGACGACATGGCGAACCTCGTCCTCGACTTCCACTCGGTGAGCGTGAACTCGGTCCCGCAGCTCACCCTGCCGGTGGCGATGGTGGACGATCCGGACGGAGCCGGTGGGAGCTACGTCTACCAGGGGAGCGGCTACGGCGACGTCGAGTTTCCGGCGCAGTCGCAGGATCAGGCGGTCATCGACCAAGTACTCGGCATCGGACCCACCATCGACTCCCTGACCGGCAATCCGCTGCCCACCCCCTCGTCGGTCACCGTGTCGGTGCTGAACGGCACCGGGACCTACAACCAGGCCACCACCACCTCGTCTGCACTGTCGGCGCTCGGCTATCACGTGGTCGGTGTGGGTGATGCCGCGCCGGTGGGTGACGTCTCGGAGACCGTCGTCTACTACGGGTCTCATGCCGCGACCGTGGAGGCCGCGGCCGAGTCGGTGGCCCGGTCCCTCTCCGGAGCGGTGATCACGGCCTACGACCCGAGTCACGTAGCCGATGGCGCCCAGGTCACGGTGGTCACCGGCACCCAGTTCGCCGTCAACGCACCGTCGACGCCGACGACGGGAACCTCGCCGACGACGGCGCCCGCTGCCACCACCCCGACGACCGCTCCGGCCGGGACAGCCATTGCCGCCCCGTCAACGGCCACGTCGAACCTCCAGCCGTGGGATCCGCGGGCGTGTCGGGCCGGCACCAGCCCGACCGCGCCGGTGCCCAACCCGACCTGACCGGGCTCCGCGTTTCTCCGTTGCCGCCGCGGCCGGAACCCGTCCTCGACGCTCGTTCAGCCGTCGAGGTCGTATGCGGTCTGGTGGCTCGGTTCGTACAGGCCGATCTCTCCTGCACCCGGTATCCGCATCCGGACGAGCGACCCGAAGCCCTGCTCCTCGACGGGCCCGGCGAACTCGACGCCCCGTGTGGCCAGGTCGGCGACGGTCGCGTGGAAGTCGTCGCCCATGAGGTAGAGCTCATGGCGTCCGGACGCGGGTCGGCGGCCGGATCGGCGGGGCCACCCGTCGGGTGGACGCCGAGCTCGGCCGGGGGGAGTTTGAAGATGAGCCAGCCGCCGTGCGCATCGACGTTCG
>JBKQRT010000147.1:0-4806 GCA_052143895.1 Acidimicrobiales bacterium | reverse complement strand
AAGCGGGCCGGTCGGGGGTTCTCCAACTTCAGCCACTACCGGCTCCGGGTGCTGCTCAACGCCGGCGGTGTCACGTGGCCCACGACCATTCGCCCGCCGAGGATCGGG
Organism: Acidimicrobiales bacterium; assembly: GCA_052143895.1. GTDB lineage: Bacteria > Actinomycetota > Acidimicrobiia > Acidimicrobiales > RAAP-2 > Bog-756. Next base: position 4,698 of record JBKQRT010000147.1, on the reverse strand, counting down.
TCAGCTGCTCCCCACTGAAGCCGGAAGAGCCAGTAATCCAACTCCCTCTGGCCGCGCTCGCCGAAGCGCCGCCTCGTCGCGGGGCACCACTACACGTATGGATGCTCTCAGATTCTCCGGGTCGTGACGCGGATGCACCGCGAAACAGGTCTCATGGCACGACGAGGTGCCGAATCCCTCCGGTGGCGACAGCCGAGTCACGTGATGGGAAATGACGCGAATGGTTCACCAACTAATAACCTGATGGAAGCGCATCTATGGCCGTCCGTTCACCTGACTTCTCTACCCTTCGTAGAGGGGGCGCGTCGACACGTCGGGAGGTTCAATGGAGGTCATTTTCGAACGGCTGCTAATCGAGTTGGCGGCGTTCGCTGTCCAGTTGGCCATCATGCGATTCATCAGCTGGCTCAACGAAAGGTCGCCCTCTGCAGGTACCCGCGACGCTCGAGCTGTGGCCGCCTGATCTCAACCGCCCGCGGCTGACGCTGCAGGCACCGAATCATCCGATCCCCTTGTCGCAGCCGTGCATGGGAACCAGAGCTGGCGGAAGAGTCGTGGGTGCCGAAAACCCCATCTGGTCCGCCGACCTCGTAGTTCCCACGTTTCCCAGCGTCCCTATTGGCTCTGGAGGCCGGGGGATACGTGCCCATAGAGATCGCGAAGCACTGTTGCATTGAGCGCGACCTCGCCATGGCGCCCGTTGGTTCGTGCCTGGACTCCGACTGGACGAGGCTGGCGCGATGAAGCGTCGCCGATCCCACCTAACCGTTCACCCAATTCAGCTCGGCGTTCGCCGGATTCCGGTTCCCACCCGAGGTCATCCTGATAGCCGTGCGGTGGTACCTGCGGCATGGCCTGTCGTATCGGGATCTCGAGGAGCTGCTCGCCGAGCGCGGTATCGAGGTCGACCACGTGACCTTGTACCGCTGGGTTCAGCGATTCACGCCGATCCTGGCCGATCCTGGCCGATGCGGCCGGGCCGTGCAGACATAGCGTCACCAGCCGCTGGTTCGTGGACGAGACCTGCGTCAAGGTGTCCTGGTCGTGGCGATACGTCTATCGGGCTGTGGATGAACAAGGCCAGGTCGTCGACGTGTTCGTGTCGAAGAAGCGCGACAGCAAGGCCGCCACACGGTTCTTCACCAGCGCCATCGGCGTCCACGGCGCACCGACCGAAGTGACGACCAACCGGTCACCAGCCTTGGCTCGAGCCATCACAGAACTCCTGCCGCTCGCGCTCCATGACACCACCCAGCACGCCAACAACCGGGTCGAAGCCGACCATGGCCGGCTGAAGGCCAGGCTCCGCCCGATGCGCGGACTGAAACGAGACCGGACCGCCAGCGTCGTCATGCGAGGCCATGCCTTCATCCAGAACCTGCGCCGAGGGCACTACGAACTCGGCGTCGACGGCCTGCCCGGCATGACCCTGGCTGCCGCCTTCGACGAGTTGGCTCTCGCGATCTGAGCGGCAATCCCAACCAGGCTGGTCAGCCCGCGGCCCGCGATCCAACAACGCAACAGAGCCGCCTGAGATCGTCGCGATCCCTACGGATTGATCCCAGGCCTAGCATCTCCTTCCGTGCCGACGGAGCGGATGAACCGTGAAGCGTTCTACGCCGAGCTGCTCGCCCACGACGAGGCCGGCCTGAGAAAGGTGCTGTGGACCCTGTACTGGCGGGGACCGGCCGCCGTGCGCCAGCGGATCGAGGCCGAACTCGACCCCCAGAAGGGTGCTCGGCCCAGGCGCGTCACGAAGGAGCCGGTCGATCCCGAACAGGTGGCGAAGGAAGTGGGCGAGTTCATCGCGCTGGCACGCTCGGGTGCCTACCTGGGGCGCGACCGCAGGGTGTCGCCGAAGGAGAGGAGCCGCTGGCGCTTCACCTTCAAGCGTCTGGCCGGTGAGGCGCAAGACGCCCTGGTTGCCGACAGCGCCGTCGACGGATCGGCCGCACTCACCCAGCTCATCGACTTCGCCTGCGAGATTGGAGGGTACGACTACTTCCGTTCCCAGGATCCGATCGAGGCGGCAAAGTTCGTCGTGTCCGATGCGGTGGCGCTGCTCTGGCGCCGGACCCTGGACCTCCACGGAGTCGCCGGGTTCTCCGAGCGGGCGGCTCCCCAGCTCATCAGATGGGAGTCCCGCTACGGCTGGACTCGCAGTGGGTTTGGCCAGGTCAGCGAAAGAGAGGAATCACTCGCCAACATGCTTGCCCCGATGCTGCGGATCCCTGACGCATGGATCGTGTTCACTGACCACTACCTCGATGCGCTGGATCAGGTGGAGGCGAAGGCCGGCCCTGATCGGGTCCGGCGGTCCGGCGACCGGGGCCGGGGCGAGCGGACAGAGGCCCTCGCCGAGTGGAACCTCCTACTGGTAGATCGGCTGGCCGGATCGGACGCCGAAGATCGCCTCGACGGGCTCGCCGGCCACCCGGCTCTGGGAGGGCCGGAACTGAAGCTTCTCCAGGCCCGCCTCGCACACCGACGCGGTGACGATTCCGGCGCCCGCAGCCTCGTTCACGAGTGCCTGGAGAAGCGCCCCGGCCACCAGGGCTTCCTCGACTTCGCCACGGGGATCGGAGCGCCGCTCCCATCGCACTCCCAGGAGATCCTCAACCGACGGAGAGGCTGACGGCGACCCGATCCCCATGGGAGGTGTCGCCCGATCGCAGCGATGGCTGACCGCCCGTCGATCGGTCAGTCGCCGCCCCGATCCAACCCGGAAAGAAGCAACTCCCCTGCTCGTCGGAGTTGTGCAGCGGTCGGAGCGTTCGACTCGGACACCCCGGACCGGACGATGATCCCAGCGGTCCGATCCGCGTCGTCGACCATGCATCGCTGGATCTCTCGCAGGCACCAGGTTCCGAGGTCATGGGGAGCCTCCCGGAGTGCCGAGGAGATCGACGTGGCCAGCGTCGGATGGGAGACCAGGCGGAAGAGATCGAGGTAATCACCTCCGGCCTTGTGGGATCGCTCCGCTCTCCGCCGTGGTGCCGACTGAAGCTTCATGGCAACGAGGCTCGCCGGGCTGGCAAAGCGGCAACGCACCTGTCCGATCGCCACGCCGTCATCTTCGGCGATGAGCGTGAGCTCTTCCGCCGTATCGAGGGCCCATCGGTGAGCCAAGACGAAGATGCGCTCCGGTTCAGCGTCGGGGAGGAACTCCGGAGCGATGTCGGCCGCGGGAATATTGCCAACCGCGATGCAGTCGATCTTCGTGCCCATGAGGAGTCCGCCCACCCCATCGGTGGTGACGACGGTCTCCACGACATTCAGTTCCTCCCCGTGCTGCGTGGCGACGGTGTCGAGGTCATAGGTGACCCGATGCGCTCCCTCGAGGCGGGCGAGAACTGCCAAGCCTCCGATCGCGGCGAACTCATCAGTTGGCGCAGCTTCGGCGAGGGACGCGAGAGCTGTCACCAGGGACGTGACCCCTGAGTTCGCCAGTCGGAGTTCACCAGACACGGGGAACGTCCTGCGGATTCCAGCTTTCGAGTATCTCGCGACCGCGGGCCCGGTCCTGAGCAAGATCGAGAGCGACCACGAGATGGTTCGCCACGACAAAGCCGTTCCGGTGAATGCCAGAGCCCCACGTGAAACCGAATCGGGACGGACACACTGCGATCTCGGATCCCGTCCATCCGGACCGGGCTCCGTAGGCACCGAGCACCGTGGCGAGGTCGGTGTCGTCCGCCACATAGAGCCTCGGCCAAGTCCTCGCGGTGCCGACGACAAGAGGAGCCTCGAGTGCAACGGCACCGAGTGTTCCGCTCAGGCGATACCGGTCTGGTGGCTCAGGTGGCGGTGCTTCCGGCATCGGAATCCACCGAGGCGCCCACTCCTCGGCGATGGCCCAGAACAGTTCAGGCACGAACGGTCTGTTTTCGTTGCCGACAAGTCCCTGAGAACGGAGTTCGGTGAGGATCTCTGACACCCGCCCTGGGGAGCGGTTGATCACTCGCGCTAGCTGATGGACGCCATGTGGTTCCGCCGGATCGGCCAGCAGCGCAAGGGCAACGTCCATGCCGGTTCCCCCGAGGGCTTGGATGACCCTCCGAGAAGGCGTGACAATGACAGGTGCCACCTCCGCGTTGACGAACAAGCCCTCTGTCCGGATCCAGAGATGCCCCCGACGATCCAGCCATGCCAACCCGGCCCGGCTCAACTCCGTCCTGGCCGCCTCCGAGATACGGTCGGCAACGATGATCGTTGGCGATCCATCGCTCATCTCGTGGAGATGCGCGAGTAGTACCGCGTCATTCTCCCGGACAACCTTCACCTGCTTCACGTCAAAGGTCGTACCCGCGATTTCGACCGCGTTTCCTTGTTCGGGCCAGAGCGATGGCACCCCGGCTTGTTTAAGAGCACCAGCCAGCTCAGATCGAGCGTTCTCCGTTCGTGGCACCACGACTAGAGACTACCAGTCGACACCACTCAAGATCCGCCTGCGTACATGCATTCAGAAGGCAGGCATCTCAAGGTGTCCCGCGAAGTGTCGCCTGATTGCAGTCTTGGTTGACCGTCTTGTTGGCTTTTCGGTCGCCGAGGACCAACCGTAATTCTGCCCCTTGCGCAGGGATTCCGCGTCACGACAGAGGTGTCGGCTCTCAAAATGTTGGCTTCTTTGCAAGCGCAACTAACCGCTACAACGCTCTGACCTGGCCTTCTCGCGCGCCCGGAGGGATTCGAACCCCC
>JBKQRT010000146.1:0-3133 GCA_052143895.1 Acidimicrobiales bacterium | reverse complement strand
TGGATCCGGCGATATCCCCATGTCGGATTCTCCCTGGCCAGTCGGACCGCGAGCTGCACGGTCCCGCCCGAGATCGTCGGGCGGCCAGACGCCTTCGGATAGGTCCACTTTCGACGGACCAGTTCTCTGTGCCAGCGGAGCAGGGTGCCGGGCTGCACGAAGAACCAGGTGACTTTGGCCCGGGATGCCAGTCGGCTGAGACCGACGAGCAGCGCCCGATCCGGCGGCCGCAGGGCCGGCCGCGCCACCTGGCGACGGAGGACCGCCATGTCGTGGCGCAGCATGACAACCTCAATGGCCAGATCGGTGTCGTCAAACCGCTGCAGACGGAGGAGCTGCAGGATCCGGAGGAAGGCGAGATAGAGAAACGAGAGTGCCACAGACCATCCTCGCGGTCACATCGGGTCGGGAGACATTCCCAGGTCAACGACCCGGAAGAGGTTCTTGGCACCCATAGGGTATCCAAAGTTGACGTCACAATCAATTGCTGATAAAGTCTGAGCTGTCCCTGAAGTACGAGGTCAGCGGCGGCCCGATATGGGGGTGCACTTTCGAGCGCTAGCCGCCCCAAGGTGCTTCGCCGCTTTGATCTCGACATGACTACAGAGGAGCACCGTGGCACACCGACTCGATTTCCCGGTCTTCGACGCAGACAACCACTTGTACGAACAGCCTGATGCCTTCACGCGGTACCTGCCCAAGGAGTACCAGCATGTCATCAAGCTGGTGCAGGTGAACGGCCGCGACAAGCTCGCCATCAAGAACACCATCTCTGAGTACATCCCGAACCCGACCTTCAGTGTCGTGGCCCGACCGGGCGCGCAGGAGGACTACTTCAAGAACGGGAACCCGGAGGGCAAGAGCCGCCGTGAGATCCTCGGCGAGCCCATGCGCTCACCCGACGCCTTCTTCAAGCCCGGGCCGCGCCTTGAGCTCATGGACGAGCAGGGCGTCGACCGCGCCATCATGTGGCCGACCCTGGCCAGTGTGCTCGAGGAACGCCTCTGCAACGACCCCGAGGCCACCCATGCCATCGTGCACGCGTTCAATCAGTGGATGCACGAGGAGTGGACCTTCAACTACGAGGGCCGGATCTTCACCGCCCCGGTCATCACACTGCCGATCGTCGACGAGGCCGTCAAGGAGCTCGACTGGATCGCCGAGCGCGGCGCCAAGATCATCCTGATCCGCCCGGCCCCGGTCCCGAGCCTCCGGGGTTTCCGCTCCTTCGCCCTACCTGAGTTCGACCCCTTCTGGGCCAAGGTCCAGGAGTACGACATCACGGTGGGGATGCACGCCTCCGACGACGGCCTGACCCGCTACTACAACCAGTGGAATGGTCACTACGACGAGCTCCTCCCCTTCACCGACGCGAACGCATTCATCGACGTGCAGCACCTGATGAGCCGCGGCATCTTCGACGCGATGGCATCCGCCGTCACCCACGGGATGCTGTCCCGGTTCCCCAAGCTCCGCCTCCTCCCCGTGGAGAACGGCTCGAGCTGGGTGCTCCCTCTCATCGACGCGCTCGGCCGCTCCTACGCCAAGCAGCCGAAGCTCTACCTCGAAGACCCTGTGGAGGTCGTCCGGCGCAACATCTGGATCCACCCCTTCTTCGAGGAGAATCCCATGGGCCTCATCAAGGCCATCGGCACCAAGCGTGTCGTGTTCGGCTCGGACTACCCGCACCCCGAGGGACTGGCCGACCCCCTGTCCTACGTCAAGGAGCTCGAGGGCCTTTCCGAGGAGGAGATCGAGTGCATCATGGGTGGCAACCTGGCCGAGGCACTGAAGCTTCCATCCGCAGCCTGAGTCGGGCCCGAGCAGCATTCCTCCCACCCCACCCGGGATCGGGTCCCGTACGCACGCCGGCCGACCTCGTCAGGCCACCGGAGTCGGAGGGTCGATGACTGCTCGTGCTCAGGACGCACTGTTGCCCTCGCTTCCCGAGGATCCCGTCCCCGGGGAGCCGGTGCCGCCGCAGCGACCGCTTTCACGCAAGGGTCAGATCACTCGTGCCCGCCTCCTGGCCGCGGCGAAGGAGATCTTCGAGGAGGACGGATTCCTCGAAGCCCGGATCTCCGACATCGCCGAGCGGGCCTGCGTCTCGCACGGCACCTTCTATACGTACTTCGATTCGAAGGACGAGGTGTTCCGTGAGGTGGCGCTCGAGGTGGAGGACGAGCTCAGCTCGCCACTGGGCGAAGTGATCTTCGCTCAGGGCTCGGTGGCCACGCCGTACGACCGCATCCGCGAGGCCATGAGGCGGTACCTCGAGATCTACCGGCGCGAAGCGCGGCTCATGGGGGTCATCGAACAGGTCGACCGGCACGACGAGCAGCTCCGCGCTGCCCGCTCGGAGCGGCGGGACCTCTACGGGCGGGCAGTCACGGAGTCCATCCGCCAGCTGCAGGTGCGAGGACTGGCCGACCCCCGGCTCAACCCCGAGATCGCCTCTGTCATCCTCGGCTCGATGATGGAACGGTTCCCCGAGATGTGGCTCACAGAGGGGCGCGTGGACTGCGATTTCGAAGAGGGGGTCGAGCACCTAGCCACGATCTTCCTCAACGCGCTACGCATCCCGGCTCCCTTCTCAAGCACGTGAGCGCGTCGGACCGGCTCAGTTGCGTTGGCGGATCGTAGGGCGCGGCCCTGCCGGCTTCGGTGAGATCCTGTGGGTGCCAAGAACCTCATCCGAAGCGCTGAACTGGGACTTCCTCTGGTCAGAATTGACCGCGAAAATGGTCCGTGGCCCTCTCGTTCCTCTATCTCGCCTTCGTTCGTACGCTGCAGCTCCTCCGTCTTCAACGGTCTGACGACAACGATCTGACCATCGAGGCCGTCATGCTCCGGCATGAAGTCGCGGTCCTCCGTCGCCAGGTGGACCGTCCGTCCCTGCCTGTGGGTGCCAAGAACCTCATCCGGAGCGCTGAGCTGGAACTTCTGCCGGCGCATCCGTGACCGCGAGAATGTTCCGTGGCTGTGGGTGCCGAAAATGCCATCCACGCGCTGACCAGCGATTCTCTCCAGGTCCGACTTGACCGCGAGATTGGTCCGTGGCCCTCTCGTTCCTCTATCTCGCCTTCCTCCGGACCCTGCAGGTCTTCCGTCTACAGAGGTGTGACGACGCCGA
>JBKQRT010000145.1:0-20093 GCA_052143895.1 Acidimicrobiales bacterium | reverse complement strand
GGTGTGCCCACAACCAGCGCTGGGCGGCCCCCTGCCGCATAGGGCACGTAAGCACCCTGTCCCGAGTCTCGAGCTTTCAGAAGAGCCGGACCGAGGGCGCTGGCACAGAGGTCGAGGCCGGCCGGCGTGGTCGATGGCCCAGCTCGTGACTGTGCCACCGCCTCGAAGCAGTAGTAGGGGCGAGCTCCCGCCGGGATGATCTGGAAGGTTCCGTCCGAAGGCAGAGTGCCAGCGGGATCGGCCATTGCTCGAATCACGAACGCGCTCAACTCCGAGGCAGGAACCAACACCACTTCGCCGATGCCTTGAATCTCGGGGTAACGGTCAAAAGCGCGTACCGCGGCTGTCCACTCGACGAAGTCGGTCTGGGAGACGTCAGGGTTCTCTGCTATGAAGGCTCCGGCGCTTACGGCAAGGTCCTGCTCGTGTTGGATGGCCAGATTCAACGTCGAGGCTATCTCTGTCGAAGACGCAATGAATGCCTGGCGCGACTTCTGGCCGTCGCTCCGAGCCACCATACGACCACCGAGGACTGATCCGACGCTTCCCAAGATGACAAGAAGCATCGCCAGCGTCAGCCACTTAACCCACCTTCGTTTCACGGGCCCGACCGCATGTCCACCTGTGCAAGAGGGAGACTGCACCGGTTTCCCGCCTCGTGGTGATGAGCACCGAAGTTGACCTCGTCGACATCGGGATCACGACTGGTGGGTGCTGCGCCAGAGACTTTGCACGTGGCCGGGCACTTGCGTTCGGGGGCAGGCCACGTTTCACGGGTCTGTGCACCCATGGAGGATTCATCGGCGCGCGGCCCTTGGTGCTTTAGCGCAGTTCGGGTCCCGGAACGGCCCGGCTGTCCGCCACCCGGCCCTTTAGGACGGCGCTGCGACCACCCGGTACCCGGCCCGAACGGGAATAGCCCCGGTAGACAGCCTGCAGACCCTCCGCAAGCGATGGGCGGTCTGGGCGAGCACACTCCGACGCCCACCACGCGAGAGCGGCGCTGCGCTCCTTCATCCCATCACCTGAAGTAGGGCTAGATGCAAACACCTTCGTTTGGAAGATCGTCCGATGTCTCGATGAGAAACTCGATGGCCCAGTTCAAACCGCCAGGATGTACGTCGGTGGAATCCAGCGGGAGTCCGGGGCCGTATCCGATGACCTGCACTGAGCGTGGACCGATCTGTTCGATCTCGGCTGGATGAAACTCGATACCGACGAGGTGTCCTTGAACTGATGAGCCAGCTATGGCGTTGCCGTAATCGTGGCGCTGCTCCCACAAACGTCCGTGCGACCGAAAGACGATGAGTGTCACGTTCTGACCGACCTGGCGAGCTTCACCGCAACACTGGTGCTCCCAATCATGTAGCCACACGCTCACGGTCCTCACGCATCTGACCTCTCTCGCTGAGGCACAGATTAGCGCGACGCATGACACATGGCACCTCAAGCGGCGCTCACGGAGTGACGTCTGAGCGTCGAGGGTCTATTGTCGCCAGCATGAGCGAACGAGGGGCAGCCGAGGGTTGGTACGAGGACCCCTTTCGTCTCCATCAGCATCGGTGGTTCTCGAACGGCAAACCGTCCAAGCTCGTCAGAGATGATGGAGTCGAGTCGAGCGACCCCGCTCCTGGCGATGTTCCGCCCGGTCCACTGGTCCCGGTCGACTCAGTGGCGGTCGCCGCCGATGGCAGCGACCTCAAGCGAGCGGACGACGCCGAGGCCAACAGCTCCGGCGGGCCTTCGGACGCCGCATGGGGTGCCGAAGGCGAGGTGTTTCCTGTCGATTAGCGGGATGACGGCGAGGGCCTGCACAGGGGACGCTCTAGCCATGTCATCTGAAACCCTACGGGGGGCTCACCTCAGGGTGACCGGAACTGGCCTTGGCTCAGGCAACGGCAGATCGCCGCTTCCAAAGAGCACCGCCTCGTACTTGCCCGTTGGCAACGGTGGCGGTGCGTTGTTGACGCACTTCCGGATCGAGACCGCAGACGAGGCATCTGGTTGCAGGCAGCTCTCATAGGTGGTGACCACTTGAACAGGTAGCCGATTGACACCGGGGCGAATGATGAACGGCCTCAGAGTGCATACCGCTGCAAAGGCAATCATGGGTTGATAGGTCTTGCTGGTCAGTGCAACCTGGAAGTCCGGGCGGCAACCTTTGTTGAGGTTGATCGGAGTGGATCCATGGTTCGTCACCACGAGGGTCCCATGGATGGCCCCGCCAGCCCGGACCCGAGTGGAACCCAGAACGATGCGGTCCGTGATGCGTGGATCAGCAGGTATGAGGCCATACTTGGCAGGGTTCGCCGGTCCGCTAGGCGTAGTCGACGTGGTTGTAGATGAAGCTGCCGGTTGGCTCGTACTGCATCCGGCGAGAGCCACCCAACACAGACCCAGTGCTCCGACAATGACGTATCTGCAACTGGCCAACTTCCGCCTCCAGGTTCGTCCGGTTGCCCACCGTCAAGCTACCGCTGAAGCGAGGCGCAAAATCAGCGACCAGAGTCTGAACCTGATTCATGGGACGCTCTGGGAATGACGTCTGGGCAGCCTTCGGCGTTACTTCATTCGCCGCCATGCGACTTGCGCCACGCTCGGCGCTGGGGCAGGTCGGTCAGCCACGACAGGTGTCCCCGAATGCCGGGGACTGAGCAGTTCATCCATACCAATGGGTAGAACACGACCGGCCAGCGACCTATTCGCAAATACCAAGTTTTGCGCCATCCTCGAAATGTGTAGTGACCCACAGCAACGCCCGTTGGGCGCTGAACGTGATGGCCGCCCCAGGCCGCACCGTCCCAGTACCAGTATTCTGCCGCACTGTATGGGTCTCGGTGCCATCCCTTCTTCGGGGGGACCGGAAAGTTCTCATCTCCGATGGTGGGGCCCATTCCCTCAGCCATGCTCCTGATGATACGGATGAGGCGGCCTGACCGCTGACAGCCTGCCCATGCAGCGCTCGATTCGTCTGACGTTCGGCAGTGTCACGTGCCGGCGCAGTTGCGAGCGCCCGGACGTCGGGCCCTGCGTGCCTTCCTGAGCATTCAGTGGACCCATGCCTCGTTGAGCGTCGCCGATCGGGTCCCATGTCAACCGAATGGCCAAGTCACAGGTCCATGATCGCCATGCCAGGGGTCGTACGACGGCCAGCGGGCAGTTGGCCGGACGCCTCGTCTACGACAGGCCGACGAGCGCAAGCGCATCACGTACTGAGTCGACGACATGGTCCGGCGAACCCTTGGCGAGGCGAAGGCTCGTCTCAGTGAACTTCCCCGTGCGGACCAGCACGCCGATCAGGCCGGCGGCCTGTGCGCCCAGGACATCTGAGTCGATGTCGTCGCCGATCATGATGGTTCCATCTCGATCGGCGCCGAGCGCGTCGAGGACCGCCTCGAAGAACGCTCTCGACGGCTTTCCCACCACGATGGCCGTACGGCCGGTGGCGAGCTCCAAGCCGGCGAGGTAGGCACCCATGTCCAAGTTCGGTCCTTCGGAGGTCTGCCAGTGGGTGCTGCGATGCAAGGCGACCAAGGGTGCACCCGCATCCACAAGCCGGTACGCGTGGTTGAGCTGCAGCCACCCCACCTCGGGACCGGCACCTCCGAGAAGCACCACGTCGGCATGGACACCGCTGCCAGGGTCGACGAGGTCGATCCCCTTGAGGTCGTCACCTACGTCACCGCTGTTCAGAAACAGGCACGATGCTCCTGGAAGCCGGTTCCGGAGATAAGTGGCGGCAGCGCTGACACCGGTGAACACAGATTCGAGTTCGACATCGATCCCGGCATGAAGGAGCTGCTCGACCATGGCTTGCCGCGAACGCGACGAGGTGTTGGTGACGAGCCCGAACGGGCGCCCCGACGCACGAGCCAAGCACACCGCCTCTGCGGCACCCGGGAGTGCCTCCCAGGACACGGTCAACACTCCATCGATGTCGAAGAGGATGCCAGCGACCATGGTGCAATCTACCGGCTGATCCAGGGCTCGGGCGAGGGTGGCCGAAAGCCCGGACCCGTCAACCTGATCGCCGACGCAACCTGGAGCAGCTTCCGGAAGGAAGCCTCTCAGGGAAGAGCCGAGATGCCAGGACGACTTGAAGAATTACCCGCCGAGGAAGGCGGGCCCTCGGCCACCACCGCGCTGTATTGACAAGGGACTTGCCCGATCGGTAGAGGTCGCACACACGGTCGACGTCCTCGGGGACGAGCCTGGGGTGGCGTCGAGAAATGCCTCGCCGGCGCATGTGTTCGAGGACCGTCTGTCGGCTAACGCCGTAGCGCTTGGTCAGATCCTTCACTGCTACGCCATCGACGTGCTCGCCTCAGCCGCCTCAGCCGCTTCAGCCGCTTCAGCCGCTTCGGCCGCTTCAGCGCGTCCTCGCGCAGGCGCCGCTGGACCTGTTTGGGGGTTCTATGAATGGCCTCTCGAGTCCCAGACCAGTTCCAGGAGGGCCTGAAGGCGACCTCCCTGGTCACAATAGTTCGAGCACCGTCCCAGAAGGTCCACCCGATAAGTGCAGGTCAGCCGCGGTGCAGACCGCGGGTGAGTCGCTCCTGAGTGAGTTTCGTGCGCGATCCGTGCGCGATGGATGTGGGTCCTTTGGTGTGAGGATCCGGTTCATGGTCACTGTGACCGGAATGTAGATCCCGATGGCAAGGGCACCGACGTGTGTGTGAGCGCTACACCAGTTGCCATTCTCGTGTGCTGAGCGTATAGTTTGAGCAAATGCTCAACGAGGAGGGCGACCGATGGCCAAGTCCGGCACAGCGAGCAGCGTCAACGAGAAGGTCGGGTCCCGATCGACGGAGACCCGACGCCTCTTGGTGGACGCAGCCATCGCCACCCTGAAGAAAGAGGGCTTCGTTGGTGCCAGCGCCCGCGCCATTGCCGAGCAGGCAGGTTCGAACCAAAGTCTGATCTTCTACCACTTCGGCTCCGTCGCCAATCTGCTCTTGGCGGCGCTTGATGCCGTCAGCATTGACCGCTTGGAGCACTACAGCACGATGGTCACCGACACGGGTTCGCCCAGCGAGCTCGTCGACACTGCCACCGACATCTTTCGGACGGACCTCGATGCGGGATACATCACCGTGCTGGTCGAGATGATCGCCGGGGCATCGTCAACTCCCGATCTCGGTCCCGAAGTTGCCGCTCGCATCGAGCCCTGGCGAGAGTTCGCCCAGACAGCGATCGAGGACTCCCTCGGTGATTCACCCCTGGGCACCTTGCTCCCTGCAGCAGATGTCGCGTATGCAGTCGTCGCTCTCTACCTCGGACTCGAGATGCTCAGTCATCTCGACGGGAACCGCGAGCCAGCACTGAATCTCTTCGCCCATGCAAGACAGCTCGCCCAGCTTCTGGAGGCCATATCAGGTACCAGCGCACCCGAGGTGCCGGCGTGATGACGATACCAGCGAGCGGCGAACGGGTCGTCCGTGAGGGAGACAGCGGGCTCGACGTGGTCACCGGTGCATTCAGCTACTCCGGGGCGGCCATCGCCGAGGCATTGATGGTCAGCGGTCGCCGAGTCCGAACGGTCACCGGGCACCCGAACCGTTCGCCCAACCACTCGCCGATCGAGGCTTGTCCGCTCGACTTCGATGACCAGCTCGGCCTCGTTGAGTCGCTCCGGGGAGCAACCACGCTCTACAACACCTACTGGGTGCGCTTCGCCCACGCACAGATCGACCACGACCTGGCAGTCGCCAACTCCCGGACGCTGTTCCAGGCAGCCAAGCGGGCCGGGGTACAGCGCATCGTCCACGTGAGCATCACCAACCCGAGCATCGAATCGCCCCTGCCCTACTTCAGAGGGAAAGCTCTCGTAGAGCGGGCACTGACCGAATCCGATGTCTCGTTCGCGATCCTTCGACCTGCCATCCTGTTCGGCGGCGACGGTGTACTGCTCAATAACATTGCATGGTTGTTGCGCCTCCTCCCAGTCTTCGCGGTTGGCGGACAGGGGGACTATCGGATCCGAGGCATCCATATCGACGACCTCGCTCAACTGTGCCTGATGGAGGGAGCCGGCCGGCAGGACAGCGTCACGGATGCGGTTGGACCAGAGAGGCCGACATTCCTCGAGCTCGTGAATTCGATCCGAGACGCCGTCGGCAGTCGCGCCCGTATCATCCGGGTGCCGGGTGCAGTCGTGCCTGCCCTCTCGGGACTACTGGGGCTGGCCCTCCATGATGTCCTGCTCACCAGGGATGAGTACAGGGCCATGGCGGACGGGCTCGCCGACACGACAGGTCCGGCCACTGGATCCACCCTGCTTTCGGGGTGGCTAACGGAACATGGAGAGGAGCTGGGCCTGACCTACGCCAATGAGATAGATAGGCACTTCTCCCGGTGAGGCCAGACCTTTGTTCTTTCCGCAGCCGTGTTGACTTCGAACCTAGTGATCACCTCGGGACGGCGATGTACGTCACCGCCGTCAGCGCCCTGGCGGCACTCGGCGACACCCGCTCGGCCCCGCCGCTTCTCGCAGGCGTTCTGTTGACACTGCCATTGGGCCTCGCCGCCTTTGTCGGCGTCTATGGCATCTACGCCATTCTCCTCGGAGTGGCACGAATCTTCGGCGCCCATGTCATGACGGGCAACGGCTGGGGGCCGCACTGGTTCGTGATTCTGGACGAGATTCTCGTCACCCTCATGTTTGCGATAGTCGCCTTCACAGACGCACTCCTCGTACGCCAGATTGCCGGCCGATGATTTCCCCGTTCGTCCCCACCTGTGTGGAGCTGCTGAGCTCATCGGAGCGCACCACCGGACCACCTGGACCGTGCTCCATCGTGGCTACCGTCGAGCCATCGACACGCGCCAGCGCTCCTCAGGCGAGATCACATGGTCTGAATCGTCCCGTCCAACGTCGATCTCCACCCAACTCACTGTTCCGCTGAAACGATTCGACATGTGGTCGTACTCGTCGCTCACCGTCGAGCCGGTGTCGCAGCCGATATCGGTGGTCTCGTCGTAGGCGTACACCAACGGCGTAGTCCGATCGAGTCGGCCGCTCCCGGCGGACGCACCGTCCACGAAGAGGGTGACGGTGGCGCTCCCGCCCAGTCCGCCGTCGTAGGCGAACTCGGCCCGGACTTGGTGGGACCCCGGAGGTAGCGGTGCATCACCGCGGACGAAGATCCTCGTGATCCCGAAGAGGTTGTAGCAATAGGTCGGCCGTCCCTCGAGGAGGTAGAGGCTCCAACCTCCGAAGGCACCCCCTTGGGCGATGAACACCCCGGTCGGGTCACCTTCCGGCACGACGACGTGGGCGGTAACCGAGTGCGACGCGTTCTTCGTGTTGATGACTGAGCTCTCGCTGAGACGTCCCATACCGTCGAACAGCAGCTGCGAGTTGCCGCTGATGAGTTCGGGACGTCCGGCGAGAACTGCCAGGAAGCGCTCGACCCGGCGGTCGTCGAGGGGGAGTGCGCCGTACTTGACGGCCTCGATCAGGAAGAGACGCTGGAAGTCCCGAAGCTTCTCGGGATGTTCAGCGGCGAGGTTGTGTGCCTGGCTCCAGTCGGTGGAGGTGTCGTACAGCTCCCAGGTGTCGTCGTCGAGGGCCGGCATTTCGGCGGCAAGCCAGGGAATGCTGTGTCGGGTGACCGCCGTCCAGCCCTTGTGGTAGATCCCGCGGTTGCAGACGATTTCGAAGTACTGGGTCTCGTGGCGCCCAGGCGCCGCCGCGTCGTCGAAGCAGTACCGCATGCTGACGCCGTGGAGCGGCATCTGCTGGATGCCGTTGACAAAGGTCGGGGCCGGGATACCCGCCGCTTCGAGGATCGTCGGAGCCACGTCGACCACGTGGTGGAACTGGGAGCGCTTCTCGTTTCTCGAGGCGATTCCGCTCGGCCAGTGGGTAGTCATCCCGTTCCGGGTTCCGCCGAAGTGGGAGGCGACCTGCTTGGTCCACTGGTAAGGGGTGCAGGTGGCATGTGCCCATCCGACTGCGTAGTGATTGTTGGCAGCCGGGCTCCCGAAGTCGTCGATGTGGCTCACCAGGAACTCGGTGGTCTCCAGGTCCATGCCCTGGTTGAACACCAGGAGTTCGTTGGATGTCCCGTGCGGCGTCCCCTCGGCGCTCGCTCCGTTGTCCCCGATCAGATACAGGACGAGCGTTTCGTCGAGGATCTCCAGCTCCTGAAGGGTGTCGATGAGGCGCCCGACATGGTGGTCGGTGTGCGAAAGGAAGCCGGCGAACACCTCCATCTGGCGGACGAGCACCGGCTTGAGCACGTCGTCGATTTCGTCCCAGGCCGGGATCTCGGCGGGCCGTTCGGTGAGCTCGGTGTCCTCGGGGATCACGCCGAGCTCCTTCTGTCTGGCGATTACCTCCTCGCGGAGTGCATCCCATCCGAGATCGAACCGACCCCGGTAGGGGTCGATCCACTCCTTGGGTGCGTGATGAGGGGCGTGGGTTGCCCCTGGCGCGAAGTAGGCAAAGAACGGCTTGTCAGGGGCGAGTGTCTTCTGTTGGCGCATCCAGGCGATGGCCCGGTCAGCCAGGTCCGCCGTCAGGTGGTAGCCCTCGTCAGGTGTCTTGGGCGGTTCGACGGGTGTCGTGCCTTCGTAGAGGCCAGGGGACCACTGGTTCGTACCCCCACCGATGAAACCGTAGAAGTACTCGAAACCGCTCCCCGTGGGCCACGAGTCGAAAGGACCCACGGGGCTGTTCTCCCAGAAGGGGACTTCGTGGCACTTCCCGAACTGGGCCGTGGAATAGCCGTTCATCCGCAGGCTCTCGGCGAGCGGAGCGGCGGCCTTGGGGCGCACCGAGTTGGAGTCCGGAGCCGAGCTGGCCAGATCGGGAACTGCCCCCATGCCGACGCTGTGATGGTTCCTTCCCGTGAGTAGAGCCGCCCTCGTCGGGGCGCAGAGTGCGGTCGTGTGAAACCTGGTGAAGGAGAGCCCAGCGGAGGCCAGACGCTCAGCCGTGGGCGTCTCGCATGGACCCCCGAAGGCACTCGAGGCTCCGAACCCGACATCGTCGAGAAGGATCAACAAGACGCTGGGTGCACCTTCCGGTGGCCGCAGCGGAACAATGGGTGGAAATGCGGTGTCTGGGTCCTTGGCGTCGTACGTGGTGACCCCGACGTGTTGGGGATCAGGGATCGGAAGATGTGAGCGCACCGGCGTGGCTGGCATGTAGATGGCTCCTTTGGTCGATCAATCAGCTTGGATCGAAACCTGTAGGGCCCGGCCGGATCGTGCCTACCGATCCGTCAACTACCCCGCAGAAGCTATTGCAAAGGGCACTTGGCACCCTGCGATCGCTTCACAGTCAACGTGTGAGTTCCTGTGGACTTCCAGATCGCCAGTTGCGGTCACGATCCGAGCCTGCGTCGAGCCCCTTGTCTGGAGGCTCGGCGAGGGCTCTCGTCTCGTCGCCAGGCTCTTGGTCGAACACGGTCCCGTCCGCATCGTGAGGACGAGGCCGTCGCCGAGGCGCCCTGCGACCCTTTCTTCCGGTGTGTCACACGTGCAGTACGAGTTGCGTACGATCACAGTACGCAGAGTCAGTCATTGGAGATGCTGTGACGAGGCAGGGATGTCGACCGGGGTGTTGGTGGGTGTCGACCGACGCGTGGTTGGCCCACCTGCGGCTTCGGACTGCTACTCAGCGAAAGACTCGGCCCTCTGGCGGGCCGCCGCCTTCTGGAACTCGCTGATGCCGCCGGGCTCACCCGGTCCGGCCGACCCGGCGGCCCGGGCCCTTTCGGACACCTGTGGCAGCCCGACCAGGTTCCGGACCTCTGCCAGCGGCCGGTCGGCGAACTCGAACCAGTCGACGGTCAGGAGATCGCGCCCACCGAATCGGGCCCCGACGATGGCGCCCCGGTACATGGCGTCGGCCATGCGTACCGACATACGGGAGGCGTCGCTGCTCAGGTGCCGGGGTCGTATTCGAACAGGCCGGCCCCGGTGCGGACGAGACCCGTCTCGAAGAGCCCGAGGACCATGGCCAGCAGTGAGAAGCCCCTTGGGTCGTCGTTGGACCGGGCGATCAAGGTAAAGACCTCGATCTCGGCCTCGACGGTCGAGCCGTAATCGGCGAGAACGTGGACCCAATCGTGCTGGGCGAGCAATGGAGGAGCGCTGCCCGGTCGTCCTGGGAAAACGAAGCCGCGGTCCCGGTAGAACTCCCAGACCGACCGTCCGAGCGAGCCGGAGGGCCGGTGCCGGAGCTCGGACCAGCGGGTGGCCAGGCCGGGATCGTGCTCGACCGAGCCCCAGGCGTCGGACAGGTGGGATGCAACGTGGAGGGCGGAAGTTCCCTGACTGTCCCAGGCGGCGGAGTAGCCGGCTCGGGCGAAGTCGGCCGTGATCAGTCCCAGGGAGCCGTCGGCCATGTGGCTGGCGACGTGGATCATCTCCTCGTCGACGGACAGCTCGCGGGCGTAGGTGGCGATGCGCTCCACGGTCTCCGGCGGCAGGGGGTGGGCGATGAAGGCACCGAGCAACATGAGCTGGACCAGACGCGACCGGAAGGCGGCAGAGCGGCGCCGGAGACGCTCGGCGAACTCGACTGGGCCCACCGGCTCGAGCGCTGCCGGGTCGAGGACCACGCCGGTCATCGACTCCATGGAGGCCGAGAGCACCAGACGCTGCAGCTCGGAGAGCCCACCGGGCCCCCGGTGGCCGCGGCGACGGCGGCAGCAATGACCCGGACTTCGTCCTCCTCGGGCGGTTCCAGGTCGACGTCGTCATCAGGCAGCGGCGTGGGCACGGGCCCCTCCTTCCGGACCGTGCACCAGCGGTAGGCTCATTCCGCTCGTCAACTTCATGCCTGTCCAACCCCGAGGCGATCGAGGTTCGCGGACGCCCCTGCGTCGACGAGCTCGATGAGCACGCCATCGGGGTCCTGAACCACCGCCATCTCGACCCCTGCCACGCGCACCCGGCGCGGCTCGCCCCCGAGGCCGAGCGACGCAAGCCGTTCCAGTGCCGCGGCGACGTCGGTCATGACCGAGAGCAACAGGAATCCCGCCTCTGCCGAGCCCCTGGTGCCCCGGCCCTGAGAGGTCGCTCCAAGATCGACGAGCTCGACGATGCCGGCATCGGGAGATGCAGGGTTGCCCAGGAAAACTGCTCGGAGCGATGTCGATGGTGCACGGAGGAGGGTCGGCCAGTCGCCGGTGAACTGCTCATCCATCAGGACGGTGAAGCCCAGACCCTGGCGCCAGAACCGAATGCTCGCATCGACGTCCTGCACGCAGATCGCGGCGTGGTGGACCTGGCGCATGCTGACCTCCTGTTGGTCGGCCGGTGCAACCCTTGAACTGCCGTCGGCCTCTTGTGATCAGGAGCGCAGCACGTGGCCGGGCTTCTGGTCGAGGGCGTCGGTCACAGGCTGACCGTCCACTCGGATCGGAACCCCGTTGACCAGGGTGTGGGTCATCCCGACCGGCGCATCTGCCGTCAGCCGTTCGCCGTGGGCCGGGAAGTCGACCACCCGACGGAGGGGGCCCGGGGCCACCGTGTCGGGATCGAAGACCACGAGGTCGGCAGCCTTCCCGACCTCCACCGACCCGCGGTCGTGAAAACCGTAGACACGGGCAGGCTCCGCCGTGAGCTTGTGGACGGCGTGCTCGAGGCTCATCACCTTGCGCTCCCGGACCCAGTTTCCGAGGAGGTCCGTGGCGAAGCAGGCATCGCACAGTTGGCTCACGTGGGCGCCGGAATCCGCCAGTCCCAGGAGGACGTCCTCCCTCGGCAAGAGCTTGCCGATCCCGTCGATATCGTCGTTGGCCAGCACCGACCAGAAGCGGGTGTCGAGGTCATCTGCGAGCGAAACGTCGAGCAGTACATCGAGGGGGGTGACGTTCTGCTCCCTTGCCAGATCAACGACTCGGCGACCGACCAGGTCCGGCCTGGTCGATGACTCGGCAACGGAGAGCGAAGCGGCGTTGAACAGTGAGAAAGTACCGGAGGAGAGCTGTTCCTGGGTGGCTGCCCGCCAGGCGGGATCACGGTAGGCCGCAATCCGTTCCTCGACGGGCGTGTCGATGAGTGCCGCAAAATTGGGAAGCGTGTTGAGCGAGAACGGTTCGGCCAGGTTCATCTGGAAGACCAGGGGTCGACACGACACCTGGGGCCAGACGTCCACGCCGGTAGCTCTGGCTGCGGCGTGGTCAGCCATCACCTTCTCGTGGTAGTCGGATCCGGAAAACGTGAGCAACGCCGTCCAGGTGAATGGCCGACCGATGGTGCGTTGGAGCTCGAACATCTGTGCATTGGAAAGGACGCCGCCGGGCAGGAGGGCAACGACACCCCGACTGCGCCCTCGAAGAGGTTCGAGGAGGGCAGCCAGCTCGTCGTAGTCGCCCACCCGGGAGGGTACCGGTCGACCGTGGTCTCCGTTGTGGGTGGGGGACCAGCTTGACGCAAAGCCGATGGCTCCGGCATCGAGCGCTTCGTCGACGATGCGGGCCATGGAGCGCAGCTCGTCTTCAGTTGCCGCCCGCTCGTACGCATCAGGGCCCATGGTGAAGAGCCGGACCGCGGTGTGGCCCACGTAGCAGCTGTAGTTGAGGGCCACCCCGCGGCGCTGCACGGCATCGAGGTATTGGGGGAAGGTCTCGAATTCGTCCCACGGGACGCCGGCGATGAGGGTGTCGAAACTCATGTCCTCGACGTGTTGGAGCGTGCGGACCAGCAAATCGACGCCATCGGGCCGAGTCGGGGCGATCGAAAAACCGCAATTGCCGGCCACCACTGTGGTCACTCCGTGGAACGACGAGGGGCTGAGATCTGGATCCCAGAACACCTGTGCGTCATAGTGACTGTGGATGTCGATGAAGCCAGGCGCGATCACTTGGCCGGAAGCGTCGAGTTCGGTCGCGCCCGCGAGCGCGTCACCGATTGCAACGATCCTTCCAGCCCGGACGGCCACGTCGGCCTCGCGCGCCGGTGCGCCGCTTCCGTCCACCAGGGTCCCGCCGCGAATGACGATGTCACCGTCCATGCGCCCACCCACTTCCTCTTGCCTCTGCGGGAGAGGGCCAATGGTCCTGCTGATCCTCAAACATTACCCAACGGGTGGACGTCGCATGTCGTGCCCTCGATACCGTGGAGCACTCGGTCTGGCTGATGCCGGCCATGGCTGCCCGGTCGTTGAGCCAGGCGCTCAGGTTGCTGACGGCTCGATCGGCAGGCTCACCTCGGCCGTGCCGGTGACGTGCCCACCCAGCTCGTTGGTGGCCCGAAACTCGACCTCGACGATTCCCTCGCCTCCACTACGTGACCGGGCGCGCACCACCCCGGTGTAGCGGAGCTTCGATTTCGGGAACGTCGGGACACCGAGCCGGATGCCCAGCCGCCTGATCATGGCGTCCGGACCCGTCCAGTCGGTGAGGAAGCGGCTGCAGTAGGCGGTGTCGGAGAGGATGTTCATGAAGATGTCCGGCGCGCCCTGAGCGTTGGCGTAGTCCCGATCGTGGTGCACCGGCATGAAGTCACGCGTAGCGATGGCGCCGGCGGCGATAACCGTGGCCGTCACGTCGATCTCGAGAGGCGGCAGCTCGTCCCCCACCTGGATGGCGTTCCAGTCGAGTGTCCGTCGCCCCGTGGGTGGGCCGGGCGTGCGGGACGCACTCATGACACCTCCGATGGTGTGGACGGGCGCTCGCTCATGACGGGGCTCCGCCCGGCTTGAACTTCAGGATCCGGAACGTCTGGCGCCCCACCACCTCGCTGTCCTGGTCCGTGTAGGTGGTGACCCAGGTGACGAACCTGCCCGCGCCCAGCCGGGTGGCCTTCTCCTCGGATATCGATTCGATCACGCTGGACGCGGTGATGATGTCGCCGAGATGGAGGTACCTCACGATCTCGAACTCCGAGTTCGTCGCCAGTGTTCCGGTGAATCCCGATTCGTCGAGGACCGCCAACGAGCTGACGTCATCCGAGGGGACCGGCGACCCGCCCCGATCGGCGATCCCGGTGATCGTTGGAGTGGCCATCGTCCAGGTCTGGAGCATCAACGGTGGCGCGACGATCCGTCCGAAACGCGACCTGGCCGCAGCGCCCGGGTCGGTGTAGACGGGATTCCAGTCCTCGAACGCCGCGGCCCAGTGGCGGATCATCGGTTGGTTGACGGGATCGGGCGCCACGGCGGGACCCCGGGACGTGACCGGCTTGCCGACCAGTTCCGACAGCCGGTCGTCGAGGGTTCTGGCGATCATGCCGCTCCTTCGCGAACTGCTCCGGGACTCACCGTTCCCCCTGGCACCGATGAACAGGGAGCCACCTCGAACGCGCCGACATCGATGGTCTCCGTGCGTCGGTGAAACTCGCTCATGGAGAATGGCCACTGCGTGACGATCCGTCCCGTCGGCGTCCGGTAGTAGCCGTTGCAACCGGCCTGCCACACCTCGACCGCGGCCATGGTCCGATCGATGTCTTCGTTGTAGTCGTGCATCGCCTGGGCCGTGACATCCACCCAGGCCAGGTCCTCCTCGACCAGTCGCTCGAGATGGGCCACGATGTGCGCCACCTGGGACTCGATCATGGTCAGGATGGAGCCGTTGTTGGTGTTGGGCCCGTAGAGCATGAACAGGTTGGGGAAGCCGGAGGTCGTGATGCCGAGGTAGGCCACGGGACCGTCCGCCCACGCCTCCCGGATATGGCGTCCGTGCCGTCCAACGACGTCGATGGCGGAGACGAACTCGGTCGTGGCGAATCCGGTGGCGAGGACGAGGGTGTCCGCCCGGCGAGCAACGCCGTCTTCGGTGACCACGGCGTCCTCGTTGATCCGCTCGACGCGTTCGGTCACCAGCTCCAGATTGGGCCGGTTGAAGGCCTGGTAGTAGTCGTTCGAGAACAGGGGCCGCTTGCATCCGAACGGGTGTCGCGGTCGGAGCTTGCGCCGGATTTCGGGGTCCTCCACGATGTCGATGGCCGCCAAGCCGGCGGCCTCGCGCTCGGCGACAGCCTGGGGGTCGGAGAACGTCATCCCTTCGTCCATGTGCCGGTAGATCTCGGCGCGCACCGCCTGGAGGAGGCGCGGATCGGAGCGGAATGCGGCCAGTTCCTCGTCGGTGTAGGGCGTGTCCGGCTTGGGCAGCACCCAGTTGGCGCTGCGCTGGAAGAGGTACACCTGGGCGGCGGTCTTCACGATCTCGGGCACGAACTGGACGGCGGTGGCTGCGCTACCGATGACGGCCACGGTCTGGCCGGCCAGATCGTGGTCCCATTGCCGGAGCGACGAATGGAAGAGGGTGCCGGAGAACCGGTCGAGGCCCTCGATGTCAGGTCGGACCGGGGTGTGGAACATCCCCACTGCGCTCACGACGACCTCGGCCTCGACCGTCTCGCCCGACGCCAGTTGGAGCCGCCATGCGGCGCCGGGGTCGTCCCAGGCGGCCCCGACGACCTCGGCGCCGAACCGGCAGTGCTGAAGGACGCCGTACTTCTCGGCGATGTGTTCGAAGTAGGCCAGGAGCTCCGGCTGTGCCGCGTACGGTCTCGACCAGTCCGACTTGATCTCGAAGGAGAACGAGTACAGATGCGACTGGACGTCACAGGCCGCTCCGGGATACCGGTTCAGGTTCCACGTGCCCCCGACGCCGTCGCTGCGTTCGAGTAGGACGAAGTCCTCGAAGCCGGCGTCTCGCAGGTTCTTCGCCATACAGAGTCCACCCGGGCCGGCACCGATGATGACGATTCGCAGCCGCCGCCCTTGACCACGTGATCGTGGCATCCGACCTCCCGTACCGAGCTGCCTGTCGTCGACGATTTCATAGACCAGCCTTCACATCATTGTCAAACATGGTTGATGAAATCTGGCGGTCGACGTAGTCTCGGACCATTGTGCAGACGGCCACGGTCCCACCGACAGCGCGGGAGGACAGTGGGCAGGGGGTCTGGGCGCGTCGGTCGGATGGGGTGGTCGACCGACTCACCAGCGTGGCGCGTGACATGCAGTCGCGGCTGAGCGTGGTACTGGCCGAGTCAGGTGACCACGGATTGCGCCCCAGCTTCGCCCCGATGTTGCAGCTCGTCTGGGACGGTGGGCTCGCCATCGGCCGCATCGCCGACGAGCTCGGCATCAGTCCGCAGGCAGCCAGCCGGACCGCCACGCTGCTGGACGATCTGGGATATGTGGAGCGGGCACCGAACTCGAAGGACGGACGCTCGAAGCTCGTCGAGCTCACGGAGGCCGGCAGACGAGTTGTCGAACAGGGCGCCGAGACCATCGCCAGATGCGAGGCGGATTACGCAGCGCTCATCGGAATGTCGGAGATGAGCCGCCTGGTACGCGACGTGACCGACCTGCGCGAGGGACTCGGTCTGGCCGCCAGCGCCGACCCGGTGCTGCGTGCGCGACGTCGAAGTTCGATCGGCGCGGTGATCCTGGTGGCGTTCCAGGCCGAGGGGGAGACCGTGAAGGCTACGGCCGCACGTGGTCACGTGGGGATCCGCGCCGCACATCATGACGTGCTGCGGCTCATCGGGGCCACGGGCGCGAGGGTGAGCGAGATCGCACGCGTGCAGCGGGTGAGCCGGCAAGCCGTCAGCAGCACGGTGCAGGAACTCGAAGGACATGGTTACCTGGCACGGCGCCCCGATCCTCACGATCGGCGCGGCGTGGTGTTCGTCCTGACTGATCGAGGCGCTCGCCTCGGCCGCGACTCGGCAGACGCCATCGATGCGATCGAGCGTCGCTACCGAGCCATCCTCGGCGACCAGCGGCTCGTCCGTTTCCAGCGGACTGTCGAAAGACTCGACGAATCGATCCGTTGCGTGGGAGGGACCGCGGGTGGCTCCCGCCCGCCCGCCCCGTCAGGGCTCGAAGCACGCTGGACCGGTGCTGGTGCGGGCATCCGGGCCCTCGAGCTCGTTGCACGCCAATTGAGGAGCAGTCTCGGGACGGCCGATGCCGCTCGGCTCGGCGCGCTCCTGGTCGCTGGAACCGCCGCACCGGGGGAGGGCCGGCAGTCCGCCGGCAACCCGGTGTGATGCAACGCTGCAGGCTGCAGCCCAACCGGAGCCATTCCCCGGACGATGCCTGCGGGGCGTCCGGTTCCCTTGGACTAATTCCGTTCTGTCAACCTCACCGGCACACTCGCCGGCGGCATCGCCAGCCCTAGGCCGATAGGCACGGCGCGGTAGGCGCCGACGGGCAGGTCCGGCGGACCACCATGAGGCAGGCACTCGGGGAATGACGGTGACGACGAAGGAGCCGTCGTGCGGTGCTCATCCGTCACGAACCGGCCGGGGTGATCTCGCTCATCACGCCGTGGAACTTCCCTCACGCGATCAACCTGATGAAGCTCGGGCCGGCGCTGGCCGCCGGTGACACCGTGGTGCTGAAGCCGTCGCCATTGGCCCCGCTGGCCGGCTTGGCGCTGGCCCGCATCGTCGCTGAGCACACCGACATCCCGCCGGGTGTGGTGAACGTGGTGACGACCTCGAGCCTGCAGGCGAGTGAGGCACTCGTCATCGACCCTCGAGTGGACATGGTCAGCTTCACGGGCTCCACCGCGGTCGGACGCACCATCATGTCCATGGCCGGTGGGACCGTGAATCGACTCCTCCTCGAGCTGGACTCGGGCGTGACCATGGGACCCTCATCAGTGACGTCCAGCGTCATCGGGTCGACGAGCTGATGTCGAACGCAGTCGCCGAAGGCGCCCGGGTGGTGACCGGGGGCAAGCGACCGGCGGGACTGGAACGGGGTTTCTTCTACGAGCCGACGGTCCTGGCCGGAGTGGCCCCGGACGCCACCATCGCGCAGACCGAGGTGTTCGGGCCGGTGCTGTCGGTCATCGCCTATCTCGACGCCGACAAAGCGGTCCGGATCGCCAACGACTCGCTCTATGGGCTGTCGGGGGCCGTCTACGGCCCGGACCCCGACGAGGCGGTGGACGTGGCCCGCCCGATACGCACCGGGCAGGCGGCGGTGAACGGGGTGGGCGCCGGGGGTGCGGCGTTCGGTGGGTTCGAGCAGAGTGGCATCGGGCGTGAAGGCGGACGCACCGGGCTGCGCCAATACACCGAGACGAAGGCCATCGGCGTTCCGGGCTGACCACCCGATCCGGGCGGGGCCGACGTGTCAGTTGCTGGCGTTCCCGTCGGCGACGAGCGACTCCTCCACCGGTGCCGACCCACATCGAAGCTGCTTTGGGTCATCGGGGCTTCTCCCAAGTCGACGGCGCATCCGTTCCGACGTCTGCCTTCGCCGGCGTCAGCTCCAGCCCCTGACCTGTTCCATCGATGCGCCAGGCTTCGAGGATCTCGGCGTACTCAGTGGGTCCGCCGAAGAAGAAGCCACTCTGCCGCGTCTTCTCGTCAGCCTTCCCTTCATTGTTGTAGTAGCCGGGTGTGCAGTGGTTGGCCACCTCGGCGCTGCGTGCACCGCGCTGCACCACCGACTCCACCCAGGATGCCTCAGCCAGTTCGGTGGCTTCAAGTGTGGTGAACCCCCGATTCAGTGCCCACTCGATGACCCAGGCCACATGTCGAGCTTGCTGGTCGATGAGGTAGGGGAAATTTACCGTCAAGCCGGACTGGGCGGTGCTCATGACGAAGCAGTTGGGGAAACCATGGAGGTGAAGCCCGTGAAGGGTCCGGACGCCGTCGGCCCACTGTTCCGACAGGGTCAGCCCGCCCCGTCCGACGAGCTGGTATCCCGAGCGTCGCGAATAGTCGGTGCCGACCTCGAAGCCCGTGGCGAAGATCAAGCAGTCGAGTTGGTACTCGACGCCGTCCACGATCACGCCGTCGGTCGTGACGCGGTCCACACCCCACCCGCGCGTGTCGATGAGCGTGACGTTCTCGCGGTTGAAGGTCGAGAGGTACTCGTCGTGGAAGCAGGGTCGCTTGCAGAACTGCCGGTAGTAGGGCTTGAGGGCCTCGGCGGTGGCCGGGTCCTCGACCGTGGTCTCGACCCGTGTGCGGATCTCCTCCATCTTGATGAAGTCCGCCATCTCCATGGACGTGGCCAGCTCTTCCGGGGACAGGTCGGAGTTGTTCGCCAACCGGAGCGACAGCAGCTTCCGCGTGATGTCGGTCCACCCGTCGTTCACGAGGTCCTCCTCCACGTGACCGCCGGTGGTGATCAGCTGGAAATTCTCGATGCGTCGCTGTTGCCACCCAGGCTCGAGGCTTCTGGCCCAGTCTGGATCGGTCGGACGATTGGCCCTCACGTCGACAGACGAGGGGGTGCGTTGGAGGACGTACAGATGGGCGGCGCTCGCTCCGAGGTGGGGGATGCACTGCACCGCTGTCGCCCCTGTGCCGATGATGCCGACCCGCATGTCGCGGAGGCCGGTCAGGTTCCCGTCAGGTCCACCGCCCGTGTAGGCGTAATCCCAGCGACTGGTGTGGAACATGTGCCCGCGGAAGGCCTCCAGACCGGGGATGCCCGGCAATTTCGGCTTTTGGAGGAAGCCGTTGGCCAGGCACACGAAACGTGCCCGCACGGCGTCATCTCTGTCCGACCTGATGATCCAGCGCGCCGCCGTCTCGTCCCACCGGATGTCCTGTACCTCGGTCTGGAACAAGGCGTCGCGGTAGAGGTCGAAATGCTGGGCGATCCGTCGACAGTGGGCGAAGATCTCCTCCCCGCGGCTGTACTTCTCTGTCGGAATGTAGCCGAGCTCCTCGAGCAGCGGCATGTAGATGTAGGACTCGGTGTCACAGGCGATGCCGGGATAACGGTTCCAGTACCAGGTCCCCCCGACGTCCGCCGCCTTCTCGATGAGGCGAATGTCCTCGACGCCGAGCTGGCGCAGCCGGGCTCCGGCCAGGAGGCCGCCGAAACCGGCGCCGATCAGGGCGACATCGACCTCGTCGGTTCGCGGTTCCCGAGCGGGGCACGGTTCGGCCCAAGGGTCATCGGCGAAGTGGGCGTAGGCGCCGGCCACCTCGACGTACTGGTCGATTCCGTCGGGGCGAAGGCGCTTCTCCCGCTCCTCCCGGTACTTCTCTCTCAGGGCATCGGGGTCGAAGCCGAGCTCGTCCGCCGGGGTCATGACTGGCGAGACGTGGCGTACCCGTCGTTCCGGTGCACGGGTCTCGAACTCGTCAGCGTCCTCTGGGTCACGTCAGATACTGAAACATGTTTCGGATTCCTGCAAGCGCGG
>JBKQRT010000144.1:0-3252 GCA_052143895.1 Acidimicrobiales bacterium | reverse complement strand
GGAGGCCGGGCACTCCTTTCTCAATGACCACGAAGGAGCTGGAGACGAGAATCCATTCCCGTTCTCCGTCTTGGAGCCGGTCTTCGGAATACTCTCGCCAGGGTCGGGCTACCACGAAGGATCTGCGCGAGATGCACGTCGACGTATCCTCTCGTTCTTCGACGCGCACTTGAAGCCGTAGAGACCGAGAGCCCCCCGGTAACTGCCCGATACCGAGTGGCGTGCCGCCCGCCCCGACCCGACTGTCCCCGAGGTGCTGTTGGGGGCAGCCCCCATCCGCCAACATGAGAGATGCGGCCATTCGCAGTCCACCGCGCACGCTGGTTGGCCATCTTGTACATCATGAGCTGGGCACGCCCCTGTGGTCCTTTGCGTCATTCGCCCTTGGGCAGCCAGCTAAAGCGACGCATCGCAATGACCAGCCCCACTGCGCCCCACAAGACGAGCAGGCCCAGATGGCCCCAGGAGAGCCCGCTGCCGGTCGTGTGCGGGTTGTAAGCCGCCACGAGGGAGGCGGCGAAGGGATAGATCGGGAACACCTTGCCGATGTCGGCGAGCCAGTGCGGCAGCACTGCCAGCGGGATGAAGATTCCCGAGATAAACGACAGCGGCAGGAAGACCGCCAGGATCACGGGCTGCGCCGCGTCCGCGTTGTCAATGAAGGCGGCAAGCGCAAAGCCGAGGACACAGAAGACGACCGCTCCGACGACCAGGGTCAACACGAACGCCGGAACAGTGTGCGCGGGCAGGTGGGCGCTTACGGTGAACCATCCGAGAGCCAGCAGGACACCCGCGATCACCACTGCCATAACGCATCCCACGAGGCTCCGCCCGCCAATGATGGCGCTGGTAGGTACCGGCGTCGCCCGGCGTCGCTTGTAGATCCCGGCCTCGCGGTACTGCACCACGTTCAGGCACAGGTTCGTGAAGCTGGCGGCGATGACGCCGTAGGCCATGATGCTCGGCACGTAGTACACGCCCTCGGGCATCGTGCCACCTGGGACGGTGGCCTTCGTGTGCCGGAAGATGGAGGAGAAGAGCAGCAAGAAGAGGACTGGCATCAGGACCGTGAAGAACCGTCCCTGGGAGCTGTTCGAGGACAGCAGGTCATAGCGGAACTCATGGGCAACCTGGCGTCGGAGCCGGGTGTCGTGCTCGACCGTCGCTCCGCTGACCGTCATCGGGGCTCCTCGGTCAGGGCGAGGTAGACCTCCTCGAGGGTTGGCCGCCTGACATCGAGGTCGGGGAGGTCGAGTCCCCGCTCTGCGGCCCAGGCGGCTAGCAGGCCCACCACGGGGAGCGGACTGTGCGCACTGACTTCGACGACGCCGTTCGCGGTCGAGGCACCCGCCGAGAGGACCGCCTGCGGCAAGTCCGGCAACGCCACGCCCTCGGGCAGGCTGAAGCGGATCTGGGAGGGTTGCTGTCTCCGATCCCCCAACGTCTCCGCAGTGCCCGACGCGACGATCTCGCCGTGGGCGATGACAGCGATCCGGTCGGCGAGCTTTTCGGCCTCGTCCATGTAGTGCGTGGTCAAGAAGATCGTTTTCCCGAGATCGCGCAGCCCGCCGATCACATCCCAGGCCGCGTGGCGTGCGGAGGGGTCGAAGCCAGTCGTCGGCTCGTCGAGGAAGATCAGCTCGGGGTCACCGACGAGCGCCAGCGCGACGTCGAGGCGGCGCCGCTGACCACCCGAGAGACTCTTGCACTTCGACGTGGTGCGGTCCGCGAGCCCGACCAGCTCCAGGGTGTCCCGCACCGGCCGCGAGCACGGGTAGTACCCGGCATAGAGGGTCATGCACTGCTCCACCGTCAGTTCCGGTTCCGGTTCCGACTCTTGGAGCACCACACCGATGCGGGCGCGCCAGCCGCCGTTGGCCTGGGCAGGGTCCTCACCGAGCACCGACACCTCGCCGCCCGTACGGTGGCGGAAGCCCTCCAGAATCTCCACCGTCGTGGTCTTCCCCGCCCCGTTCGGGCCGAGGAAGGCAAACACCTCGCCTCGATGTACCTCAAGATCTATCCCGCGGACGGCGTCAAACGCTCCATAGGACATGCGCAACCCACTGACCTCGACGACGAGCGGCGTCACAGCGGATTGGGCAGTTCCCCCCCAAAGACCCTCATCCGGCATGGCCGAGACTAACTCACTGCTTCCATTCGGTGGCATGCTCACAGTGGTCCGTGCCTTTGTCGCTGAAGAGCGGCTAGGCGGCCTGCGAATAGGCCTCTTCAAGCGCCCGCCGCACATGCGGGTTGATGGAGGCCACCTGGACAACCCTCGAAATGATCAGGCCCGTGGTCCTTATCTTGAAGACGGTCATACCATTGCGGTGGGCGATCTCAACCACGGAAGGGATCACCCCGGTGCGCCCGACCTTCACCTTCGAAGGGCCGCTCGTGTTCACCCGGAAGTGGGGACCGAGCGCTTCCGACAACGTGTGTTCGAGCTCCTCCACTGTCACGTCCTGCTTCGTGTGCACTTGTGACATAGGTCCCTTCTCCTCCTGTTGTTCCTGTGTTGCGGGGGCAGCCGGTCCATCGGTCCCGATGTCGCCGCACCTCGGCGTCGACATCCTCTTCGGTCAGGGGCCGACGGCCCAGATGCCTCCACACCTGTAGAAGCAGCATTGCACCGACGATTCCGATGATCCACCCGGGCCAGAAATAGCCACCGCCGCTAAGTGCCCAAATCACCACGACGACAGCACTGATGAAGATGAAGCCCACGATTTTCGAAGAGAGATCACGGCGAGCACGGACCCGACGACGGGCCGCATCCCGCTCGTCGACGACGAAGTCATCCGTCTCATCGAAGCGCCGCCGTCCGTACCTGGGCATCAGAACGCATCCCTTCTGCCCCTCATGTGCAGGCTGAGCCCCAAACGGCCGTCGTGCCCAGGGCCTCTTGGCCCTAATTCTCGACGCCCAGTTCGGCCGCTGAACTGGAGGGATCCCAAGAGTGCGCCTCAGCGGGTGGGCGTTCGACCCCCAGCTCCGAGCCATTCCCGGTCGACCGGCTCAGCCGAGGGGTTTCGGCAGCCTGGGGACGAGGCACGACTCCACGGCCATTCGGAGAGCGAACCTGGTCGTTCGGTCCTGCCGAGACCCGACGCCCAAAGCGCGAGCAATAACCAACCACCCCCGGGTAGTCGGGGTGACCATCCCCCCACTGGCCGGACACCTCGAATAGGAGGTAGTCATGCCAGTAGTGACCAAAGACCAACCGACGCCGGCCCGCCGGCGAGGGAG
>JBKQRT010000143.1:0-3162 GCA_052143895.1 Acidimicrobiales bacterium | reverse complement strand
CGCAGATACTGTTGTGAGGTCGTTCCAACTCGGCGATCCCGTAGCTGGATGACGCGACTTCCTCGGAATCAGCGGAAGCTGATCCAAGGGACGCTCCGGGAATGTCGTTCGAAGGCGCCGACCTGCGAGAATCGGTGGATGCGCAAGGCGACGGTAATCGGACTAGTCATCATGGCGATTGGCGTCGCCGCCTGTGGCGTCAATGCCTCCGTCAGTACGCCGCACACGAAGACTACGAAGGTAGGGGGGAGAAAACCTCATACTCCTGCCTCCGTGCCGTCGTCCACGACCTGACCGAGTCCGGCGAACACAGAGGTGTCTGTAGAGCTTCCCCTGCAGGTGTGCCCGACGACCTACGCCATTGCCACTCCGCCGACCACTGCCGCACTTCCCTCCTCGATTAGGGAGTCTGTACCTGGGGGTCTGGCAAGCCAGTTGGCTGTCTATTCGGACGAGCAGGGGGCGATGAAGCTGCTGGGGCCGACCGGCTGGGTCTGTTCCGCTAGCTATGGGGCGGACGGTAGTGGCAGGGTCACGGTGCATCCCTCGGGTGAGGCACTCCCTACGGGCACGATCAACCCTGGCTCGACGGTTGAAGTCATTGACGGAACCGAGTCTTCCGCCGGGTTCGGGTGCACTGTCGGTCAGGCCTGCAGGCTCTTTCCCGCTGCTGCGGCTCTTGCCGAGGCGAACTTCCCTGGGTCTTCCTGAACCAAACCTGCCGGGGAATCTGTAACCCCGATCTCCGATGGGGTCGTGGGCTTTCTCGATCCCCCGGGCATTTTGGGCGATGGTTCATATTCCGGGAGAAGCCTGCCGGCCAACGGGGTCATGACGTACTACAGCAACAACGAGAACGGCAGTTGGGAAGAGACGTGTGTGCTGCCCGAGAGTCAGCACGACTCGTGTACGACGATTCTCAACAACTTCGTTCAGGTGTACTGGAGCGATTAGTAGGGCCCCGACGAACGACCGCCGGGAGGACAGGTGATGCACCGGAGCCAGGGCCATGCAAGGCTCATCTCATCTGGGCTGCCTCACGACATCGAGATCCAGCAGACATTTCGGTCGGGCTCCACAGGTGGGCACGGCCGTCGGGCATCGCCCGCCTTGGTGATCATTCAGTCAACCCAAATCTCCCGGCCCGTTGACCGTGCGCCTCGGCCACCTTGGCTGACCGGCTAGCACAAGTGAGACTCCAGCTGGACGGCTGGGATGGGTTTACGACACCCACAGCCGCCAATCAAGGCTGAGCGGTCGGATCGTGATTATGGTGCCCTTCTTCTCGCTATGTTGGACGAGGATCGTCACCCCATGAGGAGGGTGTCGTGCCTGCTGAAGACAAGATCGCAGACGACGTGGTCGAGGATCGGGTAACGGACGAAGAGCCCGGCATGGACGCCGGAAAAAGGGCACTCGGCCACTCCGAATCCGCCGACAAAGACGTACGGTCCACGACGGTTCCCGCCGGCGGCGGGTCGACCACTCCCTCCGGAGGTGGCATCTTGAAGAAGTTGCCCGACCGGACCCTGAGTGAGTATCCCTCCCCGGGACCCCGCACCTTCTATCTCACAATGGTGATCCTGGCGTCGATCGTGCTCTGGTACCAGTACTACGTCCCGACCACCGTGGCCCCGCTTCTGCTCTCCTACTACCACCTGTCGTTCCACTTCTACGTGAACGTGATCGTAGTGTCGAACTTGGCCGGGGTGGTCGCCGCCCTGGTCGGCGGCATCACCGACCGCATCGGCCGCGCCAACGTGGTGATCTTCGGTCTCCTCATCGTGGGCCTCATCCAGTTCGCAGCCATCCCCAACACCTCTTCTACGGATCTCTTGGTCGCCGAGCTCGTTGCCATCGGTCTGTTCGAGGGCATCATCCTTGTCGCCACGCCGGCCCTGGTCCGCGACTTCACCCCCCAGCTGGGCCGGGCTTCGGCCATGGGATTCTGGACACTCGGTCCGGTGGCGGGCGTGCTGGTCGCCAGCCTGGTGGGAAGCCATGTACTCGGTGCGACGTCGACCGACTGGCAACGAGTGTTCATTATCTCCGGTGCCGCCGGTTTGGTCGTGTTCGTGCTGGCACTGCTCTTCCTGCGCGAATTGTCACCCGGCATCCGAGATCAGCTCATGATCAGCTCACGCGACCGAGACCTCATCGAGCTCCGGGCCAAGGGTCTCGACGTCGAGTCGGCTATCCACAATCCGTGGCGCCAGATGCTCCGATTCGACGTGATCTTGTCGGCAATCGCCGTCAGCGTGATGCTGCTGATCTTCTTTACCGCCTCGGGCTTCTTCACCATCTACTTGTCGACCGCCTTCCACCAGGGCAACTCGCACTTCAGCCTGCCCCAAGCCAACGGCATCGACACCTGGATATGGGCCGCGGACTGCATTGGCCTGATCGTGTTCGGAATCTTGTCCGACCTGGTGCGGGTGCGAAAGCCGTTCATGATGGTGGGTGCGGTGGGTGGCATGGTGATGATGGTGGTGCTCATCGTGGCCACTGGGCACCCGGGCACCCGCTACTACACCCTGGTGTGGATCGCCTCCCCTCTCTTCTTGATTACCGCCATGGCGTATAGCACGTGGATGGCCAGCTTTACCGAGACTGTCGAAGCTCGGAACCCGGCGCTGGTGGCCACCGGCCTGGCCGTGTGGGGAGGCATCCTGCGCCTGACGGTCGCGGTCAGCATCTTCGTTCTACCCTTCGTGGTCACCTCAGCCGGGGACATTGTGAACAACGCTGCATTCATCAACCAGAACGAGGCCAAGGCCTTGGCCATCGAGAACGGCTCGCACAAGGCGCAAGTGGCCATCGTCGTCGCACACCAGGCTCTGTTCACAAAGCTTGCGACCTACGCCAGTCCGTCCGACATCCCGCCGGCACTGCTGAACAAGGCAGTCCGGGTTGCGGGTGGCGGCGCAACGGGATTCAAGAACCTGACGATCATCAACACCATCAAGCCACAATTGACTTACTTGGAAAAGGTCGGCCCCGAGCTCCTGGCCCTGCAAACGAACTCCAACAAGTCGGCCGCCGAGTGGCAGCACTGGTTCTGGGTGTGCTTTGGCGGCATCGCCGTGTTCCTTCCACTGATCTTCGTGCTCCAGGGTCGCTGGAGTCCGAAGAAGGCCCGCGAGGACGAAGAAGCCCACAACA
>JBKQRT010000142.1:0-3712 GCA_052143895.1 Acidimicrobiales bacterium | reverse complement strand
GGGATCCGGTCTGTGCTCGCTTCGGAGGTGCAAGATTGAAGGTGGGCGAGCTGGTTGAAAGCCTGGCTGAATTGATGACGGAGCCATAGTGACGGCGGACATGGAAAAGTCCCCATAGGCGGTCACGAGAATTCCCCGCGGACGGACAGCTGAAGTCCCCGCGGACGGACAAGGAATTCCCCGCGGACGGCCACCGGGCTCCCCGGCAGATCCACCACTTTGGGGTCCCTCCCCGAGATCGTGGCAGTGGCAAACCAACCACTGACCCGAGGAGGGACCACCAACATGTTGTCCGAGGAGAAGATGATGGAGATTCTCGAGGCCTATGACCTCACCGGCTCGTTCCGAGCCACCGCCGCCTTGTGCGGCGTCGACCACCACACCGTGCGCCGTTATGTAGCCACCAGAGCAGCCGGGCTCGATCCGGCCGCGGTGCTCGAGCGGCCCAAGGTGTGCGACCCCTACCTGGCCAAGATCGAAGAATGGGTCGAGCGCTCAGGAGGCAAGGTGCGCGCCGATGTGGTGCACCGAAAGCTCTGCGCCATGGGCTATGAAGCCTCAGAACGCACCACCCGCCGTGTCGTGGCCGTGCTCAAAGACGAACATGGCCGTCGCACCCACCGCGTCTATAAGCCCTGGATCACCGAGCCCGGCCTGTGGCTCCAGTTCGACTACGGCCAAGGGCCCGTGGTCGATGGGGTGACGGTGGTGCTGTTCTGCGCCTGGCTGGCCTGGAGCCGCTTTCGGGTGATCTTCGCGTTGCCCGATCGCACCATGCCCTCGGTCATCTCGGCCCTCGACCGCACCCAGCGTGTCCTGGGCGGTGCGCCCACCTACTGGCTGACCGACAACGAGCGCACGGTCAGCACGGCGCACGTGGCCGGGCTGGCGGTGCGCAACCGCACCATGCTCTCGGTGGCGCATTACTACGGTGTGTCGCTGCACACCTGTGTCCCGGCGGACCCCGAGTCGAAAGGTGGCGCCGAGTCGAGCGTCAAGTTGGCCAAGGCCGATGTCTTGCCCCGCCCGGACAACCTGGTCGGCGAATACCGCGACTTCGGCGCCTTAGAGGCAGCGTGTGCCGAGGCCACCGATCGCTTCAACGCCCGGGTGCACACCGTGACCCGTGAGCGGCCGGTCGACCGCCTCGAACGCGAGCGGGCGCATCTGCACGCCGTCCCCGCCGAGCCCTACAGCCTGGCCTTCGGGGAGACCCGGACCGTCTCGTGGTCCTCGCTGGTCGCCTTTCAAGGGGCGCGCTATTCGGTGCCGCACACCTTGGCCGACCGCACGGTGCTCGCCCGACGCAGCGGAGACGAGGTGGTCATCGTCGCCGTCGATGCAAACGGTCCCAAAGAGGTGGCCCGCCACCAGGCCGGTTCCTCGGGCGACATCGTCATCGACGACAGCCACTACCCGGCACGCCGGGTGACTCCCGAGCGGGCCCCTCGGGCCACCAACGCCCGAGAAGAGGCGTTCTTGGCGCTCGGAGAAGGGGCCCGGCGCTACCTGGCCGAGATGGCGGCGAATGGGGTGCGGGGCATCACCGAACGTATGGACGAGGCACTCACCCTCGCCCGTTCGACCGAGGGAGGCTTCCTCGACGAGGCGCTCGGCATCTGTGCCCTCTCGGGACGCTTTGCCCACGGCGATCTGGCCTCGGTCCTCTCGGCCCGGCCGAGCCCGGTGCACCGCATCGCCGAAGAGCACTCGCTCCAACCGGGCACCGGGGCGTGGGAGGGGTTCGGACGATGAGCACGCATCATGGAGACGAGGTGCTCCCCGAGGTCGTCGTGGTCGACGGCTACACGCTGTCCGACGTCTGCTGGCTGCTGCGCGCCGTGGCCGAATTCGCCCGCTTCGCCGACCTCGAGGCGGTCCACCAACTGGTGGGCTTTGCCAATCCCGCGCTCAGTGCCGACGGGCTGGCCAGGGCGGCCGACGAGTTCGCGGGGCGCCTGGCCCGCCGGGTCGAGGTGGCGTCATGACGACGGCATCGGCACAAACAGGGGTCGAGGTCATCGAGCTGGCCCGCCGGCTGCGTCTGCCTTACCTGCGCCGGGCGGCCGGCGACGTGCTGGCGACCGCCAAGGCCCAGCGTTGGGATCCCGCCGAAGTGCTGCGGGTCCTGCTCGAAGAAGAGGTGGCGGGGCGCGAACGCTCCATGATCGAAGAGCGCCGCAAGAAGGCTCAGTTCCCCGCCGGCAAGACCTTCGACGTCTGGGACCCCGCCCGCAGCTCGATCACGGCGGCCACCGAGGCGGCGCTGCGGACTCTCGAGTGGGTGGGCCGCCACGAGAACCTGGTGGTCTGCGGCCCGAGCGGCACCGGGAAGTCCCATCTGCTCGAAGCACTCGGCCAACGGGCCGTCGACGAAAAGCTCACCGTGCGCTGGTTCTCCATCGAGGACCTCGGCGTGCTGGTGCGCCGCCACCGGGTCGACGACACGGTGGGCAAGGCCCTCGTCCCGGTGCTTCGGGCTGACCTCATCGTGGTCGACGACATCGGGCTCCTCGGGGTGGGCGACGACGCCGCCGAGGGCTTCTATCGCCTGGTCGACGCGGCCTATGAGAAGCGGTCTCTCGCCGTCTCTTCAAATTTGCACCCCTCGGGATTCGACCAGCTGATGGGCAAGAGCCTGGCCACCGCGCTGGTCGATCGCCTCCTCCACCACGCCCACGTGGTCGAGACCTCAGGCGAGTCGATCAGGCTCCAAGACGCCACCAACGGCAAGGGGGTGACGCCCCTGGTGTAGTGACACGAGCCCGGCCCGTCCCCGGGGAATTCCTTGTCCGTCCGCGGGGACTTCTCGTGTCCGTCCGCGGGGAGTTCACTTGGCCGCCAGTGGGGAGATCTCAATGACCGTTGACACGGCGACGGCGACGGCCGCGAGGACGAGGGCGGTCGAGAGGGCGGTCCCCGGCCCGCCGCCCCCCGCACCTTGGTCATCGTCAACGCCGAGTCGTTGCGCCGGGGTTCCACCGAAGGCGACGAGCTCTGCGAGATCGAGGGCATCGGGCCCGTCTCGGTCGCGGCCGCCACCGAGCTGCTCTCAGAAGGCGGGTTCCAGTACCTCGTCAAGGAAGGCTTCGACATCAAGACGGTGACCAAGAGCACCCGCGTCATCGCCAACTGCATCGACATGGCGCTCATTGTCCGGGACCGGGTCTGTGCGGTCCCGGGCTGCGGCAACCGCATCGGCCTCGAACGCGACCACCGGCAGCTCGACTACGGCAAAGACGGCCCGAGCGAGCTCGAGAACCTCGTCCGTCTCTGTCCCGCCCATCACAAGCTCAAGACCGACGGTGGGTGGCGCCTCGAAGGCCGGCCCGGTGCGTGGGAATGGGTCGCACCGCCCAAGCCGCCGAGCGCCGGGCAGATGGCCCGGGCCCGCAAGGTCGCGGTGGCCAAGGGCAAGGCGTTCGTGGCCAAGGACCGGAACGGGCCCAGGCGGACGTGATGGTCCGGTCTGGACGGACATCGAACAGGTGTTTGCTTCGGCGTCGCCCACCAGCTAGCTTGGGCCCTCACGAACGAACGTTCGCCCCCGGGAGGGGTCGACAGAAGGCACGAGGAAAAACCATGGCCGAGGTCCTGAGCGGGAAGCGGCAGCAGATCCTGACGTTCATTGCCGACAGCCAGCGCGACCGGGGCTATCCCCCGTCGGTGCGGGAGATCGGTGAGGCCGTCGGGCTGACGTCGTCCGCCACCG
>JBKQRT010000141.1:0-2674 GCA_052143895.1 Acidimicrobiales bacterium | reverse complement strand
CGCGAAGATCCGCTCCTTGTACGCGAAGCCCCAGTCCTCCTCGATCCAGCGGTTGAAGGCCCGGAACGCCGCGGTGAGCGCGGGGGTGTCGTCGAGGAGGGCCTGCTCCATCCCGACGCCGAGGGTGGGGAGGAAGATCGCCCCCTCGAGCCTCTGGGTATCCATGAGACGCAGGCGGGCGTCACGATTCTGGTACTCGGGATGGTCGGCGAGACGATCGAGCTCGCCGAAGAGGACCGATGTGTCGGCCCCCTTGGGGTTGCGACCCCTGAAGTACTCGTCGAGCGCGCCCGGCTTGGACACCGGATCCCAGGTGGGGTTGGGGATGAACCGGTTGATCCTGCCCCCGACCAGCAGGCGCGTCTTCCCGTTGATCTGGGCCCACTGCATGCCGCGCTTGGCGAACTGCGGGTCCAGGTGCCGGGTGAAGGCGTCCGGGGCCTCGTAGTAGTGATTGTCCGAATCGAACGCGGTGAAGTCAATGTCTGTCATTTGGGACCTCCTGGACCATGCCCACTCCTGACCGCGACACTAGAACGAGGATCTAGTTGCGTCAACACGGGGGACCCGGCTCGACGTCATGATGCCGCTCCGTTTCCGCCGGCTGGCGTGGCCCCGGAAGCGGCGAGTGCACTGATCTCCTCTTCGGATTTTCCGAGCTCGGCGAGGACTTCGTGCGTATGTTCCCCCAGGTGTGGGGCACGGAACCGGGGCACGCCGGGGTGGACGTCGAAGTCCGCCGGGGTCGCCAGCATCGTCCAGGAACCGTCCTCGGCGGGCACATCGACCAGCCCGCCCGCCGCGTGGAACTGCTGGTCGCCCAGAAGCTCGTCGACCGATTGGACCGGGGCCCAGAAGAAGTCGGGGTCCGCGTCGAAGACGGCGGCCCACTCGTCGAGGGTCTTCGTGGCGAACGACTCGTCGAGAAGCCGGATGAGTTCGCTCGCGTTCGAGAACCGGGCGGCCGGTGTGGCGAACCGCTCGTCCTCGAGCCACTCAGGGTGGCCGACGGCGCGTGCCAGTGGTGGCCAGTGCCGGTGGCCCTCGAGCCCCACGATCCAGAAACGGCGGCCGTCGCCGGCCGAATAGTTGTTGATGGCGACGTTGCCCATTTCCGTACGCGTCCCGACCCTTATCTGCTGGCCCCACATCAAGGCGACGTTCACGTCGAAACCGATGGTGTAGGCACCCTGCCGGAACAGCGAGGTGGACACGAGGTCGCCCTCCCCGGTCCGTTCGCGGGCGAAGAGGGCCGCGCTGATCATGGCGGCCGCCGTCATGCCGACCGTGTGGTCGCCCATCCCCCCGCGTTGGAAGGGAAGTTGACCACCCGGTGGTGTCAGCGACGCCGCCAGGCCCGAGCGGGCCCAGTAGGCCGCGATGTCGTAGGCGGGCCGGTCGGCCTCGGCGCCCTCGAGCCCGTAGCCGGTGATGATGGCGTAGACCAGCCGGGGGTTGCGTGCTCTCAGGGTCTCGGGGTCGAGGCCGGCGCGCCGGAGGGCGGACACACGAATGTTGGTGAGGAACACGTCCGCGGCGTCCACCAGCTCGAGAGCGAGGGCCCGGCCCTCGTCGGTACCGAGGTCGACGACGATGCTCCGCTTCGACCGGTTGTCGAGCTCGAACACGGGGTTGGTCGGGAGGTCTCCCCCGAGCATGCGCTGGAACGTCCTCGCCGGGTCCCCCGAGGGCGGCTCGATCTTGACGACGTCCGCGCCCCAGTCGGACAGGATCCCACCGGCGGCGGGGCCGGCGATCCACACGCCGAGCTCGACCACACGGACGCCCGCCATGGGCCCCGTCGCCTGCCCCTTCGTCACCACCCGTTTCCCGGGAGTCTCATGGCTCCGGGGTGAATTCGATATGGACCTCCCGGTAGGTCCGGGTGAAGAAGCCCGGGACGAACTCCGGCCGGTGTCCCGGGGCCAGCCGGAAGTCCGGCAGGCGACGAAGAAGCTCTTCGAACAGCACCCGGAGCTCGAGAAGGGCGAGGTTGGCCCCCAGGCAGCGGTGGGGCCCGAAGCCGAACGCCACGTGATGGTTGTGATTCCGGAGCACGTCGAACTCGTCCGGGCGATCGAAGGCGCGCTCGTCGCGGTTGGCCGCCGCGTACATGAGGAGAACCTGGTCCCCTTCCCGCAGGTGTTGGCCGTGGAGCTCGTGCTCCGCCGTCACCGTGCGGCGCATGTTGAGTATCGGACTGGACCACCGGATGAACTCGTCGACGGCGGTCGTCCGCAGCACGCTGGGATCCCTGATGATCCGCTCCCGTTGCTCGGGATGCTCCGAAAGCGCCACCACCGTCTGACCGATGGTCGACCGGGTGGTCTCGGCACCACCATCGATGAGCAGGAGCGCCTCGTTGAAGATCTCCTCGATGGGCAGGGGGACCCCGTCGAGGCTGGCCTGGAGCCATACCGACATCAAGTCGTCACGCGGTTCGGCGCGACGGGCCTCCATCAACTTCAGGGTTTCGGCGGCGAAGTCCGCCGACGCCTCCTCGGAACCCCGCGGTCGGCGCTCGTCACCGTCCAGGTACCCGGCTTGCGCCATCGTCGCCTCGGACCACCACTTGACCTGCGGCCACACCGCACGGTCATAGCCCATGAGGTCGGTGATCATGATGGCCGGGAGCGGCGCGGCCAGGTCGGCGACCACCTCGGCGCGACCGGAG
>JBKQRT010000140.1:0-5065 GCA_052143895.1 Acidimicrobiales bacterium | reverse complement strand
CGAGCCCGTTGGGCACGATCGGCTCACCACGGGGATGGCCATCCGGCAGGATGTGGGCAGCATCGAGGAGCTCCGTGTGCTTGAGCCGACAGATGGCACACGAAGAGCGGTAGGCGACCATTACCTTCTGGCGGAATTCGGCCTGGTGGACTCGGACAAGCCGTTCCTGGGTGATGTAGGCCCGTCGAGCCTCGGTGCCGGCTTCGAGAAGCTCGTGCCCACCCATGACCTGCTCGGTATCGAAGCCGATGGTGAACGTAAGTGACCCGGGGTCGTCCGCGGCCACGAATGCAGGCCATACGGGGAAGTACTGCCCCACGGCGATCCCCCAGAAGTAGATCAGCGGCAGGTTCTCGACCAAGGCCCTTCGAAGCCCGACATTCTCTCGATGACTGATGTCAGAACCCCGATACTTGTACCGCAGGAGGTGGTCATCACCGATCTGGTCGTCGTAGGGACGATTCTTTCCGGGCTTGGGCGGAGCTGTGGTTATCGAAAGGGGGACAGACCCACCCCGGGGGATAAAGATCCCCTGGGGACCCATCACGCGAATCCGGCCAGAAGAGAACGGAAAGCCCTTCTGGAGCTCGGCGAAGGGAATGACATCGCCGTAGACGTTCCGCAAGTCACCCAGCCACGTGAATGCAGCCATCCGCATCAGGCCGTCGGTCGCGCTGTCCATCGAATTCGAACAGTAGATGACTGGACGACAGCCGTCTGGAGTCCTCGGTACCGTTCAGATTTGATCAGGCCGCAAGCTGCTCTCAGCTAGAGCAGCTGAGGATGCTTTAGACCGCTACCCAGCCGTCGAGGCTGAGGACGCGCCGCTCAATTGTTGGACCTTTGCCGGAGAACTTCTGCTTCCGTCGACCTTCGGGTTATGTGCGGGGCGCGAGGAGCTGCTCTGTGAACGCCATGCAGAGGGTGGCGACCTGAGCGGGATCAACCGCGAGCTGGAGAGCCCGTTGCGCCATAGCCACTCCCTCACCCGCCCGACGACCGAACAGGTCGCGCATGATGTCCTGGGCCTGGGCGGTGACTTCGGCAGACATGGGATCCTCAATGAGGGTGCGCATCGTCTCGGCGACTGCCGTCGGTCGAGTCATCTGCATGATGCGATACACATCGGCCGCATCCTTGTCGCTGAGCCGATCGGTGCGCCCAGTCTCGAGTCGGTCTCGGATCTTGTGCGCCTTGGCCACGAGAAGGGCTGCAACACCTGCCACCTCAACGGTCACCTGGCGATCGTCTGCCGGATCGAGCGAAGCGATGGTCATCGGACTGTGGTCGACAAGCGCCGCCTCCAGGCCCACGGCGCGTCGTGCGGCACGCTTGCCGTGCGGCGGGATGCGTGCGCCACGACGTCCCTCCCCGGTGCTGGCGCCCTCGGGGACGATGAGGTCGATTGGGATGATCACGTCTTCACCACTGACGAGTACGTTGGTCTGCCACATTCCTGGGTGTTCGGCACTGAACCCGGCTCCACTCATCAGCGCTTCGAGGTCGGGCTCATCTCCGAGCAGTGCGGGATTCAGGGCAAGGTCGCCATCCGTCGTGTACGGAGCGATGGTGATGCCAACGTCTCCCTCCCCGGTGCGGAGGTAGACGGCCTGCGCGCCAACAACGATCACGGCGTCGCCGTGAGGCGCCAACAAGGTCAGCGCATCGAGCAGGACGCGTCGGGCGGCCACGTAGAGCGGATCGAGAGCGGGACCTTCAGCCATCGATGGCTCCGGCTGGGAGCGTGTCGAGACGCCAGAGACTCTCGTTCTCCATCATCCACTTCAGAAGTGCGTCGCCTTCGGCTGGCATCCGACCGTTGCCGGTGAGGCAGTCGGCAGCGGCCTGGGACGGCGCCACATTGGTCAGGCCGTCAACGACGGACGCCCGTTCCCACACGACGGGATCGAAGGGGGTCAGCAAAACGACGTTGGCCCCCTGGTCCGCAGGGATGAGGCCGAGAGCGTCAACGACGGACCGCGGATCATCGACGTAGACCGCCAGGAGGGCCGGGCCGGCCACCGGAGCGATCCGTCCGGCGGCGAATGATCCGGTCACTGCGGCTCGGAGCCCGACCGTCCGGAGCTGGTCCAGAGCGCTGGCCGCTCCGGCCGGGGCGAGATACCGCTGCGCTTTGTTGGCACGGAAGACGTCGTAAGTCTCGACCCACCTTCGGACGAGACGGCCGACGTCGACGGACTCAACCCGGCCACGTTCAGATCGTTCCACGAGCGCCTCGTCATCCAGCGTGTCCAA
The DNA here is from genome assembly GCA_052143895.1 of Acidimicrobiales bacterium. GTDB lineage: Bacteria > Actinomycetota > Acidimicrobiia > Acidimicrobiales > RAAP-2 > Bog-756. The sequence goes on along the minus strand of JBKQRT010000140.1, from coordinate 2,809 downwards.
CAGGCGTGACACGTAGCCGGGCGCAAGGTCTGCGGCTGCGGCGAGCTCGCGCACCCCATACGGGGGGCGCGCGTCGACGAGGAGCCGGATGAGCCGGCCTGCCTTGGGGCCTTGAGCGCGCGCCTTACTTCGCTGGGGCGGGTTCGGGTCCTTCGGCGCGCCCTGCGCCTGGAGGTACACGGTCGGGTTGTCCAAGCGGATCAGGGCGTTACCGGTGAGATCGAGGTAATTGAAGCCCTGGTCGCTGAGGAGCTCTTGGGTTCGCTTGCTCAGCCAGGGCGCGACCACCAGGATGGGGATCTGGCCGGCGAGGGTCCGGAGCGTCCTTCCTACGCCGCCCAGGAGCCTGTCGACGTCGCGTGGGCCGAAGACCCGCTTCACCTCGACGACCATGGTCGCGTAGGTGCCGTTCGGACCCTTCAGGTCGATGGCCGCGTCGACCCGGCCGTCCGGCGTGGCCTGGAACTCGGCGCGGGAGGTGGGGCCGACCTCCCAGCTGGTGGGGAGTCGGTCGCGAAGCCAGGCAACGGTGGCTTCAGCCATCTCATTCTCCGTGAGCATGCCGTTTGCTGTCATGGTGAACACCGAGAATAGCACGATTGTTGCTGCTTAAGGCACTATTTGCTGACACGGCAAACAGATTCGTCTAGGCAACAGCTCCGGTCACCCTGGGGGAACGGTGGTGACTGGGTCCAGCTGGGAGCCCTCCAAAGCCCGCCAGAGAACCGTGTGGACGACTCGATGTCGTCCGCCCGGTGGGTTCTCTCCGGCGAAGCCGGTGGGCCCGGTCATGAACCTCCCCGGGTTTCATAGAGAGGCCACATCAGAGGAGCCTCCAGGATTCCCGGGGCGGATCATGGAGATAGAGGGCTTGCTTCTGGATGGTGAAGGCTAGCTACACCGTCGGGGAAGACGCACTAAAAGCCGACAAGAAGACTTTCGTCGCTGCAACGAATCGCTGAGCCGCGTGGGTCCAAGCATCGCTGGACCAGCCAAAGACGAAGCGGTGCTCTTCGATGAGTGTTCGAAAGCCATGGCCGACAATCAGGGCCTGGAAGCCAACGGTCCTCGATGAGGTGAAGATTGGCACGGTATTCGGCCCGAGCGGCGACGCTGGAGCATTGGTCGCATCGACGCTCTCAAGGAGGGCGTAGTTGGCCGCATGCGAGACGCCGGACCACAGCCACCATGCCGTGGCGCCCAAATGTTGAAGGCCCTGCGCATCAGTTCCATTCGAGAGAAGTGCCTTAATCAGGGCGCCAGAACCTGGCAGCTCCTGCTCTCCGACGACGATCCTCTTCTCGTTGGCGATGACCGCCCATCCGCGATTTGCTGACTGTTGGCGGATCTGAGCCATGTTGGCCGCTCCCTGTGGCTTGAATTCGGGTATCGGACTGCGCTTCAGTTCCCGACTGTTGCGCAACCGGATTGCCTGGTAGCGCTGGACTCGCATAGTTGGCCCGATGCCACGTGCACCTGCCCAGTAGCTGAGGGCGGCAGCTTCAAGTGAGGCCCGGGCGACGGGAAGGTGAGCGTAGACGGGCACCGGTTGACCCCGGAACATGGCGGCAAACTGCCGGACATAGTCGGTGGCCGCAAACCGCAATATCGAAGCGTTGGTGTGGGCCGCGTGGACGGATTCCTCGAAGTCATCTCCCGCAATCGATGCTTCCTTGGACATCTCCGCCATGGCTGGTGAATCTGCCATTGCGACCCCAGATCCAGCCAAACTCTCGGCGCCGTCGGCCATGCCTTCGAGAACGTCCATGAGAGGCTTGAGGATTGGAACGATGTCGCCGTAGGTTGCCTCGATCACGCGTTGCCCGATTCTGGAGTTGGCTTGATTCGTAGATACGTCTCCGGCATGGCGATCACGCGTATCCCCTGGTTCATTGCACGCAGAGACAGTCCAGTGTCGTCAGTGATGAGCACCACCAGTGCCACGCCCTGGCCATCCGATTGCAGCTCCCGGCAAGTGTCGAGAATCTCCTGATCGGCATCCATCGTCCGACGCCGGGGTCCGTCCTCGACTGGTACTTCGATCGTGACTCCCTCTCGAATCCATACGGGACCACCGCTGGTCGGGCCGAGCTGGGTCCGCAGTTGGCTGAGGAGGCGCCGAGCACGGTCCGCCAGGTTGTCCCGGGCCGTGTACTTCTTCACATCGAGTTCCTCGATGACGCGAAGGGGAAGAACAAGGCGCACCTGGGGGGATCCGACGATCTCGGGCCAGGGAATCTGGTTGGGCGGCTCAAAGTGCATCAATACGTGAGTGTCGAGCACCGTGAGCTGGCCGGGAGCCGTCTCCAAACGATCGGCCAACTTCTTCATTCGATCGGCCAGCTCGTCAAGCCATTCGGCCTGGTGGTTGGCCTCATTGTTGATCAGCTCTATTGCTCGAGGGCTCTCCTGCGCCAGGTCTCGGATTCGCCAGAACCGCTCGCTGTAGAGGTGCTCCCACGTTGCAGGGTCGGTGAATATGTTTCGGAGGTAAATGTCGGCGGTGCCGACCCACCCGAGGAATCCGTTCTGGTGAATTGACAAGGACTGCCCGGCGGAACCGCCAGCCAGATTTCGACCTTGGGTGGCCGACTGACGCAGCTGCTGCTGGGCGTCGGCCAGCTGGGTTCCATCTCGAAGTTGAGGGATCACGTCAGTGACCCTATGGCGAGGGTGTTACAACGGATCGCTCAAGCGGGCTTGGACGTCGGCCAATGCGACAGAGACATACCTTCAACCTGGTGGTCGCTCTACGGACGGGGCCAGACTCGGCAAGCGACCGCTGCGAGGTCCGCGGACCTTTGAGCAA
>JBKQRT010000139.1:0-3003 GCA_052143895.1 Acidimicrobiales bacterium | reverse complement strand
CATGCTTCTGCTTGCCGTGCACCTCGACGATGGTCGAGTTGAGGTCGATGGTCATCGCCTCTGTCCCCGGACCGGCCCCCAGCGACCGCGCCCTCCGGATCGTCTCGGCGATCACGGCGTCCAGCTGGCGGACGTGGCCGAAGGTGAACGACCGCAGGAACGTGCCCAACGTAGACGGGGCCATCACGCGAAAGGGCAGCACCCGGCCGGTCGCACCGGCCCGCAGCCGATCGGCATGGTCGATGTGGGATGCCCCGGCCAGGATCGCCGTCACGAGCGTCAGCACCTTGCGGCCAGGATGAGCTCCACCGACACGGCCGCAAAGCCGCACCATCTGGTTCTCGAGGGGCTCCAAGCCGAGGCGAACCATGAGAGTGGCCGGCATCAACAGGCCGGCGTCGGCGACCAAGGTGGGCTCGTCGAAGGTCACTGCAATCCGGTCGATGCTGCGCGATGATGAACTCACTGGAAGTGCCTCCTGGTACTGGTGTGAATCGTGACTTCGACAATCACAATTCTCCCAGGTAGGGAGGCACTTTCCGCGGATGCGCGTCCTTCAGATCACCTGGTCAATCGGTGGATCGAGGCTAAGGCATGGTGCGAATGTCGGTTGGTCTCGGGTCGCAGGACATTCGCCACGAGACCCTGACATGCTGCAGCCGAGATCCGGAAGGCCATCGTCGCTACTCTGGAACTATGGAGCGTTCCATCGTCGCATTTCACGCCGACGAGGTGGGTGACTGGGTGGCTGAACTCTCCTGTGGGCACGACCAACACGTCCGCCACCGTCCGCCGTTCCAAGATCGCCACTGGGTGGTCGACAAGGTGAGTCGTGATGGACGGATCGGAATGCCACTGGACTGCCCGCTGTGCGAGCGGACCGAACCCCCGGATGCGCTCCGATTCGTCCGATCGAGCCCGGAGTGGGATGAGAGGACGGTTCCGGCCGGTCTGCTCAGGTCCCACCAGGTCCCCGAGGGGATGTGGGGGAGGATCACCGTGACCGAGGGGCATTTGCGGTTCAGCGCCGCCACCCATCCGCGTTACGAGGTGGTTCTCGGCCCATCCGCCGTCCAGGCCATCCCCCCGGGTGTCGAGCACCAAGTGGAGCCCCTCGGGTCGGGCCGATTCTCCATCGACTTCTTCACCGTGGACCGGGGCACCTCCACCTCCATTGCGCCAACGGTGGAGACGCTCTTCCCACCCGAAAAGTCAGATCTCGAAGAGGGCGACGATCCCGCCTGCTGGGCGCATCGCGTCTGTCCTGAGTGCGGTGCCTTCCTCGACGGTGCTTCCCACCGGTACGAAGAGGACTGATGAGAGGTACCCCCATGCTCGCCACCCCCTGGTCCGACCAGCTCGGACTGGGTGCCCCAGTCCTCAACGCCCCGATGGGTGGGGTAGCCGGAGGCGAATTGGCTGCAGCCGTCTCTGCCGCCGGAGGCTTAGGGATGATCGGGGTGGGGAGTGCCGGATCGGTGCAGCTCATCGAGCGGGAGGTCCCCCTCGTCCAGGCAACAGGCCTCCCCTTTGGCATCGGACTCCTCGACTGGGCGCTGCAGGAGGATCCGGCCCTCCTCGAGGCGGCATTGGGCGCTTCACCTCGGCTGATCGGAGTCAGCTTCGGCGACGAGTGGACCTGGGTGGAGCGAGTGCGCTCGGCCGGGGTGCTCACCGCCACCCAGATCTGCACGGTGGAAGAGGCACGTCACGCCCAAGACGCCGGTATCGACGTGGTGGTGGCGAGGGGAGCCGAAGGTGGGGGCCATGGGGACCCGCGGATCGGTACCCTGCCGCTCCTCGACGGCGTCCTGGACGCGGTCTCCCTTCCGGTACTGGCTTCGGGTGGGATCTCCTCTCCACGGGGACTGGCCGCCGTTCTGACCGCCGGGGCATCGGGGGCCTGGATCGGCACCGCGTTTGCTGCGTCCCCGGAGTCGCTGACGTCCGGTCCAGCCCGAACTGCGCTCCTCGAGGCGGACGAGACCGACACAGTGGTCACCCGTGTCTTCGATATCGCCTTCGGCTATCGATGGCCAGCGAGATATCCCGAGCGCATCCTCACCGGCAGCCTCTCTGACGAGTGGATCGGTCGCGAACGCGAGGTCAGCGGGGAATGGTCTACGAGAGCTGCGTTGGTGGAAGCGGTGCGAGCGGAGGGTGGTTCGGCTGGTCACGTGAACGCCGGGCAGGGCGTGGGGATGCTCACTGAGGTTCGGCTGGCGGCCGATGTCATCGAGTGGCTCTGCTCCGGCGCGGCTGCACTGCTCGGGGGATGGTCCCGGTGAGCGAGATGACGCCGACCAAGGAGCGCCATCGGTGACCCTCCGGGACCGGTCCATCAGGGAGTACTTCGACCTACTAGGCCAACGCCGTACCGCTCCAACGGGTGGGGCGGTGGCGGCGCTTTGTGCTGTCCAGGCCTCAGCCCTAGTCATGATGACTGCCCGTTCCGCCTCCGAACCGGCTGGGGGCTCTGCATCTGTCCGGTCGGATCCAGGTTCTTCGGTGCTTGCGGCGTGCGAGGCACTCGTCTCCGAATCGATGTACTTCATGGAAAAGGACACGGAATCGGTCGACGCGCTGATGTTGTCGCTGGCGCTCTCGCAGGATACGGGCGCGTTGGAAGCCGTTCGAATTGAGGCGGTCCGGGGGCGCTGGCCGGTGCCATCGGACCTCAGACGGGCATCCTGGGGCGATCACGAGCCAGACGGCGCTCATCCTGGCCAATGCCGTGTACTTCAAGGCGGCATGGGAGCAGCCGTTCGCCAAAGCCACTACCGACGGTTTGTTTCATCTCCCCGCCGGAACGATCGCCTCGGTTCCATTCATGCACACGCCGGCCGGCGGCTCGCTCGACGTGCCAGTCTCAACGGGGTCAGGGGTGGACGCCGTACAGCTCCCCTATGCGGGTGGGCGGATGGCAGCACTGGTCATCATGCCCACGTCCGGCTCCCTGTCGGACCTCACTGGTTCACTGACCCCCATCGAACTTGACCGGCT
>JBKQRT010000138.1:0-5469 GCA_052143895.1 Acidimicrobiales bacterium | reverse complement strand
CGGGTGGGTCCAGCTCGTGATCCGGCCGGAACCCTGCCGGCCGGGCACACCGGTCCGGCAGATTCCAGGGGAGGTCAGGCGGTGGCGGTCTCCTGGCCACACGTGCAGGGGTCGCAGTTGCACGGGTTGCAGGTGCACTTCGGATTGGAGCAGGTGGTCGAGGCCGTGCCGCAGTTGCAGTCGACGCAGGTGCATGGATCGCAGGTGCAGTTCGGATTGGTACAGGTTTTGGGTTCGGCGGTGGTCATTGACGTGTTCCTCACTTCTCGCTGGGCTTCGATCAGGACAGAGCAGCCCGACGGCAATAGGCAAGACCCAATGTCACATGCCTGAGCCGATCTGGGCAGAGGCGAAGGTCCCGGGGTCCGAGCCTGCACCTGCGTTCAGGTGACGGTGACGCGCTCTCCTACCACAGACACTATACCCGGGTAGGGTATAGTGTCAAACGAGGCAGCGGACACGCCTGCTCGTCATGAGCGCACCAGTCGAGCCACAGCCTCGGTCGCCTCGTCGATCTTCTCCTGGGCGCCCGGACCTCCGGCATCGATCGCTTCACGGACGCACGAGCTGAGGTGGCTGCCCAGCAACTCAAGTGCGACCGCCTGGAGTGCCTTGGTCGCTGCCGAGACCTGGGTGATCACGTCGATGCAGTAGCGGTCGTCCTCGACCATCTGCTGGATCCCGCGTACCTGACCCTCGACTCGGCGCAGCCGCTTGGCCAACTGTACCTTATTGCTTCCATAGCCGTGCATCGGTCCCTCCAGTGATCGTGATACCCCTAGAGGGTACTGTGAGCTCACCGTCGACGGACCGAATGTGCTGCACGATTTGATCGGAAGCGTGAATGTCGTGGTTTTCCGTTCAGGCCACGCGATCTAGTCTCCTGCCCAGCACCCCATGATCACCGTCGACACCGTCTCGGCCGGCGTCCCGGAGCCACTTCCGGCGCTGAAGGATGATGGAAGGCCAGAAGTGTCGACGATCAGGAACTTGTAGTCCTTGCGGGCGACAACGGAGCCGTCGTTCGTCAGGAACGCCCCCTGGCCGAGACCGTAGAGATCCTGCCTCTTCCCGTAATGGTGTTCCTGCTCGTCGAAGAAAGCAGTGGTCTGTGCCTCGCTCGAGAGTTCTTTGACGGAGACGGTCATCTGGCCCTGTGGAAATTCATACGTGCAGGAGTAGAGGTGGGCGCCCCAGGTCGGAAGCGTGACGGTCTTCGGGTTCTCGCCGAGCGCCTGGCCGAGCTTCTGCCGTGCTTCGGACGAACAGACCATCTTCGAAATCGCCGAGGGATTCTTTTCGGCCGGTTGAGGGCCGGCGGCCGGCGTGCCACAGGCGGTGAGGACGGCAGCAAGGGCAAACGGGACGACGGCGAGCAGATGGCGCATCGACCGATGGTACATGTGGGTAACCTCGCTACTACAACCGGTAGTAGCCTTTAAGGGGATGGGCGAGATGCCCTGGATGAACCTACGGGACTCGTCGGTCGAGCAACCAGGCTCTGATTCATCTGTCGTCATCGAATCCAGAATTCGCTCGCCCCGGCGAGCCGTGACCAAGGACTCTCCGTTGCTTGGATGCGGGTAGACGGCCACGATCCTCGTGTCAGGGACTCCACGAGGCATGGGCTAACTGATTGCTGAGCAACCTCAACAACTTCGGGATGGCGGCGGAGGATGGCCCACGGGTCGGTGGCCACTCGGCCCGCGTTGGTTGCCGACACCCCGGCTTAATCCACGTAGTTCCGATCAGCGTGTGAGGCGCCAGGACGCGGAGGGTCCCGAGAGGGATGCGGTGCTCTTCAACGCTGCGGTGGTGACGTGGGAATCCTGGCGCACCTGAAGAACCCCGACCTTGGACCCGGCGGCGAGGGGCGTGGTGAGCTTGATGAGCCGAGCCGTCAGGGGAACGCTCAGGCCGGGCCAGGCGAGGACGGTCACCGGCTCGGATACGACGACCGGTGCCGACGCGCCCCAGGGAGCGGAGAGGTCACCGACAATGTGTCCGGACGGGAAGACCGGAACGGTGGTGATCGCAGGGAGGGCAGCCCTCACCAGTGCGTCACCCGCGGCCACTGCAGCGGTGTCGGGGCCGTTCGGCCCGGACTGGCCGAGCACCGCCCCATAGAGGGTGACGGTTTGCCCGCTCACCGTCTTCTCCGCAGCGAAGAGGTAGCAGCCGTTCGTCGCCGTGTCTGACCCGGCCGCGATCCCGACGATGCCGTCCTGGCCCAGGTCGAAATTCGGGTTGTAGAGGAGCCCGGCCAGGGGCAGGGTCGTCTCGCCGAGCGACACGATCTGGCTGAAGACCGGGATGCGCATGGCTGCCTCGCCGAGGCGGATGAGATCGCTCGGGGTGCTGACGGTACCAGGATCCGCGCCGCTCGGATCCGTGATGTGGGTGTGGCTGAGTCCGAGGGAGCGCGCCGCGAGGTCCATCTTGGTCACAAAGGCCGACGTGGTCCCCGCGTCCCAGTCGGCGAGGAGCGTGGCCATGTCGTTGCCTGAGTCGATGAGGAGTCCTTCCAGTGCGTCCAGCTCGGTCAAGGTCTCGCCGGCGGCCACGGTGACCTCGGGCTCGCCAGCCGCACTGCCGGCCTGGTACGCGGAGAACGTCTGGGGCGTCACCGAGATGTTGGGTCCCGAGTAGCCGCCGGGGGAGATGGGGTGGTCCTGCAAGACGATGTAGGCCGTAAGCACACCGGCGAGCCCGGCAATGGGTGCCGGCTGAGTATCTCGGACCCGCCCGAAGGTGCCCAGGCCCTGCACCTCCAGCGCCGCCTCGCCGGTGGAGGGCCATGGCAACGAAGGAGCTGGCCCGGGCATGTGCACCGGCATCGTCAGCCTTTCCAGGGCGGGCGGGGACACAGGGCGCAGCCATTGCACTGTCGCCCCGACCAGAAGGGTGAGGAGGAACAGGACCACGAGGCCCGCAACGACTCGTGGTCTCATGCGCTCCGCGCGCTCGGCGGCCATGATCTTGCGGTCCTCCTCGCTCGGCGGTGGCAGTCGCCGCCCAAGCTCAGCCAGGCGCTCCTCGGTAGCCCGGCTGAACGTGTGCCATCGAATATGAGCCGCGCGTCGTCGTTCGCCGGGCAAGTCGCTCTTGACCATCGGCACGGACTCTACGGCCGCCCGATACGCGTGTCGGCGCGCCTCAGGGCATCACCAGGGACCAGGACTTTCTTCGAGGCCCTGTTAGCGACTTTGGCCATGCACGGCGATCATTCGTGCCCTGAGCAGGCCTCGGGCAATCCTTGTTCTCTGCGAGCATTCGCACGTACATCACGTACAGACGACCTCCGGGAAGCCCCACCATGGCAGTGGGACCCGCCCAACAGGGCTGCCGGTCACGCGTCGCACTATTCTCGGGCTCAGCCCCGGGGAGCGCTCACTATCAAGCACCCCGTCGTCGTCACCCGTCGGCAGGTGACTGTATCAGTGGACCGGAGCAGAACTGGCCTATCGGTACCCTGAGCTGCGGGTTCACGCCCTGAGGCCTGTTTCACAGCCGCTCACGAGACATGGGGTAACCGAATGCTGAGGAACCTCCGGACCGAGGGGATGGCGGTGGAGGATGGCCCACGCCTCAGTGGCTCTTGCGTATCGCTCGGATCAATGATTCGTGCCCCTCGGCCCCGGCGCTCGCGAAAGTCGCATGCGCCCGGAACAACGCTTCGGATGCATGCCCCACTTGGATATGGCACTGTCAAAGTGGGACACCTCTATGGGAACGCTGGAGTTGAACGTGGCCGACGTACGTCGTTACCTCCGTCACGATCTGGCAGCCGTCGGCAAGATCTTCGGCACCTCCGAGAGGCGTTTCAACGGACCCAGTGCCCGCGAATGTTCACCGACCCAGAACGGCCCGATGCGGGCATCCATCTCGCTCGGCCGGTGAACATTTGAGTGCATGCTTGGCTATTCCCGTCAGAACCCCCGGCTCGCTCGGTCGGCGTTCGAACGTTGGAGATACGACCGCATGCGGACGTGCTCACCCTGACCCAGCGCGCCAAGAAGTGTGTGCAGAGCGACGAATCCCGCGTCCCCAAGCTCGGAGCGCAACTGGCGTTCTATCCCACGAGCCGCCTTTCGGTGAGCCGCGAGGTACTCGGCCCCTCGGGGGGTGAGAGTCACGGACTTCTCGCGCCCGCTCGTCGCCGAATCGGCGACCGACACATAGCCACGATCGCATAGATGGCCGACAACCTTGCCGGCCCCCTGACGGGTGATACCCAGCTCCCGCCCGATCCCCGAGATTGTCGATCCGGTGGGCCCCGAACACAGGCGGAGCACCCGCCCGTCGGGAAACTTTCGCTCGCCGAATCCCGCGACCGTCATTGCCTCATCGAGGCGCACCTGATATCCGAGCCAGGCCAGGCGCAAGGCCGGGCCGAGTCCCACCGAGCCCTCCCGCGGAGACGGCGCATCGGCAACGGCGTCCGCATCCGAAGGTGGGCTGCCGTGGTCCATGAGCAGAGATGTTATCAAATTGTAAATCGAGTTGACAATCAGGAGAGGCCAACCCATACTGCGACGATGGGTCAACCGGTCACTCCGTCAGCTGTCGCAGAGAGGCCGCGCTCGAGGGTGCGTCTTCGGTGGACGTGGCTCCTTGGGCCGCCCATGGCGGTTCTGCTCGCCGCCTGCGGCGGCACCGGTACGGTCCCTCACCAATCGTCGGGCACGGTCGTCTACCGGTTCGGCGTTGTCGGGAACAGGGGGGCAATCGCCCAGCTCGAACTCAGCACCCCAACCGTTGTCTCCGGAATCAGTGGCGAGATCGTCCAGATTGCCACCTCGAACTCCGACGGCTACGCGCTGACCTCCACCGGCGCCGTCTGGGCCTGGGGCGTGAACGTCTACGGAGAACTCGGCGACGGCACGGCGAGCCCCTTCGCCACCCGGGCGGTGAAGGTCGACTTCCCGGCTGGGGTCAAGATCACCTCGCTGGCCAACCCGATGCCCTTTGACGGCGCACTGGCGATCGATTCGTACGGTCACGCCTGGGGCTGGGGCCTCAACCTCGAAGGTGACCTCTGTCTCACAGGCCTCCAGGAGCTTCGGCCAGGTCAACTCCCACTGAGCGGCGTCACGCTGGCCACCGGTGCGCTGACGCATTCGTTATTCGACTCCGATGGCCGGATTTACGCCTGCGGCAGTGGCACGTACGGGGTGCTCGGCAACGGTACGACGACGGGGAGCCCGACGCCGACGGCGGTTGTCGGTCTCCCGAGAACCGCACGTGTCACTGCACTCACCTCATCGTGGGGAGGTGCGGGAGCCCTGCTCAGCAACGGCAGCTATTACAACTGGGGCTACAACGACGCCGGACAGCTCGGCGACGGCAGCACCACCGACAGCGATGTGCCGGTCCGTGTCGGGCTGACCGCCGGTGTGCGGGAGGTGTTCCAGGGTGGAAGCGGCCCGACAAACGGCCAGACCGATCCGTTCGTCAAGATGGCGATGG
>JBKQRT010000137.1:0-2527 GCA_052143895.1 Acidimicrobiales bacterium | reverse complement strand
CTTGCAATCACGGGTTGCGAACTTCGGAGGGATTGTCGATACTGGGACACGTAGGGTGGCGGATCACGGATCGTTCGAGTTCCGCAGTCCCGGAGCAGCAGCCCGGGACGCGGGCCCGAGCGACCCGTCAGTCGGGCCGCTGCCGCGTGGGTCGGGCGGGCCGCCAGGGCGCGACGCGTCGGCCAGCGCGGTACTGCCCAGAGAACCACACTCCTCCACCTCCACCGCCCTTCGACGCCCCCGCGCCGTAAAGCACCCCCCGCCTCGATCGCACTGGTTCCCGCCGGCCAAGTGCGCTGTCATCCGGGCGGACGCCCGCGGTGTTGACGCCACCGGTCTCAGGGGGGACAATGTCGACTAAACCTATGGCCTTTGCCGACACACGCCCAAGCCCGGTGCATTCCGACACCGCCAGCCGCTCCCTGTTCGTCCGCGACCGCCCGGTCGCCACGCTCGCTGCGCCCGAGGCGCCCGTCGGGCCGGCGCCTTCGTCGGCGACGACCGGCCGCCGCGACGACCCACTTGGCGTCGGTCCCACCTTCCGGTCACCGGGCCTGGCCCTGTTGGCTGCGGCCGCCATCCTCGAGGCCTACACGTGGCTCGGCGTCATGCCGAGCGGTGGTGCGTGGGTGTCGTCGATCATCTTCGGACGCCTCGGTGTCGCGGTCTTCGCCGTCCTGGCCACGGCGGCCGGCGCCGCGCTCACCCGGCCCGGGAGCGGCCGGCGCCGCTCGGCTGTCCAATGGCTTCTGGTCGGAGCGACAATGGCGACAATGGCGACGGTGCCGGTCGTGGTGTTCGCAGGAGGTCCGACGTCGGCGACCGCGCTCGGGGTCACCGACCTCGTCACGGCGTGTGCCGCCATCGGCGCACTCGTCACCGGCGAGCACGCGTTGCGTCGTTGTCCCGGGTCCGCCGGCATGGCCGAGTCCACCGATCGGGCCCTTCCGATCGCCTGACCGCGGGGGCCCTCCCCGACTTCTTCGTCATCGGCGCCCCCAAGTCGGGCACCACCGCTCTCCATGCCGCGCTGGCCCAACACCCTGACCTGTTCCTGTCGGCGGTGAATGAGCCCAAGTTCTTCCTCTGCGACGGGCCGCCGGCGCACCGCGGCGGACCGGGCGACGCTCACAGCTCCCGCGAGTGGATCTGGCAGCGGGACCAGTACGAGCACCTGTTCGACGCCGCCCCTCCGGGCACCCTCCGGGACGAGAGCACGTCGTTCTACCTCGCCGACGCCCACCGCCGCATCCACGATGCCGTGCCCGGGGCGCGGTTGATCGCCATCCTGCGGGACCCGGTCGACCGGGCGTACTCGAACTGGGCCCACCTCTGGGCCGACGGCCTCGAGCCCGTCGACAACTTCGTGGCGGCCTGCGCCGAGGAGCCCCACCGGACGGCAAACGGCTGGGCGCCGATCTGGCGCTACCTCGAGACGGGCCTCTACGGCCGGCAGCTCCGCCACCTCTTCACCGTCTTCCCCCGTGATCAGGTGCACCTGATCCGCTACAAGTCGTTGGTCGACGAGCCCGGCGAGACGCTCGACGCCGTGTGCCGGTTCCTCGGGGTGCGCGAGGGAATGATCACCGAGGCCCCGGCCAGGAATGTGGGCGGCTACGTCGCGCCGTCGCCGTACACGCGGCTCCTGCAGGCCGGGTTCCGGTTCGGCGCATCGGTCGGCAGCCACTTCCACCCGGTGGTCTGGCGGAAGGCGAGCCTCCCGCTCCAATGGCTCGTCCAGCGGAGCCCCCGGCACCGACCGGAGCTCGCCGAACGCGACCGGGCGATGTTGGTCGACTACTTCGCCGAGGACACCGACATGGTCGAGGAGGAGACCGGCTGGGACCTCAGCCAGTGGCGGACCTACCGGGAGGGGGGCACGTACTCCGTGCGCAAGTCGTGGGCGCCGTCGAGGCGCCTCGTCTCCTAGAAGAGCCGGGTGCCGCCGTCGGGGAGCTCGACAGCCGACAGGTACCGCAACGACCACCCGCCTCCGGGGCCCGCACCGTGCACGCCGTCGGCGGCCTCCAGTCGGCCCGGTGCGGAACCGACGGCGATCCCGGACCGCTCCTCGGCGTTCTCCTCCTTGCTGGATCGCCCGTCGTAGTAGGCGAGCCACCGGTCCCCTCGCCGGACCACCTCGGTCACGCGGGCGCCTCGCTGATCCCAGCGGCCCGCCACCCCGGCCAGGGCGGTCCCGTACAGCTCCCACTGCAGGCCGTCGGCGCTTGTCCCGAATTGGGTCCACATCCGATCGGTGGCGTCGGGCCGGTCGAGAGGGTGGCAACACAGCCACAGGTACCGTGAACCGTCCGCCAGCTGCACGACCGGGTCCTTGACCGCCACCGAATCCGGGTCGCCGGGGAGGACGGTCCGGGCCGAGACGGCGTCGAAGCCGGCGGGATCAGCGGCCTCGATGGCCTCGACCCGCCAGTGGTCGGTGCCGGGCGTACCAGCAAGATGAGCGGCGGATTAGGACCTGGGCCCTCTCCTCCTGATTCCCCGATAGAACCAGGATGCGTTAGAG
>JBKQRT010000136.1:0-6475 GCA_052143895.1 Acidimicrobiales bacterium | reverse complement strand
CCCAAGGAGGTGGCGACGGTGAGCCAGGATATTGGCCAATCGACGGGGAGTGGTGCTCCCGAGATCCGGACCGTCGAGGGGCGGTCGGTCGACGAGCTCCGGGAGCTCTACGTCCGGCGAGGACTGTCACCTCGAACGGCCGGCATGTATCTCGGGATCGTCCTCCGAGCCGACGAGTTCTGCCGGGGCGACAGTCTCTCGATCGACCGGCTCGATGCCGTCGAGCTCGCCCGGTTCGCCTCGACCCTGCCCCAGAGTCGGACCTCCCTGGCGAATGCGCGGGCCGCGCTCGGTCACTACTGGTCGGCGATCGGTCGACGGGGATTCCCGCGGCTCGATGTCGTGGCCATCCTGGGAGTGCCGTCGAAGGATCCGCTGGAGGGGATGGCCGCGGCAGAGGCCGCCCTGGCGCGCCAGACAGCCGGGTCCTCCTCCGGGCCACCGACGTGGTCCGAGATGAGCTACGACCGCGGGAATGGCTGCTCGACCGGTTCCGGGCCCGCCACCTGGCCCACAAGACGGCAAACGAGTACGTCGTCTTCCTCACCCGCCTCGCCCGATGGTGCATCGAACATGTCGGCGCGCTCGGCGCGCTGCTCGCCACCTTCGAGGCCGGGGGCATCCCGTTCCCACCGACCGGAGAGTCGATCATCTCCGAGGACACAGAGGACTCCGAGCATGTCTGATAGTTCCAGTTATCAGAACCTGGCGACCGCCTCGGTGTCCGATAACGGTGCGATCGCCGTCGATGATCTCTCGGGATCGGTGTCCGATAACAGCGAGGATGCGCCTTCGCCGGGCCGATCGCTCTCCGCTCTGCTCCGGGAATACACCCTTCGGCTGGAGCGATCGCCGCTCTCGGAACATACCCGCCGGGCCTACCGCGGCCACGTGGGACGGTTCCTGGACTGGCTGAGAGCGACGGGAGTTGCCGGCGGCGCCCTCTGGGACCCCAACTCCCGGGACTTCGCCGTCCGGGACTACCGGAGGGCCCTGAAGGACCGGAAGCTGGCTCCGTCCACCGTGAACGCCGCACTGGCCTCGGTGGACCATTTCTGTCGCACCCTCGGTGTTGGGAGCCCCGACGTCGGCCGGGACCAGCTGCCGACGCAAGCTCCCCGGGCGCTCACCGATGCCGAGCTCCGGACCGTGATCCGAACGGCCATCCGGGAGGCCAATCCCCGCGACACCGCTGCGATCGCTCTGATGGCCCTCGCTGGCCTCCGCGTGGCCGAGGCGGTCGGGCTCGACGTCGACGACGTAGCCATATCGGCCCGGAAGGGCTCAGTGACGGTGAGGCGGGGCAAGGGTGACGCCGGTCGCACCGTGCCGCTCTCGACGGAGGCCAGAAACCTGATAGAGCCCTGGGCGCACCGTTCATCTGCCCCTCCGGCCGGCCCTCTCTTCGTCGGTCCGTCCGGGCGTCTGTCGTCGAGGGCCGTCGACCGGTTGACCCGGAAGGTCGGCGAGCGGGGCCGGATCGCCCTCTCCCCACACGTCCTGAGGCACACCTTCGTGACCCGACTGGTCCGCTCCGGAGCCGATCTGGTGATGGTGGCCGAGCTCGCCGGACATCGGTCGCTGGAGACCACCCGGCGCTACTCCCTCCCCACCGAAGAGGACCGGGAGGCCGCGGTCGAGGCCGTAGCCATCGATCCATGAGGTCCGAATGGGCCCTACTCCCTGAGACGTCCTCAGCTGGCGCAGGAGGCGCCAGGGGCCGACTCTCGACCATACGTCGGTTGGACCCAAGAGCGCGGCTGTCCGACGACCGTGTGAGGCAGTTTTCCCAGTGAAGGAGCGAGATCAGTGACAAAGCGCAGAGGCCACGGCGAAGGAGGCATCCGGCAGCGTCCGGACGGTCGGTGGGAAGGCTCGATCGACCTCGGGTGGGTCGACGGCAAGCGGAAGCGCAAGTTCGTCTACGCCAAGACCCGGCAAGAGGTTGTCGTGAAGCTCCGGGCCCGGCGAAGCGAGCTCGACTCCGGGCAGCCCTTCGTCGACGAGCGTCAGACCGTCGAGCAGTGGCTCAATCACTGGCTTGACAACGTCCTCCCGGGGACGGTCAAGCTCACCACCGAGGCGAACTACGCGAATCTCGCCAGGCGCCACCTGATTCCCTCTCTCGGGAAAACCCGATTGGCCAAGCTCGACGTGCGCCAGATCGAGGAACTCATCGCCGACCTCGGGAGGGCCGGGAAAAGCCCCAACACGATCCGCCTGGTGCGCTCAGTGCTTCGACGCTCCCTCGGTCACGCGGTCCGCCAGGGCGTGCTGGTCAGGAACGTGGTCACGCTCACCGACGGACCCCGGATCCCCAGGGGTACGGGCCGAGCGCTGACCGTCGAGGAGGCCCAGAAGCTCCTGGAGGCGTGCCGGGACAAGCGGTACGAAGTCGGCTTCGTCCTCCTGGTGGAGACGGGGATGCGCTTGGGCGAGCTGCTCGGGCTCCGGTGGGACGACGTCGACCTGGAGGCCGGCCAGCTCAACATCCGCCAGACGCTCTCTACCCTCGCCGGGAAGATCGTCCTCGACGAGCCCAAGACCGCCAGCTCAAAACGTCCCTACGAGTTGAGCGTCCAGGCCGTGGAGGCGCTCAAGAGCCACTGGGCTGGCCAGGCGGCTGAGCGCTTGGCCGTGGGCGAGCACTGGTTGGCGAGCGGGCTGGTCCTGGTCACCGAGCTCGGCACGCCGGTCGACCCGAACAACTTCCGGAAGATCTTCCGGAAGGTCTCGGAGGAGGCTGGCCTTGAGGGCTGTCACCCCCACGAGCTCAGGCACACGGCGGCGTCTCTGATGCTGTCCAGGGGCGTACCGCTTCACGTGGTGTCTGACGTCCTGGGCCATTCGTCGATCTCGGTGACCAAAGATGTGTACGGCCATCTTGTTGCCGGCGAACGGAGGAGGGCAACCGACGCCATCGCTGGAGCACTCTATGGCACCTGAATCCTGCGGCGCCGTTCGTCGCCGACGGTCGATCAACGCCTGGCCCTAGCTATCAATTCGGCTGTGTCGACCAAGGTACGGATTCCAACTGCCACGTTGTCCGATTGCGGACTGCGCCCTGGTAGCCGAGTCGATGCAAGAGCAAACATTCGAGATACCGAATTGCGAGCTGGCCTCCCTGAAATCTCACATCGTCGTCGCCGAGCCTCTGGAGAGCCTTGGGGTGAATGGTGCCATTTCTGATCTCGACCACCGCCCCGGGTCCGTCCAGCTGCGGATGACCGGGGCTGGACCGCGTCGCAGAGTAGAGCTGCGCAAGGGCCGCCGGCACTTGGAGGTCGATGCCAGAGCGGTCCAGGGCGAGCCTGAGAGCATCGGAGGTATCCAGCTTCTTGAACGCATCATCGCTGAGTCCGACATCAAAGACGAGACACAGCCAAGACATGAGCTCCAATCCTGCCTGAGCGAATATGGCAGCTGTCTCGAGATGAAAGCCCTCGACGCTCTGGGTATACCAATCGACCGCTCGTGTCAGACCCCCTCGGAGCTCCGTCTGGGAGGCCGACGAGATGATGGTCTGGAGCACAGGCCCTAGGCCAGACGCGGCCAAGCCCCCAAGTGGCGGCGACAGTACCTGCGGTAGCCAGCCGCGAGTCCCAAGCCATGGCGCCACAGACGGTGACCGCCATGTCTGCCAGACGACTTCACCACCGTGAACCCCGGAAAATAACACCGGAGCGCATCTCTCGCTGCGGAGCAGAGATAGCCACAGACAGAGGTGCTCGTGAAGGCGATCGACGTCCTCGAACTTCACTGCCTTGCCGTTCACACGCCGGATGCGACCCACATGAGTGAGCGCATAGCCTCCCCGCGAATTGAGTTCGGTCCTCAGATCGGTGTCAGAGATGGAGTCAAGGTCGATCGTCCAATCTGCTGTGGACGCGGTCAGCCTTCCAGAATCCCAACCCCCGCCAACCCTTACCGGCGTCCCCACGTAGTCGGGAAAGTTGGCGACATGGAAATGCACCGACTCAGTGGCCGTTGGGTTGCCGCGTCGGAAGTCTCCACCAATGGTCCCCATCAGCGTCCTCTGCAACGGCTCGTGTTGGCTCATGATTGATGTCTGGCCAAGAACTTGCCCGGAGCCCCGGCCCGAGTGAGCGGGCAACTCGAGGTCGACAGGAGCGCCACTCTGACCAAGCGGCGGATTTGCGCCCATCGGGAACTCTGGCGGCACGTCGAAGCGGAATGCGATTCGGGGATATGGCTCCCACAGGAGCCGTATCGAGCCAGGCCCCTCTAGTTCATGGCCGACCGTCGAAAGGCGCAACGGGCCCTCGTACAGATCCACGCTCTCGTCCGGAGTCGAAGTCCTATAGATGGGCTCGATGGCCGGCTCCATCTCTGGCGCCCCGACCGATTCGTCATCGGTCATTGGAAAGTGGTCACTTGCCCAGCCCAGACCTTCTTGGTCGAGCGGATCCGGTGCCGGATTCCACTCACGTCGAAGACCCGCCAGGATCGAGATATGGCCCACTTCCAGGGCCGAGACCGGCAACCCACCGAGCAACGCTTGCGACTCGCTTCCGTCGCTTCCGGCCCTTCTGGCCGATGACCTGAGCGTGGGCGGGATCGCAGGGGTGTTCAGGCGGCGTGATCGGGTCGGGTTGAACTTGCTGCTCCTCATCAGTCAGATCGCCGACACTTAGTGCTGCCACATAAAACCCCTCGTGCCCGTCAATAACGTTCCGCCGCTCAAGATTGTTCGGTGCGAGGAGCTCGTCGAGATACACCGACATGGGGTCACCTTCACCATCGTTGTTGAATGCTTGTCCTGATGGCCGATCGCCTTGATCACTAGGAACCACCCAATCCGGGGGTATCCGCCTAAGGACGAGGTGGTGATGCTCCATCTCGCCGCTAGGTCCGCCAGGATCGATCACGTTGGCTAGATGAGATTGAGGAGAGTCCGAACCACGATCGGAAGCTCCGCCTCCAGGGGGCCATCAACGTCGACGGGGCCTGGACCGGTCTGGAGAACTGTGGCCGACCCCGAGACTGGGAACTCGATCTCGAGATCGGTGTCTCCTCTGTGCCATTCGAGGGCCACTCCACCAGTGACTGTCGGCACCATCGAAGGAGGAACGCGGACGTGGGGCGCCAGCTGGGCAACGAATCTCAGTGCCGCCGTCAGGGCAGCATGCGAGACAGGTCGACTCCTGTGACCGTCCCAACCAGGAGGAAGTGACGAGAGCCGTCGGACCCGGTCGAGAATCTCCGACATCCAGCCCGGTGCCGGATTCAGTGCCACGCCGGCAAACGGCCTCATGCTGGCGACGAAGTAGACGTTGCTGCTCAGGGTGGCTCCCGGACTCATCGTTACCCAGGCAACGGGATGGGGACCCGCACCAATGGGGCCGAAAGGCACCACGGACCCTGGGATACCGCTCACGATGTCATTGGCACCGTCGAGCTCAAGCACGTCCGTCATGTCAGTCGCTCCCATGCTCTTTGCATCTCTTCGGTGGTGATCGCAGCGAAGCCTTGGACGATCCATTCGTGGCCGAGACGTAAGAAGTCGACAATCGCCGCTTCAGTATCTTCGGCAGGTGCGCCTCTCGCGATGAGTGTCAATATCACGGTTGGCTCATTGTCCTCAATGCGAAAAGTGGGCTGAACCGTAATGTGAAGGCGTCCCCGCAGAACACCGTCGAAATCCTTGATCCGATAGGCAGTTGTGAGCTGGGAGGTCTCCGGTCCAGGCAGGAAGGTCTCGGCTCCTCCAAGAAGAGTCGTGACATGGTCTATTTGACCGTGATCGGACCAGACACCATCTACAGGGCGGATCTGATTGATGTATGTCACTTCGCATTGCCTGGCCGTCAAGACACCAAGATCCTCGGTGGCGAGATAGTCCCGCAATTGGGCAAAGAATCTGACGAATTCACTCTCGATTGTTGGCCAACGCACGTACTCCTGCTCGACGGCCGGCGTGTCACGCCAATTGAAGGCAAACCAATCTGGCTGAAGCTGCACCAGGCGGGTTCCATCGTTGTTCTTCGCCCAGAGTCTCGGGGACGGCGGTCGATCGAGGAGCTGGAAGTTCAATGCCTGGGGCGACGGCACGTCAGCGAGAATCTCAATCGGTCTGTTGTACGGAGGTTGTTCCTCGACCTCCGGGAGCTCCTCCCGTAGCCGGGTGTGCCAGAAGTTGCCGATGTGAGCCGCACTGAGCCGCTGCGGTCGGTCAAACGCAACCGACAGAACAACCTCGTTGACCGGCGGTCGCCTGAAGCTGGGAAGCGCCGCCGTTCGCTCGCTCATGTGGACACGGGTCCGCCGCTCACGTACCGCTCACGAGGCGAAGAATAGCGAAAGTGACTTCTGTTGACGGTGATCGGCCAAGAGACTTCGTCAGTTTGGCGGTCAACTTGGCGGTCAACTTGCATATCCTGCCCTGTCATACGGCCAGCCTAGGGTCGTGACCTGCATCTTCGAGTGGAGGCGATGGGACTCGAACCCACGAACC
>JBKQRT010000135.1:0-5966 GCA_052143895.1 Acidimicrobiales bacterium | reverse complement strand
CCCCGTCCGCCACCCTGGCCGTCGACGCCAAGGCGAAGGCCCTCAAGGCCCAGGGCGAGAACGTCATCGGGTTCGGCGCCGGCGAGCCCGACTTCCCCACGCCGGAGCACATCGTCGAGGCGGCCGTGGCCGCCTGCCGCGACCCGCGCAACCACAAGTACACCCCCACCGCCGGTCTGCCTGAGCTGCGCGACGCGGTGGCGGCCAAGACTCGGAGGGATTCGGGGTTCGAGGTGGCGGCCTCGCAGGTGCTCGTCACCAACGGCGGCAAGCAGGCCATCGCCAACACCTTCGCCGCCCTGTGCGACCCGGGTGACGAGGTGCTGGTCCTGGCCCCGTACTGGACGACCTACCCGGAGGTCATCGCCCTGGCCGGCGGTGTCCCTGTCGTGGTGCCCACCGGCGTGGGGAGCGGGTTCCGGGTCACCGTCGAGCAGCTCGAGTCCGTCCGGACGCCCCGCACCAAGGTGCTCCTGTTCGTGTCCCCGTCCAACCCCACCGGTGCGGTCTACCCCGGCGACGAGATCGAGTCGATCGGGCGCTGGGCGGTGGCCAACGGGCTGTGGGTCCTCACCGACGAGATCTACGAGCACCTCGTCTACGGCGACGCCGTCCACCACTCGATGCCGGTCCTGGTCCCCGAGCTCGAGGACCGGTGCGTGGTGGTCAACGGCGTGGCCAAGACGTACGCCATGACCGGCTGGCGGGTCGGGTGGATGATCGGTCCGGCCGACGTCGTCGCCGCGGCCACCAACCTCCAGTCGCATGAGACCTCCAACGTGGCCAACGTCTCGCAGCGGGCGGCGCTGGCTGCGCTGGTCGGTGACCTCGAGGCGGTGGCGGAGATGCGCGCCGCCTTCGACCGGCGCCGGCTCACGATCCATTCGATGCTCAACGAGATCGAGGGCATCGCCTGCATTCTGCCCGAAGGGGCCTTCTACGCCTTCCCGTCGGTGGAAGGACTCCTCGGCCGGGAGATCCGCGGCCGTCGGCCGTCCACCAGCACGGAGCTGGCCGAGCTGGCCATCGAGGAGGCCAAGGTGGCGGTCGTCCCCGGTGAGGCCTTCGGCTCGCCCGGGTACTTCCGCATGTCCTACGCGTTGGGTGACGAGGATCTGGTCGAGGGCGTGTCCCGCCTCGCCAAGCTGTTCGGCGACGCCTTGTGAGGGTGGCCACCGGCGCGGCCGTGCCGTCCGTCACGAGCGCCGTGCCGTCCGTCAAGAGAAAGGAACACCATGGGTAGGGTGCTCGTCACCGAGAAGCTGGCCCAGGCCGGCCTCGACCTCCTGGCCGAGGCCGGTCACGATGTCGACGTCCAGCTCGGGCTGTCACCGGAGGAGCTGGTGTCGGCCGTCCCCGGCGCCCAAGCCCTGATCATCCGGTCCGCCACCACGGTGACCGCCGAGGTCCTCGCCGCCGGCACCGACCTGGTGGTGGTCGGCCGGGCCGGCATCGGCCTGGACAACGTCGACGTGGAGACCGCCACCGAGCGGGGGGTGATGGTGGTCAACGCTCCCCAGTCGAACATCCTCTCCGCCGCCGAGCAGGCCATGGCCCTCCTTTTGGCTCAGGCCCGGAACATCCCCCAGGCCCACGCCGCCCTGGTGGCGGGCAAGTGGGAGCGCTCCAAGTGGGAGGGAGTCGAGCTCTACGGGAAGACCCTCGGCGTCATCGGACTGGGGCGGGTCGGCGCGCTGGTGGCCCAGCGGGCGCTGGCCTTCGGCATGCGACTGGTGGCCTACGACCCGTTCGTGTCGGTCGACCGGGCCCGGCACATGGGGGTCGAGCTCATGGGCCTCGACGAGCTCATGGGCATCTCGGACTTCGTGACCGTCCACCTCCCGAAGAAGGCCGAGACGCTCGGCCTCATCGGCAAGGAACTGCTCGCCAAGGCCAAGCCCGGGCTCCGGATCATCAACACGGCCCGGGGCGGGATCGTGGACGAGGAGGCGCTGGCCGAGGCCATCCGCTCCGGTCAGGTGCAGGGCGCCGGCCTCGACGTGTTCGCCAAGGAGCCGACGACCGAGTCGCCGCTGTTCGAGCTCCCGTCGGTGGTCGTCGCCCCGCACCTCGGGGCATCGACCGCCGAGGCCCAGGACAAGGCCGGCGTGACCATCGCCGAGCAGGTGATCCTGGCCCTCAACGGGGACTTCGTGCCCTTCGCCGTCAACGTGGCGGCCACCGACGTCTCCGAGACGGTCCGCCCCTTCATGGGTCTGGCCGAGCAGCTGGGCAAGATCCTGTCGTGCCTGAACGACGGGCTCCCCGACACCCTGGAGATCGAGTACCAGGGGGGACTGGCCGGGGCCGGAACCGGCATCCTCACCCTGTCCGTCCTGAAGGGGATGTTCGCGGCGGCGACCGAGGAGCCGGTCAGCTACGTGAACGCACCCCAGTTGGCCGCCGAGCGCGGTCTCGAGGTCCGGGAGACCTCCACGGTCACGGCCCACGATTTCGTCAACCTCATCACTCTGCGGAGCGGCGACCACTCGGTGGCCGGCACCCTCGCCGGGCCGCGGAGCGAGTCGCGGCTGGTGATGATGGACGACCACACGGTCGAGATGCCTCCGGCGCCCCACATGGTGGTCGTGCGCAACGACGACCGGGCGGGCATGATCGGGGTGGTTGGCACCATCGTCGGCGATGCCCAGGTGTCCATCTCGTCGATGGCGGTGGGGCCGTCGGCCACCGGGCACACCGCCCTGATGGTGTTGTCCACCGATCAGAAGGTGCCCGACGAGGCGCTGGCCCGGCTGCGGGCGGCCCCGGGCATCAGTGACGTGCACACCCTCGAGTCGTGACCCGGTGCCGGGGCTGACCGGCGGGAGCGCCGGACAGCCGCCCTTCGCTGAGGGCCAGGTGGTCACCGTGTTCCGGTCCCGACGGGTCGACGGTGCCGATGCCGACTACCGGGCACTGGTCGCCGACATGCTGGCCGCCGCCGTTTCCGCCGCCGGGTTCGTCGACTTCAAGACGTTCTCCGCCGAGGACG
This sequence comes from Acidimicrobiales bacterium, assembly GCA_052143895.1. Lineage (GTDB taxonomy): Bacteria > Actinomycetota > Acidimicrobiia > Acidimicrobiales > RAAP-2 > Bog-756. The sequence continues at coordinate 2,974 of JBKQRT010000135.1, read as the reverse complement.
GCGAGCACGTGTCGGTGGTGACGTTTGCCACCGCCGATGCCCACCGGGCCTGGCGGGACGACCCTCGTCACCGGCGGGCCCAACGCCGGGGACAGGACGCGTTCTACCTCGAGTACTCCGTCCAGGTCGGGACGTGCAGCCACGTCTCCCGGTGGGCACGGGAGCCCGACTGACGGTTCCGGTTGCCCGGCGCGACCGACGTCCGCAGCGTGGTGGTGGCCGTCGTTCAGCCCACCCGGCCGGGCTTGGTCGGCACCGGCGGCCAGGTGTCGCCGCCGATGGCTGGACTCGTCCCTGCCGGGATCGACCGGGATGCGGCGCGGAGGACCGCGGCCACGACGATCACGACGATCACGATGGCGGCCCATCGCCGCCTTAGGAATGAGCGTCCCGACATGCGATCACACTAGGCGCCCCGAAGACGACCACGGATGAAAGGATGCCGTCAATGTGAACGATCGGTTGCCGGCCCGTGCCGGCAACATGAACTTTGGGTGTCGGGCCGCAGAGGTGATTTGACATGGCCGCCCGGGCGTGCCAGAACCGTGGTGAGCAGTCGGTCTGGCCGGTGCGCGTCCACCGTCACGGTCGACCGACCGGTGCGTGGCCCTCCACTTCGGATGGACATCCCCGGTCTCGGGCCGAGCGCCCCGATCGGAGATCCGGGGACTGAGAACTGAGGAGACGATGCGCCGGATGCGGCACTTTGTGGGGAGTACGGTGAACAACGGACTCGTTCGCAACCTGGCCGCCGTGGTGCTGGCCGGGCTCTTTGCCGGCGCGTGTGGGAGCGGGTCGGCGACCTCGTCGGGGACACACGTGCAGCCGCCAGACTGGCCGCTGCAGGGCTGCACGTACACGGTCAACGGGACCGTCCCGAGCGGCGAGCCGCAGGGCATCCAGCCCGGCTACCCGTCCTTCTCGCCCGACGCGTCCGCCGGCTCGGCCCTGCAGTCGATCAAGGACCACGGAGGCGAGGGCATGTTCGACGGGGTCGTGCTGGCCGCTGGGACGCCCCTGCGCGCCGGCCCCGACACGAGCGGATCGCCGGTCGCCACGGTGGGGTCGGGGACGAACATCCTGGCGGCGGAGCCGGTGGTCTGGACGGACGGGAGCGGCGGGCAGTGGCTGGCGTTCTTCCTCGCCTGCGGCGGGGACAACCTCTACTGGGTGAACGTCGTCGAGGCCGACCAGCAGATCCCGGGTGTCTCGAGCCAGATCGCGACGGACCGGAAGGCACCCACGACGCTCTCCTCGTCGGGGATCCCCGAGGTCCCGTCCTTCCAACCCGTCGTGATCGACCGCCAGCATCTGTTGACGTGGAAGGACTCGCGGATCCAGGCCTACGTGGGCCGGGGACTCGTCTTCACGGCCGCCTGAGGATGGTTCCCTCCCGATCACGAAATGATCACCGGGGCCTCTCCAAAAGTTAGCAAGCCGTTTACCTTGGGCCGTTAGGTTTGGCGCGGGGCGATCCGGGCCCATGGGGCCCGTTGCCGTGCCCCGCGTCCGACGACCGCAGACATCACACGCCAAAGGAGCCCCAGGAGATGTCCGCTACTCTCGATCTGGACCGGCCCGGCTCCGAGAGGTCGATTCCGCAGCCGCTCGTCCTCCAACCGGACCGGGGGAAGTCGGACAGGATCTTCCGGGGCGGCGTCCGGGCGGCGGGCTACAGCGTTCTCCTCCTGCTCTTCGTCATCGGGCTCTTCCTCTTCCGGAGCGGCTATCCGGCGTTCCAGAAGGCAGGCTGGCACTTCTTCACCCGGTCCGGCTATGACACCCTTGGGGCCCATCCGATCTTCGGGGTGTGGGCGTCGCTGGTGGGCACGGTCGAGGTCGCGGGCGTGGCGATGATCGTGGGAACCCCGATCGCCATCGCCACAGCGCTCTTCCTCAGCGAGTACGCCCCGCTCTGGAGTCGCCGGTTCCTGATCTCCATGGTCGACCTGGCCGCGGCCATCCCGAGCATCATCTTCGGGCTGTGGGCCGTCTTCGAGCTCCAGCCGAACGTGGTCGGGTTCAGCACGTGGCTCTCGCGGCACGCGTCGTTCATCCCCTTCTTCAAGGTGGTCAGCCCGCCGCTCAACGCCTCCATCTTCATCGCCGGCCTGGTCGTCGGCATCATGATCGTGCCGATCGTGGCGTCGATCTCGCGGGAGGTGTTCTCGCTGGCGCCGGTGGGCGAGCGTGAGGCCGCGCTCGCACTCGGTGCGAGCCGCTGGCAGATGATCCGGACGGTGGTGCTCCCGTTCGGCCGGGGCGGGATGATCGGAGCCGTGATGCTCGGGCTCGGGCGTGCCCTCGAGGAGACCATCGCCGTCTCGATCATCCTCGGCGGTTCGTACGAGGCATCCGTCCACATCCTCCAGCACGGGGGGTCGACCATCTCACAGCTGATCGCCACCAACTTCGGATCGGGCGGCACACTCGGCCTCCACGACCTGTTGATGTGCGGGTTCGTGCTGTTCGTCCTGACCATGGTCATCAACCTGATCGCCTCCCGCATCGTCAACCGGTCGCGGAGCGGCGCAGGGGTCGACCTGTGAGCACCCGCACCGAGGAGCCGACCGCCCCTCCCGGGGTGCTCATCCCGAACACGTCCGCCTCGACCAGCACCCTCGGGGAGCGGCGCGGCTCGGACGGCCCTCCGAGCAAGGGAGGTGCCGTACCGCCGGTCCGGCCCCCACGCCCCGGGCCCCCCGCCGCCCGGCGGCTGCCCACGCCCCTGCGCCCGTCCGACTTCGGACGGGGCGAGGTCCTCCTCCTCATCGCCGCCGCAGTCTCGTCGCTGTCTCTGGTCTGGGTGGTCTTCTACCAGCTCACGCTCCTCTCCGGCTTCCTCGGGTTCCTGGTGTGCTGGTACGCCGTCTTCCTGCTGTTCACCTGGATCGGAACCGCCCAGATGGTCGAGCGCCAGGTGGCCACCGACCGGGTGGTGGCGGTGCTGGTGGTGAGCGGCGCGCTGCTGATG
>JBKQRT010000134.1:0-7967 GCA_052143895.1 Acidimicrobiales bacterium | reverse complement strand
CCGCCGTGGTCGACGCCCTGCACAGAGTCCCTGGTCGAGGGGGTGATCGGGTTTTCGGACATTACGGCCGACCCGCCGTGTCGAGATAGTGGCCATGGACTCCCAGTCGGGACCGCGGGTCGCGATCGAGATAATGGCGTCCTACGCCTCGCCACGACGACCGGCATGTCGAACTCGATGGCTTCGAAGATCCGTGCTGGACGGAAGGTGTCCCATCCGAGGCACTGGGAGGGGCTGCTGGAAGTCTCACTTTCGCACGCTCCCCGCCGGTCGGGGGAATGAAGGTCTGGAAGTCAGCAAACCCGTGGGAGTGCAGTGTGGCGAGGGGAACACCTTCAGCGCTGTCTTGCCTTGCGACGGGGAGGCATCCCCTCAGTTGGAGCGAAGGGGAACGACCTTGTCGAAGGCGCGAGCGATGACGGCTTCTCCGGCCACGTTCGGGTCATCGCCAAACCCTTCAGGCTCCCCCTTCTGACAGTAGATATCGAGCAGGCTGCAAGCGGTCTTCACCGCCACGGGCACACGACCCCACCGCGAACCCACCGTCCGGGTCATGTCGGATGTGTGAAACGCATCGAATACGTCAGCGACCGGCGCGCCGGGCTGGGAAAAGACTTGTCCGAGGTCACCATTCAAGAGAGTCAACAAGGTGATGGACTCGGTCAGAAGAGACTGGGCGGGCCCCGGAGGGGCAAGCCAGTCCCCGAGCAGAGGGTTGTACAGATTCATGCCCACAATGGGAACTTGAGAGCCGGCGGCTGAGCGCAGTCCGGCCAGGATCGCGGTCAGGTTCGACTCAACCATCGTCAGGGCGTTCATGGCGCAACTCTCCGGATCGGTGGCGTTTATGCAATAGACAACGTCGTTGCCTCCGATGTCGATGGTGACCAGAGCGACGTTGCCCTGATGGCTCTCAAGGAAGGCGAGGGCATTAAGAAACTGAGAGCCTCCGGGTGCACAGGTGGACCCCGAGATCATCGAAGAGGTCGTCTCACCCGAGCAAGCCATGTTCACGACATCGAGGTGGGCCCGCCGAAAGTGCCTGGCGATCAGATAGGGATACGACTGATTCCCCTCCCAGATAGGGACCGAATCACCCAAGGCGAGATAATAGGCCTCGGTGGTAACTCGATGGGGAACCAGCGTGGCCTGACGGCTCCCAGTAGCAGCGAGGGCCGTACTTTGGCCGCATAGAGCCATGCAGATCGACATGCCCGCGACAACTATGGCCCGTCGCACCTCCAAACGGTACACCTGTGGCTGTGGTCGTGTGCCCCGAGGGCCTCGTGCGAACCGAGGCCTCATGGCGCAAAGCTGATTGGCGCGGTGGCGGGGCCGAGCTGTCCTGTTGCAGCCGCATCACCGGCAGCAACCACGACGCATCTAGCGGTGCACGCTTCTGTTTGTGAAGTCAGCGGTCCGGTGGCGGCATGACTTCTGACGGTGAACGTGGTTGAACCACTTCCATGTTCGATGACTGCAAACGGCTGCTGCGCAAGCTGGACTCCACAACCGATTCGGTTGACGTCGGCCGCCGAAGCGCATTCTGAGATCCACGCCTTACCGGGGGGCCAGTTCGACACAGCGACGTGCACCGTCTCACCATCGTGAAGGTCAGTGGAGGGCGTAACGACGAGCTTTGGAGCGACCGACACCGTCGTGGTCGGAACCGAGGGGGAGGTACTCGCTGGCCCCGAGGAGCACGCCGCCAGAAGATTCCCTAAGGTGAGTACGGCTATCCCCCTCAGCCGGCGACCATGCCCTTGTCCGGTCACTCCCCTTGGGCACGTTGCCCCCGTCAGAAACAAGGTAACGACCTGACGTGAATGGGTTTGTGGAACCCACACGCGTCAGTCTCATATCCCGAGGATTTGCGCCTTCTTGGCAGTGAACTCCTCTTCGGTGAGGATGCCTTGATCTTTCAAGGTGGCGAGCTTCTGGATCTGCTCGATTTGAGCGTCTTCGGGGCTCGCGGCCTCGGGGGTCGCCTCGGGCGGTGCGGCCGGAGCTTGCGTGGCGGCCCCGCTGCGCTCGGCGGATTTGGCACCCATGTGAGCAGCGGTGCCGGCCACGACGGCGGTGGTTGCCAATCGGGCTACGGGTCGGCGGCGAAGTGGCATCTTCAGGTCTCCTTAGTCTGTTGAGGAAAGTGCTTCGGTCAGATTCTGGAATGCCGCGTCTACGAGCTCGTGAGGGACGCGAGCCCCTTCGATGAGGACCCCGTTCGCATTTCGCAGCGCCTCGACGAACGGGGTGGCCCACTTGTCTTCCCAAATCAGGAGTGCGGCCGAGGTGTTGGGCTCGAGCGCCTTCGCGGCGTGGTCAATGTCGGCCTGGCTGATGATGCCACCGACTTCGCCTTCGAGAGCGGAGAGCGCCGCCAGCTCAGCCACGGAGTCAAACTCGAATGTTGCGGTCGTGCCGTCGGCATCCTTCGTGATGAACACGAGATCTATGATCCCGATGGTGCCACTCTCGGCGAGCTTGGCCAGCTCGGGCACGATCTCCCCCCTGAAGTTGTTGTCGGGGAACCCAACGATCAAGTATTCAACGGGACCGATACTCATCAGAATCCTCCTTGGAAAGTAAACCGAAGATGCCCTCGGGGCGCGCCAAGGGTCTCGTCTTGACGAACCGAGGCACAAGGCCAGATCCATTCCGCAATATATGCAATGTGCTCCCATTTATCAGGCTGTCAGAGAGCAATGTTCTCATCGTCGGAATACTGTGACAAGGGGCGAAAGACTCTATCCCGCACCAGGTCGGCGCCGTCTCCCAGAGCACTCCTTCAAGCGTCGCCAATGGACCTATTCGGCGATGGCGAGCGACGCGCTCGATACCGTCGTCAGCATGGTGAGCCTGCGGTCAATCGGCAAGCGCGACGCGGGAGCTGCTGCAACGTTGGCGTTCGTCTTCGTCCTCGGAGATCGCCACGCATTGCTGGTGGACGCCTGCGGACCCCGACGGAGGGTCCAGACACAGGCCCGGCCGCTCGGGGCCCCGCTTGCTAGGGTCGGGCCTTGATATGAAGGTGCTTGTTCTCGGTGCGGGATTCGGTGGTCTCGAATTGGCCACGCGGTTGTCCGAGGAGCTCGGCGATGAGATCGACATCGATCTCATCGACCAGAGCGAAGGGTTCGTATTCGGATTCTCCAAGTTGGACGTCATGTTCGGAAAGGCGGTTCCGAGCAGTGTCTTTCATTCCTACAGCTCCCTCGTCAAACCGGGAGTCCGCTTCACTCGGACCGTGATCCGCTCGATCGACCCGGGGCGGAAATCGGTTGTCACCGACGCTGGTCGGTTCGACGCCGACGTCCTGGTGGTCGCGCTCGGGGCTGATCTGGATCCTTCGGCGACACCTGGGCTCACCGAGGCCGGGCACGAGTTCTACACCGTACCGGGGGCATTTGCCCTCCGAGACGTGCTGGAGGGGTTCGAGGGTGGGCGAGTCATCGTCGGCGTGACGTCGACTCCGTTCAAGTGTCCCCCGGCACCGAGTGAGACGGTGCTCCTGCTGCACGACTTCCTGACCAAGAGGGGAATCCGTGACCAGTCCGACATCGCGCTCGTCATGCCTCTCGGAGTCCCGATCCCACCTTCCCCCAATGCCTCCGAGGCGCTGCTTGCTGCCTTCGCCGAGCGGGGAATTGACTGGCACCCGGGGCGATTGGTCATGGGACTCGACCCGGTGCGCAACGTTGCCCTCCTCAACGGGGGGGACGAGCTTCCCTTCGACCTGTTCCTCGGGGTACCGGTGCACAAGGCACCGGTGGTGGTCGAGGAGTCAGGCCTGGCCGTCGACGGCTGGATTCCGGTCGATCCCCGCAGCCTTGAGACGACGTTCCCCGACGTGTATGCAGTCGGCGACGTTACGAGCGTCGGCACACCGAAAGCCGGCGTGTTCTCGGAGGGCCAAGCCTCGGTGGTCGCCGAATCGATCCTCTCGAGAGTGCGCACCGGATCGGAGCCGGAGGCGTATGACGGTCATGGAAGGTGCTACATCGAGTTCGGTGACGGGATGGTCGCCACCGTCGATGTCACCTTCCTGAGCGGAGCGGCGCCGGTCGGAGACATCGAAGGTCCCTCGTATGAGCTTGCTGCATCCAAGGCCGAGTTCGGGAGGAGCCGGATCCAGCGATGGTTCGGCCGGTCGTGGGCCGGCGGAAAGGAGACCACCGACTGAGACCGTGTCCTGGGCGCCCAGCCGGCTCAGCGCTCACCAACCAGCGTGGTTTCCAGGTGCGAAAGAATCCGCGGCCAGGAGTCGGCATGGTTCTGTGCCGATCTCGCGTCATAGAAGCCGCTGTGCGTGAGCCGAAGTTGGGTGCCCGAACCGATCTCCTCGAGCTCGATCTTCACCACCGTCTCGGCACCGTCGGTGCCGTTCCTCCCGGTCACCCATGTCTGCTCGATGAGCTGCCCGGGCTCCAGCGCCAAGAAGCGCCCGTAATGTGGATGGCGGTCGCCGTTGTGGATGACCTCGAACCAGTAGGGTTCGCCCGCTCGTGGAGTCATTCGAATCGCCCCCGGCGACGCAAACCACGTGTCGAATTCCTCGGTCCATGCTCGATAGATGGCACTCGCGGATGCGGCCATCGCCTGGTCGATGGCGAATGAGCGTGTCTCGTCTGCCATCAGCGTCCTCCCGATCTGGCCTCTTCGACATTGTCGCTCAATCGGCGGGATCATGAGGCTTCGGAGCATTGGGCCCGGTCATCCCAAGGCGGATCGCGCCACCAGGCTTCGGCGGCCGATCGCACGTGGCGCCGGCCGAGCCGAGGCGGCTCGCCCGGCGGTAGATTGAAGCCTGTGGCGAAGAAGAGGCACACGGCGGAACCTCCATCGAGCGCAAGAGCCCGGACCGCCTTCGAACTCCTCGGGTCGGATCGTCAGCAGAGCACGGCCGGGGTCCTCAGCCTGTCCGAGTTGTCCGATGCCGTGGCGGTGGCCAGGCATCGTCGAGCGCGCACGGGGCCTGGCTCCGTTCCGCCGGCCAGCAGGCAGCCGAACGCCTTCGAGCTCCTCGCCTCCGACCGCCGAGATGGGGCGCCACACATCCTCGGCGTGGACGAATTGTGCGAGGCCGTCGTGGCCAACCGACGCCGACGAGCGCGCCGGGATCCTGATGCAACGCCGGTCGCCAGCAGACAACCGACCGCCTCGATCCTCCTGTCTCCCCCGACCGGACGCTGACCGGACGGTTGCCGCGCCGGAGGGTGGCGGTGTCGGCGCAACCGAGGTCTGCAACCGGCGGTGAGAAGTTGGCATCCATGCGCCGCACGGGGTGTCGACCAGGCTGTCAACGGCTGTTCCACAACAGCTCTTGACAAATCAGCTCAAGGTGGGAACCTCGTCAGTCGAGGAGTCACGAGTCACTTCTGACTGACGGATGTCAGATCCGAATTGAGCGAAGGCGGAACCGATGACCGCTCACCGGCACCCGAGACCCAAGAGCCGCACCCCGCGGTCACGTAAGACAAAGGCGGTCACTGCGATCGTCGGAGCGCTGCTGGCAGGAACGACTGCCTTTGCGGCCACCAACTGGATCCTGGGACTGAACGGCGGTTCGAGCGCCGAGGGTCAGTCGGCGACCACGTCGAACCTGACGATCACCGCCGTGGCGTCCCCGTCGCCTTCCGATCTGCTGTACCCCGGAGGGACCGGTGACGCCGTGGTGACCATCTCCAATCCGAACCCCTACCCGGTCACCATCACCGCCGTGTAGCTGCCGACCAGCACGACCTATGCCACCGGCTACACGACGAGCGCCTTGACCACGACCCAGGCCGGCTGCCTCGCGTCGACGCCGAGCGACGTGGTCTGGAACTACGCCACGACCACCAGTGGGAGCTCCCACACGTTGACGAGCCCCCTCACCGTGGCTGCGAGCGGCCAGGCCAACAACCTCCTGACCGTTACCCTCACCAATGACGCCAGCATGACGGCGGCGGCCCCGGCAGCCTGTGCCAACACCTGTTTCTCGATGCCGGCACTGACCGAGGTGACCGCGACCGGTGGAGCAGCCACCGCCACCACCAGCCCGGCCACCGACTCCTGGTCCAGCTAGGACGGAGCCGGTGCTCACATGATCTCGGGCCGGCACAGGTTGATGGTTGCTGGCATGCTGGTGGCCGGCATGGTCGCATGGAGCACGCCCGTCGCTGCGTCGACGAAATGGACCGTGGCGCTCGGGGCGGGAAGCAAGGGAGAAGCACACTCCTTGTTTCCGACCCCCACGGGTGTCACCGGGACCTGTACGTCATCGACCGGGAAGAGCATCGTCGTGGCCTGGACGGCCCTCGCCCACGCCACGAGCTACTCGGTCTACGACTCGACGACATCGTCGTCGAGTGGGTTCGCAGTCATCGTCTCGTCGGTGTCCGGCACCTCTTGGACCAGTGGCAGCCTGACGGCGAGCACCTACTGGTTTGAGATCACCGCCCACGTCGGCAACTGGACGAGCACCAACTCGCGCTCCACCTCGCCGAGGGTCATCACCAACGCCCCGAGTTGCTCATGACCATTGGCGGGCAGTCGCATTCGGTGGTCCGAGGTCGGCCGGCCACAGATGGGTCTCGTCATCTGGTCTCGCGGGCATGTGCAGGAGCTGCGTGATCGTCTCGGCCTTCCGCTGCGAGAATCCGATCAGACGGTCGGGTGAGAGCGCCGCAGCCCGGCGCTTCACCGTCGCGTAGCGGGCGGCTTCCTCCGGGTGGGAGCAGGGATGGTCCCGCAAGAGCAGATCGTCGTCCCACAGCTGTGACCCGAGTTGGACAACGTGAGCATTGAATGCACCGTTCGCACGGCACCTGCGAACGTACAGGCGCCCGGAAACACCCGCCTCACACCGACTCGCGGAACTCCGCTCCCGCTGCCAGCGTCGACACGCCGTCCATGATGTCGACGACCGGGACGATGTTGAACTCGAGCCAGGTCAGGAACTTCGAGACGCCGTCCAGGAGGCCGGCCTGGTTGTCGGTCTCGATGACGGCGAAGCCACCTTCCCCGTCCACCCGAGTCAGGAATTCCAGGTACTTCTGATCGGCCGGGATCTCCCACTTGCCGAACGCAGCGAGCACCGATTTTCCGTCCTCGTGGTTCTGCTGGGCAGTTCCCCCAGCGCGCGTCTTCCAACTCATCAGGTACTTCGCCATCACCATCCCGCCTTCCGTTCCGCGTGCGCCTCCGCCGTTCGGGGACGTCCGACGATTGTGGCACCATTCGTCGTGTGCTGCCGATCCGGCCCCACCGGCAGCGCACGGTTCGCCTGGTCAGGCGGAGTCGACCTGCCAGGGTGGGCCGGACATCTGCCCCGCCCCTGCGCCCGGCCAGAGCGGGCCGATCATCAGCGCCCCGTGCTCGGCCGCCCACGCCAGCTTGTGCTCGAGGCCGCGTGGGCCGGAACCGGATCGACATTGCCCTCCGGCATGACTCCGGCGGTGACCTGCAGCGGGCTGATCGCCAGGTGGCCGATCAGGACTGCGGCGGTCCCGACCCGGAGGATCGCGTGGCCGGGCGAATGTCTCCCCGTCAGCTCCATGGTCACCGCGGGGCCAACGCCAATGGGAGGTCGACGGCATCGACGACGTCCTGTGCGATGAGCTCGCGGAGCGCCTGGCTGCCCGAGATGTCCGGATGCGTCTCGACGTGGGAGACCTCCTCGGCACTGATCACCACTCGGGCGTTCGGGAACAGGGGGAGCCACGATCCTCCGTCCCCGATGGCTGCGACCATGCCGATCCCGTCGAGATGGCTCATGACCACCATGTCGACGGATCCGACAGGAACGCCTGCGGCCGCCATGGCCGCACGCACGGCCTGTTCGTGTGCGGCCGCAGCCGGGCCGGTGCGGAGGAAGGCGTCGGAAGCACCGCACGGGTCCACGGCGATGGTCCGCCCACCCGATTCGACGACCCAGATGGCCTGAGCGACGAGCACGAGGCCGTCACTCGTCGCCCACTTCGGGA